>LZRV01000140.1 GCA_002159065.1 Paenibacillaceae bacterium ZCTH02-B3 | reverse complement strand
CTTCCCCCGCGCCCGGCACCGTCATGGTCACCTCGACGACGCGGATGCCGCCTTCGATGGCCTTTTCCGCCAGTTTCACCGCTTCTTCCGCGGAATCGCCGCGCAGCACGGCGACAACGCCCGCTTGCCGGATCTGCAGCAGCAGCTTGTATTTTTTCATGTTGGGACGCCTCCTGCTCGATGAATGGTTTCAGCGCTCGACGTGGCGGATGCGGCCAAGCGCCTGTTCGACTTCGCGCAGGTGGGGAAGCGATTCCCAGTCGCCCTCCGCCTGCACGGCGAAAGCGCCGGCGATGGCCGCCAGCCCGACCGCCTCGTCCAGCGGAGCGCCGCTTGCGACGCCGGCGAGAAAGCCGGCGGCGAACGCGTCGCCCGCTCCGACGGGGTCCACGATCCGCACGGGTTCGAACGGATATTCCCGGAAATCCCGTCCGTCATAAAGCCAGTTGGCGCCGTTTGCGTTTTTGACCACGGTGACGGCGGGCAGCTCGCGGATGCGCGCGCGGATTTCCGCCGGATCTTCGGTGCCAAGCAGCAACTTCAGTTCGTCGTACCCCGGCAGGAAATAGTCCGCGGCGGCGGCCAGTTCCATCAACACCGGACGGGCTTCCTCCAGCGGCCACAGTTTCAGGCGGAGATTGGGGTCGAAACTGATCTTCACGCCGGCCCGGCGGGCGATGCGCACCGCCTCCCGCACCGTTTCGCGGCAAGACGCGCTGAGGGCGGGGGTGATGCCGGTGATGTGCAAAATTTTCGCCCGACCGATGTAGTCCGGGTCGAGGTCGTCCGGCGTCATCGTGCTGGCGGCGGAATATTTGCGATAATAGTAAACCGACAGCCTGCCCCTTGTCGTTTCCCTAAGCATGAGTCCCGTCGGCGCGGCGTCCGTGAACTTCACCCGGGAGACGTCGACGCCTTCCCCGCGCAGCTCCCGCAAAATCCGCCGCCCGATCGGATCGTTGCCCAGCCGGCTGAACCAGCCCGCCCGGCGGCCGAGACGCGCAAGTCCGATGGCGGCATTGCTTTCCGCGCCTCCGAACGATTGCATGAGCGGACCGCCGTCGCCCAGCCCGCGCGACCCCTGCGGGAAAAACAGCCCCATCGTTTCGCCAAAGGTCACCACATCCAGGCTTTTTGCGCGGGTTTCTCCGTTTTCGGCGTTTTCGGCCAACAAGAAATCGCCGTTCATCGCGCCATCCACCCTCCGTCCAAGCACAGCACGTGTCCGTTTACGTAGTCCGAAGCCGGCGAGGCGAGAAAGATCACCGCGCCTTTCATCCGGCCGAAAAAGCCCATTGCCTCGCGCACAACGTCTTCCAGAATGTCCGCGTTGCCCAGGTCGGCGGAGATTTGCCCGGCCTTGCCGCCCAGCCGGCGGATGGCCTCCACCGTTTCGTCGCTGTTCGTGGCGGTCACGCACACAACGGATGCGCCGGCTTCGGCCAGCCCGACGGCCAGCGCCTGGCCGATTCCGCCGGAGGTGCCGGTGACCATGGCCACCTTGCCCGTCAAGTCGAAGAGTTTCATACGGATCCTCCTTTTTCCGCAATCGGGGATTTGGTTTCGTACAGAAGGCGAACGCCAGCCGCTTTGAATTGTTCGACCGTTTCGGGCGGGATGCCGCCGTCGGTGATCATCGCTTCCACTTCCGACAGCCGGGCGAAAGTCAGCAGGGCATACCGTCCGAACTTGGTGTGGTCGGCCGCCGCGTAGACGGTCTGGGACGCTTCAATCAGCGCCCGCTTCAGCGGGACCAGATCGCTGGTGTAGACCGTCAGTCCGTATTCGAGATGCACGCCCGTGGCGGACAGGAACGTTTTGCGGATGTTCAGCTTTTTGATGAAAGACGCCGCTTCCGGACCGACCAGCAGGTTTCGTACCCGGTAGCCGCCGGGCACGACCAGACGGATTTCGTCCCTGCGGGCCAGTTCGCCGATGATGTTCAGGTCGTTGGTCACCACGGTGAGCGGCATGTTGTCGAGCCGGCGGGCGATTTCCAGGGTGGTGCCGCCTCCGTCGAGGCCGATGATGTCGCCCGGTTCAATGAGCCGCAGGGCCAGCTCGGCGATTTCGCCCTTTTCTTTCAGGTTCCGCCTCAACGGTTCCGGGGGAGTGAGGATGCCGAACTGGTCTTTTTGCGCCAGTACGGCGCCGCCGTGGACGCGGACGAGCAGGCCCTTTTGTTCGAGCGTCGCCAGATCCGCCCGGATCGTCTTGCCGGTCACGCCGAGGCTTTCGCTGAGCTGGGCCACGGTGACTTCCCCGCGCGCCAGCAGGGCTTCCATGATTTTTTCGTATCGGCGCAATGCGTTCATTCGTTTCATCCTTCAGTTCCAAAACGTCTCAAAGCAAATCCTTCATGGCGACCGGGTCCATGTCTTCGAAGGTCTGGTTTTCTCCGGCCATGCCCCAGATGAACGTGTAATTGCAGGTGCCGACGCCGCTGGCAGCTTCGGATGCCGCCGGGGTGGATGTATTTGTAGATGGTGCGTTCTCCATTTCATACACGGTGCCGTCCACGGTGACGGCGCCTTTGCCGCCGACGTTGATGATGCCCGCTTCCCGGCGCGCAAGGAACGTGGCCGCGCCGATGGTTTTCGGATCGGCTTCCAGTTTGACCGCGCCGTTAACCGGAACGGCCCCGCCCACGATGAACCGGTCGACGTGGGAGTAGGTCAGGGTGAGCTTGTCGGGGACGAACAGCGTCTCGATGAGAAATTCCTGCCGAAACGCTTGGCGTCGAATGTCTTGACTTCCGCGGGATGCGAGGCGTGACGGATGTCCGTGACGCAACCTCCTCGTTCATTTGAGTTTATTTGCGTTCATATTTGTTTATATCATGGAAAACATGGGCACTTCAAGGCAAAAATGGGCTTCGGCATCCGTGTTCAATTCGTCCCGGGGGCGAAAACATCGCGCTTCCCGGCATCCTTGATGCATGCGCTTGCATTTTTTCGAAGCGCCGTGCTACTATAATATATAAGGTCTTGACCTTAGACCATTATTGAGGGGGACTGATATGGATAGGCAACGGTCGATGTCCTTCAAGCGCGTCATGGCGAAGAATGTCAGCGAGTTTGTGCTTGAACAGCTGGAGGAAGCCATTTTTTTGAAAGAAATTTTGCCGGATGAACAACTGCCTCCCGAACGCGAGCTCGCGAAGATGTTCAATGCGAGCCGCATGGTGGTGAGGGAAGCGATCGCCAAGCTGGAAGCCAAGGGGTTGGTGGAAAAGCGTCTCGGCGCGAAAGGCGGCACCTTCGTGTTGCCCATTACGCATAAAGCGCTCGAATACGCCAAAGAACAAATTGTCGAGCAAAAAGAACTGCTGAAAGATCTGCTGGAATACCGTTCCATTGTCGAACCGGAAGCGGCGGGATTGGCGGCGAAAAGAATCACGCAGGAGGAATTGAGGGAACTTCGGGAAATTTTGCATCTCGGCGAAGGCGACGTGAACCGTGAACTGTTCCGTTCCCTGGATGTCAAATTTCATTTGATTATCGCCAAGGCCTCGCGAAATTCCTTCTTCGAACAGGCGGTCAGGCAAATCCGGATCAAGATCAATCTGGGATTGGACCTCTTGCCGTTCGACGAAAGGATCAAAAAGCAAAGCGTCCGTGACCACCTGCAAATCCATGAGGCGCTGATGAATCGGGACAGCGACCGGGCCAGACAACTGATGAGAGAGCATCTGAGAACGACGGAACACTCGCTGAGGCAGTTCACCGCCTGAGGGTGTGTTCTGAAACCTGGGCTCGACGAAAGCAAAAAAAATCAAAAAGAGTCCGCACCAAAAATGTTGGAAGTCTGCACACAGAACATGGGTGAGGAGTCTATTCCTGATATGGTTACAGTACAAGCTCCCCGCATCGGCGTGGTCGGGTATTTTATATCCGGGGACGAGGATTTCGGCGGTCTTGTCCGGGGGTTGCGCGGTCAGGCGTTTGCCGCTTTCGGATACGACATGATCATGGCGATCTACCGGGCGGGAGGCATGCCGGTTCCGCTTCCCGTGGTGGAAGACACGTATATTCCGGTGCAGGTGGCGAGCGTTGACGGCATCGTATTTTCCGGGGGAGAAGATATTCATCCGTCATACTACGGAGGGGAACTGCAGGCGAGCGAGCACAGGATCGACGTGAGGAGAGACCGGTACGAAACGGCTCTGATGAAGGCGGCGCTGGAAGCGGAAAAACCGATGCTGTGCATATGCCGCGGCATGCAATTGCTGAATGTGGTGATGGGCGGCACGCTCCTTTTCGACATCCGGGAGTCCCGGCCGACGGCGCTTCAGCATTGGCAGCCGGATCATCCGACACGGACGGTGCATACCGTTCGCGTGAAGGAAGACGATTTTGCGGAAAGCGTGCTCGGCAAAGGTGAATTCGAGGTGAACAGCATCCATCATCAGGGGATCGACCGTGTCGGTGAAGGGCTCGACGTCATCGCCGAGTCCCCGGACGGCATCGCGGAGGCGCTGGCGTTGAAAAACCGGTCTCATGTGCTGGCCGTTCAGTGGCATCCCGAGTTTCTGGCCAAGTCGGATGGCACGGGATTGAAGCTGTTTCAATGGTTGGTCCGAATTTCCGGATCGGTGCAATCGTCCTCGTGAGCGGCAAGTTTTGCATTTCGTCCGCCAAGACGGCCGGAAGCCGGTCAGACCAGATCACAAGAAAGGGGTTTTGTGGAAACATGATCGCCAAGTACGCAAGAAAAATCGTTTTGCTGTGCGTCGTCGCCCTGTTGGTATTCGTTGCGGGATGCGGAGGCGGAACCAAGAGCAGCGGAGGAAACACGTCAACCGATACGAATGCGCAGACGAACGCGGGATCCGGTTCGGGAACGGCTTCCGGCGGAAACGGCGGCGGTTCTTCTTCCGCACCGGCCAAGCTGGTCGTCAGTTCGTTCGGCGGCGCTTATGAGGAAACGCAGAAGGAATTGGCGAAGCAATTCGCTCAGGAATACAACGTGGAGATCGAATTCGTCACCCTCTATTCCGCCGACGCGCTGGCCAAAATCCGTGCGGAAAAAGGCAACCCTTCCATCGACGTCGTGCAGTTTTCCGGAGGCCAGGAGTCGATCGCCGGAAAAGAAGATCTCATCGTGCCGATCGATTTGAACGAACTTTCCAACGGCAAGGATCTGTACGATGCGGCCAAGGATCCGAACGGATACGCTCCGGCGTACGCCTTCAGCGCGTTGGGGATCATTTACAACGAGGAAAAGATTTCGACTCCGCCGACTTCCTGGAAAGATTTGTGGAAGGACGAGTACAAGGGCAAAGTCGCGCTCGTGGACATCTCCAACTCCTTCGGTTTGCAGTTCCTTCTGGCCGTAGCGAAGATGAACGGCGGAGGCGAACACGACATTCAGCCGGGACTCGACGCGATCAGAGAACTGCTGCCGAATGCGGCCGCCGTGGTGAAATCGACGCCGGAAGTCGGCACGCTGTTTGCGCAGGAAGAAGCGATCATCGCCGCCTACGATACCGGCTACGCGTTCACTTTCCGGCAACAGGGGCAACCGATCAAATTTGTGACCCCGCAAGAAGGAGCGATCGGGACGTTCATCAACGCCCAAGTGGTCAAGGGCGGGAACGAGGAGCTGGCCAAAAAATTCGTCGACTTCCTGCTGCGTCCCGGCATTCAGAAACAATTCGCCGAAAAGAATGGATACGCGCCGACCAATCGCACGGTCGAGCTGTCCGAAGAGCTGCAGGCGGTCATGCCTTACGGCGAGGAAGCGGTCGGCCGACTGATTCGCCTGAACAACGATCTGGTGAATGAAAACAAGGCCGCATGGACCGAAGAATGGAACAAGCTGATCAGTCAGTAATCTGCTGGTCGACAAGGGAGCCTTATCCGTGAAGAGACGCATTCCCCCTCACTGGATTCTGATTGCTCCTGGACTGCTCGTGTTTGCCGTCGCGTTTCTCATTCCGATCGGGCGACTGGCGGTGATGAGTTTCCAGGAAAATCTGCCGGAAGGAGGAACCGGCGGGTTTGTGTGGGATCACTATGTGAAGTTTTTCAGTGATCCCCACTACCTGCGCATTTTCGGCAGAACGCTCGTCATCTCGGCGGTGGTCAGCTTCATTTGCCTGGTGATGGGTTACTGTCTTGCGTACGGCATATCCCGCGCGAAGGAAGGCAGAAAGTTGCTCCTGCTCATGATCGCCGCCATGCCGCTTCTGACCAGCGCGACGATCCGCAATTTCGGCTGGATCATCATTCTCAGCCGCAAGGGGTTGCTCAACGAACTTTTGCTCTCCGTCGGGGTGATCAAGGAGCCGCTGTCGCTTCTCTACACTCCGACGGGAGTGGTCATCGCGCTGGTGCACGTGCTGTTGCCGTACATGGTGCTGATCCTGTATTCGGTGCTCGAGGGCCTGGACCGCAATCTGGAAAGCGCCGCCGCCAATCTGGGGGCATCGCGGTTCCACACGTTCCGCCTTGTGACGCTGCCGCTTTCCATGCCGGGGATCATCGCCGGCACGCTGCTGGTGTTTTCGATCTCGCTCAGCTTTTTCGTCACGCCTTCCCTGATCGGCGGTCCGAAGGTGCAGCTGATGGCGACGGAAATTTACAATCAGACGATCAACCTGCTGAACTGGCCTTACGCATCCGCCCTCGCGCTGATTTTGCTTGCGGCGGTGCTCATCGTCACCAACCTGTACAATCGCGCGCTCAGCCGAAGCCGGACGGAGGCGAATCCATTCCATGTTTAAAATCGGTTGGCTGCGCATCGCCAACGGGCTGATCTATCTTTATATCCTGGCGCCGCTCGCGGTAGTGATCATCTCTTCGTTTCACCCCGGGGAATATTTGATCTTTCCGCCGCAGGGTTTTTCCTGGCGCTGGTACGAGCACGTGCTGATGAGCGGGAGGTATACGGAACCGTTTTGGAACAGCGTCAAAATTGCCGTGGTGACGACCTGCTTTTCTCTGCCCATCGGCACGCTGGCCGCCTACGCGCTGACCAGATACGACTTCCGGTTCAAAAACGCCGTCCAATCGCTGTTTCTGTCGCCGCTGGTGATCCCGACGCTGCTGTTTGGGATCGGACTATTGATCATGTTCAGCGCGCTCGGCGTCAAAATGTATTTCACGCGGCTTGTGCTCGCCCATATCGTTCTTACGATTCCTTACGTGGTACGGACGATGCTGGCAAGCTTCAGCCAGATCAACCGTTCGATCGAGGAAGCATCCGTCGTGCTCGGCGCTTCGCCGGCACGGACATTTTGGCTCGTCACTTTGCCGCAGGTGAAATCCGCCCTGGCGGCCAGCGCATTCATCAGCCTGGTCATGTCGTTCGATGAACTTGTCGTGGCGCTTTTCCTGACCGGTCCCGGACTCAACACGCTGCCGATCATGATTTATTCCGATATCCAGTTCAACCTGTCGCCTTCGATCGCGGCCATTTCCTCGCTGGTCATCGTGGCGACGCTGGCGATCGGGGCGTTGCTGATAATCTTCATGCAACAACGAACAAGGAAATCCACGGACATCGAGGATCCGAAACCATGAGCGAACTGCGAATTGCCCATTTGTGCAAAAAGTTTGGGAATCAAACCGTCGTCGATGATCTGAATCTGGTCGTTCACAGCGGGGAAATGGTTTCCCTGCTCGGGCCGAGCGGCTGCGGCAAGACGACGACGCTGCGCATGATCGCCGGCCTGGAGCAGCCCACTTCCGGTTCCATCACGCTGGACGGCCGGGAATTGACGACCGTTCCTCCGCACAAGCGGAATGTCGGGCTTGTGTTTCAAAATTACGCGCTGTTTCCCCATTTGAATGTGTTTGACAACGTCGCTTTCGGTCTGCGCAGACATAAAGTGCCCAAGAACGAAATCGGCCCCCGAGTCAAGGAGGCGCTGAAGACGGTGCAACTGGAGGGATTTGAGAAAAGAATGCCGTCCCAGTTGTCCGGCGGGCAACAGCAGCGGGTCGCCCTCGCGAGAACGCTCGTGCTGCAGCCGCGCCTCGTGCTGTTCGACGAGCCGCTCAGCAACCTTGACGCCAAACTTCGCAGCCAGCTTCGCGTGGAAATCCGCAAGCTGCAGCAGAAATTCGGCTTTACCGGCATCTTCGTCACGCACGACCAGGAGGAAGCGATGGTGCTGTCCGACCGCATTGCGGTGATGAATCGCGGAAGGATTGCGCAGATCGGCACTCCGCGGCAAATCTACACCCAGCCGGCCGACCCGTTCGTCGCGGACTTTGTGGGGGAATCCAACCTTTTGCCGGTCGAAAGGGTGGTTGCGGAGGAGGGCCAATGGAAGCTGACGATCGCCGGGGGCCACCTGGTTGCGGCTCCTCGTACGGATAAAGCGGAACCCCCCTGAAAGGTGATGATTCGCCCGGAATCGGCGGATCTCGTCAGGTCCGACGCGGCGGTGCCGGCGGGACACAACAGCTTGCAGGGCACCGTGTCCTTTATCCAATACACCGGTTCCGCCTATACGGTCGAAGTGGACGTGGCAGGTCTTCCGAAGCCGTTCATTGTCAAAATCCGGAACACCAGCGAAGACATCGGTTTTCGCATCGGCGATCCGATCCGGGCGATCTGGCCGGTTGCCTCGATGTATGCGCTTTGACTTGTCATTTTGATCGAATGGAGGATATGAGGGCAAATGGCAGACAGGAACCGTTTGGTCATTGCGCAGGGGACGGACGCTTCCACGCTGGATCCGCATGCGCATTCGGAAGTGACGACGGGAAACATTTTGCTGCAGATCTACGAACCGCTGTTGCGCCGCAATGTCGACATGGAACTGGAACCGTGGCTGGCGACGGAGTGGAAATACGTGGAGGATACGTGCATCGAATTCCGTTTGCGGCAGGGAGTCCGCTTTCACAACGGCGAACCGTTCAACGCGGAAAGCGTCAAATTTTCCCTGGAGCGGATGGCGGATCCGAACCGGGAACCGAAATTTCCGCCTTACGGGCGTTTCAGTTCGATCGATCATGTGGAGATCGTGGATGAATATGCGGTGCGCGTGCACACGAGAAGGGTGGACCCGAACCTGCCGGCGGCGTTGACCGGTTTGTCCATCATTCCGCCGAAATATTTTGCGGAAATCGGCGAGGAACGCTTTGCGCGGGAGCCGGTGGGCACGGGTCCGTACCGGTTCGTGGAGTGGCGGCGCAACGAGGGAATTGTGGAAATGAGGGTGAACGAATCCTACTGGCGCGGCGTTTGCGATGCGGAAGAGCTCGTGTTCGTCGCGGTTCCCGAAGGGGAGGACAGGGTGCGCGGACTCCTGGAAGGCCGCATCGACATCGCGGCGAACTTCCCCCCCTCCGAACGCTCCAGAGTGGAGAAGGCCGGCATCCGGGTTTTGGGCACGCCGAGCGTCGGCGTCATGTACATCGGGATCAATACCCACCACGAAATCCTGAAAAACCGGAAAGTGCGGCAAGCGATCGCCCACGGCATCAATGTCCGCGAGCTGATCGACGAAGAACTCGGAGGAGCTGGCTATTTGCTCAACGGTCCGGTGTATCCGCAAGCCTTCGGCGTCCATTCGGACATTCCCCCGATCGCCTACGATCCGGAAAAGGCCAAGCAGCTGCTCGCCGAAGCGGGGTACCCGGACGGAGTGGAACTGAAACTCGAAGTGCCGGACGGCCGGTTCACGCAGGACAAACAGATTTGCCTGCGCATAGCCGCGCAGTTGGACAAGGTCGGCATCAGGCTGCACGTGGACATTCAACCGTGGCCGCCTTTTATCGCGAGATTCCGCCAGCATTTGTACGATCAAATGTATTACATCGGTTGGGGCAATTCGCTGTTTGATCCCGACGATGTGTACCGCAACGCTTTTATCAGCCCGAATCCGTGGAATCCGACCGATTACCACCATGAGGAAATGGCGAAGTTGACCCTGGAAGCGAGCAGTACGCTCGACAGGGAACACAGAAAGGAGTTGTACAGGCAGGCGCTGCTGTTGTTCCGGGAAGATTTGCCGTGGATACCGTTGTTCCAGTGCCACGACATGTACGGAGTCAATCCGAAATGGAACTGGCAGCCGCGCATGGACGAAACGATATTCGTTTGCGATGTGAAAAAAGCGAACGGAAGCCGGGGGTGAAGGCCCGATGCTGAAGATGTATATCGGGGGGCGGTGGGTATCTGCCGTTTCCGGCCGTACACGATCCATCACCAATCCGGCGACCGGAGAGCAAATCGACGTGGCGGCGGAAGGCGGCGCGGAAGATGCGCGGCTCGCGATCGCAGCCGCGCGAAAGGCGTTTGACGAGTCCGATTGGCCGCATACTTCCGCCCGTCATCGCGCCCGGCTGCTCTTCAGATTGGCGGATTTGATCGAGCGGCACGCCGGCGAACAGGCGCGGATGGAAACCGAAAACAACGGAAAGCCCCTGGCGGACGCGGAAGACGACGTGCTGACCGCCGCGAACGTGTTCCGTTATTATGCGGGCCTGATCGGCAAGCCTTCCGGACAGGTCAGCGATTTGCCGGGAAGTTACGTCGGCAGGGTGGTACGCGAGCCGATCGGCGTCTGCGGGCTGATCGTGCCGTGGAATTTTCCGCTCATGATGGCGTCATGGAAGCTCGCCCCCTGTCTTGCGGCCGGCAACACCTGCGTGTTCAAGCCGGCGGAATTGACGCCCGTGACGGCGGTTCGCCTGTTCGAGCTCATGGAAGAAGCCGGCTTTCCGCCGGGTGTCGCCAATTTGCTCCTCGGCGAAGGCAGGACGGCGGGAGCGGAACTGGCCGCGCATGAGCAGGTGGACAAAATCGCCTTCACCGGCGGTACGGAAACCGGCCGCGGCGTGATGCGGGCGGCGGCGGGAAACATCAAGAAGCTGTCGCTGGAGCTGGGAGGAAAGTCGGCCAATATTGTGTTTGCGGACGCCGATCTGGACATCGCGGCCGATTACGCGGTCAGCGGAATTTTCCTGAACGCGGGGCAGGTGTGCTCGGCCGGGTCGCGCCTGTTGGTGGAAGAATCCGTATACGACCGGTTTGTCGATATGGTCGTTGAGCGGGCGCGCAAAATCCGCGTCGGCAATGGCCTTCATCCCGGCGTGGAGATGGGGCCGCTGATTTCGGAAGCGCACATGAACAAGGTGCTGGGTTATATCAAGGCCGGCATCGAAGAAGGAGCCGTGCTCCTAACCGGCGGCAAACGCATCACCGAAGGCGAATTGGCGCGCGGATTCTTCGTGGAGCCGACCGTATTCGGAGACGTCCACAGCGGGATGCGGATTTTCCGGGAAGAAATTTTCGGTCCCGTGCTGTCAGTGACGAAGTTCAGGGACGAAGAAGATGCGGTGCGGCTGGCCAACGACTCCATTTACGGATTGGCCGGGGCGGTGTTCACTTCCGATGCCGGGAAGGCGGAAAGGGTCGCCCGCCGCGTGCGCGTCGGCGTATTCTGGATCAACGTTTATCACCCCGCGATGGTGGAAATGCCGTGGGGCGGGTACAAGCAGAGCGGACTCGGCCGGGAACTCGGCACGTTCGGGCTGGACGCGTTTACGGAAGTGAAACAGATCGTGCACAATCTGCATCCCGGTCCGCTGGGCTACTACCACTGGAACCGTTCATGACGCATTCATCAGGAGAGGACATCAGGGGAGAGAAACCGGATGCGAATCGGCATCGTGAAAGAGATCAAAAAGGCGGAATACCGCGTGGCTTTGACGCCGGCGGGAGTGTCCGCCCTGGTTCGCCGCGGCCATCAGGTGATCGTGGAAAGCGGCGCCGGGGAGGGCAGCGGGTTCTCCGACAGGGAATACGCCGACGCCGGGGCGGATATCGCAAGCGGTCCGGAACCGGCCTGGGAAGCGGATCTCGTGTTGAAGGTCAAGGAGCCGCTCGCGGAGGAATACCGGTTTTTTCGGGAAAATCTGCAGCTGTTTACGTTTTTGCATCTGGCGTCGGACCGGGCGCTTCTGGACGCGCTGCTGGCGAACCGCATGACCGCCGTCGCGTATGAAACCATCCAACTTCCGGACGGTTCGCTGCCGCTTCTGACGCCGATGAGCGAAGTGGCCGGACGGATGGCCGTGCAGATCGGCGCGTCCTTTCTCGAAAAGTCAAGAGGGGGCATGGGGATCCTGCTCGGCGGAGTGCCGGGGGTCGATCCGGCGGAAGTCGTCATCGTCGGAGGCGGCACCGTCGGCACGAACGCATGCAAGATCGCGGTCGGCATGGGCGCCTCCGTCACCTTGCTGGATATCGACGCGGATCGGTTGAGAAAGCTGGACCAACAGTTTCAGGGCCGGATCCGCACGGTGATGTCCAACGCATACAACCTGGAAATGTGCGTCCGCCGGGCCGATCTTCTGATCGGCGCCGTGCTGATTCCCGGCGCCCGCGCGCCAAGGGTCGTCACCGAGGAAATGGTCAAGTCCATGAAACCCGGTTCCGTGATCGTCGACGTCGCCGTCGACCAGGGCGGATCGATCGAAACGGTGGACCGGACGACGACGCACGAACAACCGACTTACGTAAAACACGGCGTGGTTCACTATGCCGTGCCGAATATTCCCGGCGCCGTTCCGCGCACGTCCACGATCGCGCTGACCAATGCGACGCTTCCTTACGTTTTGCGCATTGCCGAACAGGGGCTGGTCAGAGCGGCGATGGAAGACGAGGCATTGGCGAAAGGGATCAACACCTATCGGGGGCACGTGACCAACCGGCCCGTGGCGGAAAGCTTCGGCCTTCCCTTCGTTTCATGGCGTGATCTCGTGCCGTGAGGTGTCGACCGCGAGCCCGGCGGAAAGAGGTCCGGGCTCCTTAAGCATTGAACGTGCCGGAATGATTGGCTCCCGAGAAAAACTGCTCTGCGGAAAGGAGTGTCCGTTTTCCATGATCCCGTCGCTCCGTGAACTCGACATGAGACATATCCTTCATCCGACCAGCCCGCTGGCCGATCATTACAAGCAGGGACCGCTGGTCACGATGGAGCGAGGCGAAGGCATTTATTTGTATGATACGGATGGAAAGCGGTACATCGACGGACTGTCCTCGCTTTGGAATGTGAATGTCGGACACGGCCGGGCGGAGCTGGCCGAAGCGGCTGCCGAACAAATGAAAAAATTGGCGTTTTCCCACGCGTTCAACCGGTTTACCCACGAACCGATGATCCGTTTGGCCGCGAAGCTGGCCGATCTGATGCCCGGCGATTTGAACGCGGTGATGTTCACTTCCGGCGGGTCCGAGGCGAACGACACCGCATTCAAGATCGTGCGCCATTATTTCAAAATGATCGGGCAACCCGAGCGTTACAAGATCATTTCCCGCAAAAGGGCGTATCACGGCGTAACGATGGGTGCCGCAAGCGCCACGGGCATCCCCTCTTTCCGGCAGATGGGGGGACCGCTCGCGGAAGGGTTTTTTCTGGCTGAAACGCCGTACCGCTATCGCTGCACCGCCTGTGCCGGTGCGTGCGACGGCGGTTGCTCCATCGACAGCATGAGGGAGATTATCGAGCGGGAGGGGCCGCAGACCGTCGCCGCCGTCATTGTGGAACCGGTGCAAGGCGCCGGAGGCGTCATCGTTCCGCCCGAGGGATATTTGCGCCGTGTCCGCGAACTGTGCGACGAGTACGGCTTGCTGATGATCGCCGACGAAGTCATAACCGGGTTCGGCCGAACCGGACGCTGGTTCGGCGTAATGCACGATGATGTCGTGCCGGACGTGCTGACGTTTGCGAAAGGCGTGACGAGCGGATACGTTCCGCTCGGAGGTGTCGCGATCCGTGAGCCGATTCGACGGCGGCTCGCCGAATCGACTCCCGACGGCTACGTGCTTCCGCACGGATTCACCTACAGCGGTCATCCGACCTGCTGCGCCGTGGCCCTGAAAAATATCGAAATCATCGAACGCGAACGGCTCGTCGACAACGCCGAGCGGATGGGCTTCCGGTTGCTGGAAGGCCTGCGGGAACTTCAGGAGCGCTCGCCGCTGGTCGGCAACGTCATGGGCAAAGGTTTGATCGCATCCGTCGAACTGGTGCGGGACAAGGAGAGCAAGGCGCCGTTCGAAGCCTCTTTCAAGGCTGCGGCCAGATTGTTTCAGCTGGCGATGGAGCGCGGATTGATCACGAGGGCGATCATGATCGACGGAACGGATATTGTGGCCCTGTGCCCGCCTCTGGTCACGAACGAAAAACAGATCGGCGAGATTTTGGAGGTGCTGGAAAGGAGTCTGGCGGAACTGGAAAAACAAGCGGCTTCCGCGTAAGAAAGAAGAAGGCGCAAGAGGGGCTGCGAGTCCTCCGTTTTCGTGCCGGAGCCGTTCCCCACATGCCTCGGCCGTCCCCGCATTCATCGGACATGATTGCCGAATTTTTGCAACGTCCCGTTACGGGGCGTTTTTTAAAGTCCAAATGTCCCTGCACTGTGGTGACGGTCATTCCCGTGTTCCTCACTCGCCATGCAACGACGCCAGGATCGTAGTATAACATGCTATAATATTTTTTCAGAAATCAATGAAAGCTTACGGAAAAAGCATATGGATGGGGAGACGGTCATGCTCTCGCTTGGTTTCTTGCCGATTGATCGCCTTTTTGTGACGGTGTCCCCGGTTTTGACCGTGGGGGAAGCCAAGAACGCAATACGAAAGGACCGGTGATAGGACCGAAACGACCGGTCCGTCATAACCCGGTGCGGACCTAAGGAGGCCCGGCGGCATCCGGATTTCCGAACCGAGCGATCCGCCCGGGGTGAGGGGCGAGCGCATCCGGTTGATTTCCGACGGCGGTCTGCTGCCCACCAGTCGCTGTCCTTCGTGGGATCGACGGCCGAGCATTCGCTGGAGGAATATCACGTGGACAGCCGTCTGAGAGAGGGGAGCTTGCATCATGAAGGTCTCGCTGTTCATCACCTGTCTCTGTGACGCTTTTTATCCGAGGGTAGGAGAGGCGATGGTCCGCCTGCTGGCCCGCCACGGCATCCGGACGGATTTCCCGTCCGCCCAGACGTGCTGCGGCCAGTCCGCCTTCAACAGCGGTTACTGGGAAGAAGCCCGCGCCGCCGCAAGGACGCTGCTGGACGCCTTCGCGGACAGCGATTTCGTCGTGTCCCCGTCCGGCTCCTGCGTCCACATGCTGCACCGCTACCGGGAGCTTTTCCGCGGCGACCCGTCCGCCCAGGCCAAGGCCGAAGAGCTTTGCGGCAAAACCTACGAATTTTCGCAGTTTTTCGTGGACGTGCTGGGGATTGACGATCTGGGCGCGAAATTCCCGCACAAGGTGACCTACCACCCGTCCTGCCACGGCAGCCGCCTCCTTGGCGTCCGCGACGAGCCGGAGCGGCTGCTCCGCAATGTCGCGGGCCTGGAGCTGGTGCCGCTGCCGTACGCGGAAGACTGTTGCGGATTCGGCGGCACGTTTTCCGTCAAAATGTCCGACATTTCCGGCGCCATGGTCGCCGAGAAAGCGGAACACGTGCTGGAGACCGAGGCCGAGGTGCTGACCGGTTCGGACATGGGGTGCCTCATGAACATCGGAGGGCATCTCCGGCACCGCGGGCGGCCGCTCAGGGTCCTGCACCTGGCGGAACTCTTGTACGAAGGGGTGAGCGGGGCATGAGCGGGTCGGAAACGGCGGCCAAAACGGTAAAAGAACGCGCGAAGGAAGCCCTGCGGAACGATTTCCTGCGCCAGGCGGTCCGCTTTACGACCGACCGGCTCCGCAACGCCAGGCTGCAGGCGGCCGGGGAACAGGGCAACTGGGAAGCGTGGCGGGAACGGGGCAGGCAAATCCGGTCCCACACCATCGCCCATCTCGATTACTACCTGAACCGGTTTGCCGAAAACGCCAGGGCCAACGGGGCGCATGTCCATTTTGCGGAATCGGCGGAAGAGGCGGTGCGCATCGTGCTGGCCATCGCGGAGCGCAAAGGCGCCCGGATGGTGGCCAAATCGAAGTCGATGGTCACGGAAGAGCTGCATCTGAACCGGGCGCTGGAAAACATCGGCGTAAAGCCCGTAGAAACCGATCTGGGCGAATACATCGTCCAGCTGGCCGGCGAAACGCCGTCCCACCTCATCATCCCGTCCATCCACAAGAATCGCCGCCAGACCGCCGACCTCTTGTCGAAGGAGGCGGGGGAGGAACTGCCGACGGACACGCCTGCGCTGGCCGCTTTCGTCCGCCGCAGGATGCGGGAAGTGTTCCTCGCCGCGGACATCGGCATGACCGGCTGCAACTTCGCCATCGCCGAAACCGGTTCCATCGTGGTGTTCGAAAACGAAGGCAACGCGCGAATGGTCAGCACCCTGCCGAAAACGCAGATCACGCTGATGGGCATGGAGCGGATCATTCCGACGTGGGCCGATCTGGAAGTCATGGCCACGCTGCTGCCGCGTTCCGCCACCGGCCAGCGGCTCACCGTATACATGTCCGGCATCTCGGGCCCGAGGCGGCCGGGCGACGGGGACGGGCCTGAGGAACTGCACATCGTCATCGTGGACAACGGCCGCTCCCTTCAGCTCGGGGATCCGGAGTTTCAGGAGCTTCTGAACTGCATCCGCTGCGGAGCCTGCCTGAACGTCTGCCCGGTGTACCGTCACATCGGCGGCCACGCCTACGGCGGCACCTACACCGGTCCCATCGGAGCGGTGCTGAAGCCCGCTTTCCGGAAGAACGTCGCCGAATGGGACGACGTCGCCGACGCGTCCAGCCTGTGCGGCGCCTGCGCCGAAGCCTGCCCGGTGAAGATTCCGCTGCACGACATGCTGGTCGCTTTGCGCCGCCGCAAGGTGGAAGCCGGCCGCGCGAAGCGCCCGGAAGCGCTCGCCATGCGGGCGTACGCGGCCGTCATGGGAAGCGCGGGACGGCTGAAAGGGGCGCTCCGCCTGGGCCGGCTGGCCGTAAAGCCTATCGCGCGGGACGGCTTCATCCGGGCGCGGATCGGACCGCTGGCGGGCTGGACCCGCCACCGCGTGTTTCCCGCCCCGGCCGCGGAGCCGTTCCGCGAGCGCTGGACGGGCCTGCGGTTGGAGCTGGAACGGGAACCGGCCGCGATGGACCCCGCCGTGCGCCGGCGCCTGGAAGAAGCGCTGCGGCGGCGGCAGGCGGAAAAACGGGAAGGAGGCGATGAGCGGCATGGCGGATGAAGCCTACCGCGAATGGCTGGCCGGCCTGGACGCCGAATCGCGCCGCCGGCAGCAGGCGTTCCTCGACGCCCTCGCCGCGAAACTGGGACGCCCGCGGGTAACGGAGCCGCCGCCCCATCCGTTCCGCGGCGCGCCGGATTTTTGGAAGGAATACGAACTGTCCCCGGAGGAGCGCATCGAACGTTTCATCGCCAATTTCCGGGCTTCTGGCGGGCACGCCTTCCGTGTGTCCGGCCTTGCGGAAGCGGCGCGCTTCATCGCGGACAAGGCGCTGGAGCTCGGCGTCCCCGCCGTGATCCGCCAGGATGAGCCGGTGCTGGCCGGTCTCGGCCTCGAATCGCTGCTTCCGGGCGTAGAGGTGCGGGTCTGGAACGAAGATCCGGCGGAGGATTGGATCGCCCGTGCGGCCGGCGCCGGCATGGGCGTCGTTCTGGCGGATTTCGCCGTCGCCCATACCGCCTCCATCGTGACGCTGTCCGCGCGGGGCAAAGGCCGTTCCGTAAGTCTCCTGCCGCCGGCGCTGGCGGCGGTCATCCCTGCCGGCCGGCTGTTTACAAGGTTGGGAGAAGTGCTGTCCCGTTTTGACGAAACGGGGCGGGAAGGCTTGCCGGCGGGCGTCCACTTCATTTCCGGGCCGAGCCGCTCCGCGGATATCGAGAACGACCTGACGATCGGCGTACACGGACCGGGAATCGTCTATGCGCTGATTGTGGACGCGTAAGCCTTGCGCCGGCCCGGATCGGCAGGCGCCAAACCTTTGCCGTTTCCCCGCTCCAGGGAGCCTTTCCCGCCCACAGGAGCGGGGATTTGTGTTATGATGATAGTCGCAGACACGGCAACGGAAGCCGCAGAAAATACAAAAAATCAGGCAGGGGGAACGGATTTGGCAAAAACGAGCATCATTGCCAGGGTGGAGCTGAACCATGAAAAAGTGACCTTTGGGGACGTGGCCTCTGCCATCAGCAACGCGGGAGGAGACATCGTCTCCATCGACGTCATCCGGTCGGGGCCGAAAGAATCCGTGCGGGACATCACCGTGGAAGTGAGCGAATCGGCTTCTTCCCGGGTGGTGGAATCGCTGCGCAACCTGGAAGGCATCAAGCTCATCAACGTGTCCGACCGGACGTTCCTGGTGCATTTGGGGGGCAAGATTTCCATTCAGCCGAATTTGCCCATCAAGAACCGGGAAGACCTGTCGCGGGTGTACACGCCCGGCGTGGCCAAGGTGGCCATGGCCATCCATGAGGACCGCAACAAGGCGTATTCCCTGACGATCAAGCGCAACACCATCGCGGTGGTTACAGACGGCACGTCGGTGCTCGGTCTCGGCAATGTCGGCCCGCACGCCGCCGCGCCCGTCATGGAAGGGAAGGCGATGCTGTTCAAGCAGCTCGCCGGCGTGGACGCTTTTCCGATCTGCTTGGACACCACCGACACGGAGGAAATCATTCGTATCGTCAAAGCCATCAGCCCCATCTTCGGCGGCATCAACCTGGAAGACATCGCCGCGCCGCGCTGCTTCGAAATCGAACGGCGGCTGTCGGAAGAATTGGACATTCCCGTCTTCCACGACGACCAGCACGGCACCGCCATCGTGGTGACCGCCGGGCTCATCAACGCCCTCAAGGTCGTCGGCAAACGCATGGACCGGATTCGTGTGGTCGTCAACGGCGTCGGCGCCGCGGGCGTGTCCATTTGCAAGATGCTGCTGGGCGCGGGGGTCCGGCATCTTGTGCCGGTGGACAGGGACGGCGCCATCGTTCGCGGCGGCAAGTACGACAACCCGATGTGGCAGTGGCTGGCGAACCAGCCGCAGGTGGAAGACCAGGCGGGATCCCTGCGGGAAGTGATCAAGGGAGCCGACGTCTTCATCGGCGTTTCGCGTCCCGGTGTGCTCACGCTGGAAGACATCCGCAACATGGCGCCGGACCCCATCGTGTTCGCCATGGCCAATCCCGATCCCGAGATCGATCCCGACGTCGCCATGCCGCACGTGCGGGTGTTCGCCACCGGCCGCAGCGATTATCCCAACCAGATCAACAACGTGCTGGCCTTTCCCGGCATTTTCAGGGGCGTCCTCGATTGCCGGGCGCGCTGCGTGAACGAGCCCATCAAGCTGGCCGCTGCGCGGGCCATCGCGTCGGTGGTGACGGAACACGAACTGAACGAGCACTACATCATTCCCAGCATTTTCAACGAACACGTGGTGGCCAAGGTGCGCCGGGCGGTGATCGAAGCGGCCATCCTGACCGGCGTGGCGCGCCGGACGCCGCCCGATTTCCGGTGAAAACGGCATAAAGCGAAAGACGCTTCCCGGGCCGCGCCCCGCGCGGAACGGGAAGCGTCTTTTCATTGCTCCCCGGCATCGCCATACCGCGCCTTCCAGACTTCCAGCCATTCGTCATAGTTCATGCCCGTAATCTCTTCCAAATCTTCGCCGTCCAGGGAGTACGGCACGCCCGCGAGCAGATCCCCGCTTTTCAAAACCGGAAAGGAGGTTCCGCCGATCACATGCCCTTCCGAGAGCATGACGGTCACCTCCACATCGAAATCGTCTTTATCCCGGATGTTGGAATACAGCTTTTCCAGCGGATGATTTGTTACGATAAACCCGTAGGAGACGATGGTCTTGCCGAAGTAGGGTTCGGGGGAGGTTCGTTGTACCGCCCAGATGCTTGAATAAGGTTCCCGGGACAACATTTCCCGCTCCAGCACGTATCGGCTTCCTTCCCCGAGCCGTTCGACAATCTTGTATTTTTGTTTCTTCAAATAGGAAATGGCGGTCCGTTCTTCCGGGGAAAGATCGGGATCCGAATTCGATTCGCACCCGAACAAGACGGCCATGCCAAAGCACAGCGCAAGCAGCACGCGGACCTTTTTCACCCCGGTCCCACCTCACATCCCCCCATTTATTGCCTGCACCAGTAATTGTAAAATGCAGACGATCATGCGTGGAATGTGGAATAAGGAATTGAAGAATTTTTTTCACGGCCCAAAAAACGACCCGATCCGCAGCTTTCCTTTTTTTCGCATCCGCGCTTTCGCGGAAGCTGACGGATCGGGTCGGACACGACGCTGGACAAGATGAAAGATGGCGGACGAACCCGCCGGCGTTTACACGCCGGTTTTCACCCGGATCACGTTCCAGGACGCCTTGCCCAGCACGGCTTCAAGCCGGGAACCGTCTGCCTTGGCGCCGCTGCGGGCGTGGGGCCTGACCCGGTCCGGATTTTGCGCGTCGTTGACCGCTTTCAGGTCGTCGTGCTCCAGCACCAGGTGTTCGATCACCCGGCAGGAGCCGAAGCCGCGCAGGTCCACGGAGAGCGGCAGCGGCTTCTCCAGGTCGCGGTTGACCGCAAACACGGTCACTTCGCCCGCTTCCTCGTTGTGCACGGCCACCGCTTCCAGGTAAGGGACGTCCGTCACTTCCTTCGTATCGTATTTCGGCGACCGGATGAGCGGCACGAGCACATTGCCCCTGCCGTGCAGCGAAGCGTGCAGGAACGGATAGTAGATCGTCTGCGCCCAGGCCTTGCCGCCGTTTTCCGTCATGATCGGGGCGATGACATTGACCAGCTGAGCGAGACAGGCGATTTTGACCCGGTCGGCATGCTTCAGCAGGGTGATCAGCATGCAGCCGACGACCAGGGCGTCTTCCATCGTGTAGATGTCCTCCAGTTGCGGCGGCGCGATCTGCCAGGGTTCGAGTTTCTTGTCCTGCTCGTGGGAATGGAACCAGACGTTCCATTCATCAAAGGACAAATAGATCGTCTTCTTGCTGCGCTTTTTGGCCTTGATGTAGTCGCAGATGGCGGCGACGGTGCGAATGAACTCGTCCATCTGCAGGGAACGGGCCAGAAACAGCGGCGTGTCGTTGTCGGGATTGCCGTAATAGGTGTGGAGAGACAAATAGTCCACATGCTCATAGGTGTGATCCAGCACCGTCGCTTCCCATTCGCCGAAGGTCGGCATTCCCGCGCCGGAGCTGCCGCACGCCACCAGCTCGATGGAGGGATCGACCCATTTCATCGCCTTGGCCGTCTCGCAGGCCAGTCTGCCGTATTCTTCGGCCGTCTTGTGCCCGATTTGCCAGGGGCCGTCCATTTCGTTGCCGAGACACCACACTTTGATGTTGTGCGGCTTGGAATACCCGTGTTTGACCCGCAAATCGCTCCAGTATGTGCCGGACGGATGGTTGGCGTATTCGACCGCGGCGCGCGCCTCGTCGATGCCCTGCGTGCCGAGGTTGACCGCCCACATGACCTGCGAACCCGCTTCCCGGCACCAGTCGACGAACTCATTCATGCCGAACTGGTTCGTTTCGATGGTCCGCCAGGCCAGCTCCAGGCGGCGTTTGCGTTCCTCCTTCGGGCCGATGCCGTCCCGCCAGTCGTAGCCGGAGACGAAATTGCCCCCGGGATAGCGGATAATCGGCACGCGAAGCGCTTTCACCAGTTCCAGCACGTCCCGGCGAAAACCACGTTCGTCGGCCGTGGGATGCCCGGGCTCGTAGATCCCTCCGTACACTGCCCGGCCGAGATGCTCGATGAACGAGCCGAACAGCCGGTCATCCACCCGGCCGATGACAAAATCCCTGTCCACGATCATTGCGGCTTGATGCGACATCGGAACCCGCTCCTTTGACGCAAACTGATAATGCCAATAATTTATCACATCTCGCCGGGAACGGAAACGAATGCCATTACCCGGATGCAAATGGATAAAGGCATCAGGGCGTGCAGGAACGGGATTTCTTCGGGAAATCGTTGGATAATCGCAAAATTTGACCGTACAAATCGCCCGGAAAAGCTATAAAATCTTCAAAAAGTACGTACAACAATGGATCCAAGGCTCCGTCACGGGCGGCAAACCGGGAAAAAAATTTCGGAACGCCCCGCGATCACAGCAACCATTTGCGGTTTTCGGCGTCTGTTAGGGCAGACGTTTTTTTTGTGACAGGCCGGATTGTCCGGTTCGGGAACAGGGGGCGTTAAAATGGGGAAACGGTTGCGCGTCACGGGCAAAGCGGTTTTGCTGTTGCTCAGCGTGTTTGTCTGGCTCGGCTTCGGTTCGGCGGGGTTCGGGCTGCACACGGCGGCGGCCGCGCAGGATTCGGACATCCGCATCTTTCTGGACCGCCGGCCTCTCATCTCCGACGTGGCGCCGTACCTGGTGCCCAAGCATAACGTCACCCTGGTCCCGCTTCGCCTCATCGGCGAAGGCATCGGCGCGTCCGTCCATTGGGACTCCGCGGCGAAAACCGTCACCGTCGCCCAGAAGGGCCGCACCATCGTCATGACGATCGGGGAGAAAACGGCACTGGTGAACGGCAATCCCGCCGAGCTGCTCTATCCGCCGCAACTCGTGAAGAGCCGGACGATGGTGCCCATCCGCTTCGTGTCGGAACAGCTCGGACTTGGCGTGGAATGGCGGCAGTCGTCAAGAACGATCCTGATCTCCACGCCGGGCGGCGCGGAGCTTCGCGGCGTTTGGGTGACGACGGTTTACAACCTCGACTGGCCGAGCGCCGAATCGCGGGGCGACCCCGAAAAGCAAAAGCGGGAGTTCGTGCAGCTCCTGGACGAACTGCAGGCGATCGGCATGAACGCGGTGTTCGTCCAGGTCCGGCCGGCCGCCGACGCGCTGTATCCGTCGGAACGGGCGCCCTGGTCCGCCGTCCTTACGGGCAGGCAGGGACAGGATCCCGGCTACGATCCTTTGGCCTTCATGATCGCGGAGACGCACCGGCGGGGAATGGAATTCCACGCCTGGTTCAACCCGTTCCGCGCGCATACCTCAACTTCCACGGAAGGCCTGGATCCCCGCCATGTGGCGGTCCGCCATCCGGAGTGGGTGGTCCGGTCGGGAAGCGTTCTGTACATCAATCCCGGCATTCCGGAGGCGAGAAAGCACGTCATCGACGACATCCTGGAAGTGGTGCGGCGCTACGACATCGACGGGGTGCATCTGGACGATTACTTCTATCCTTCGGGCGGGCTGCCGGATGACGACACGTTCCGGAAATACAACGCGAAAAACATCCGGGACAAAGGCGACTGGCGCCGAGACAACATGAACGAATTCATCCGCATGCTGGGCGAGGCGATCCGCAAGGAGAAGCCCCGGGTGTCCTTCGGCGTGAGCCCGTTCGGCGTGTGGCGGAACAAGGCGGACGACCCCGCCGGATCCGACACCCGGGCGGGCATGACCGCCTACGATCACAACTTTGCCGACGTGCGCACCTGGGTCCGCCGGGAGTGGGTTGACTACGTGGCCCCGCAAATCTATTGGAGCCGCGCGTTTTCCGCCGCCAACTACGACAAGCTGGTGGACTGGTGGGCGAACGTGGTGCGGGGAACGAGGGTCATGCTGTACATCGGCCATGCGCCCTACAAGATCGGCACGAACGAGACCGGCTGGAGCCGTGCGGAAGAGATCGTGGAGCAGCTGGTCTACAACCGGCAATATCCGGAGGTGGCCGGCGACCTGTTTTTCAGGGCCGAGCATGTGCGCGGGAATTCGCTGGGGCTGACCGAGCTGCTTAAGCGGCACTACCGGGTGTGACGAATTAACCCACCCGGCCCGTCCTGGGCCGGGCTTTTTTTGGGTGTCGGGGGGAATTGAATCGAGATTGGAACGCCAAAATCCAACACAAGACATCTAAAAAATACGACATAAATAAAGAAAAAAATTAATTATTGCGTAATTAATGATGATATGATATGTATTAAATATGCATGAATTAGCGGAAATTTCCGGTTCCATGATGCGACATTCCAGAAACGGAAGGGGTTGACGGCATGGAAAGGGAACTGGCGCTGGAACTGGTGAGGGTGACCGAAGTCGCCGCCCTCGCGTCGGCGCCGTGGATGGGCCGCGGCAATAAATATCGCGCGGACGAGGCGGCCACGACGGCGATGCGGGCGATGTTCGATTCCGTGTCGATCCGCGGCACGGTGGTGATCGGTGAAGGCGAAATGGACGAGGCGCCCATGCTCTACATCGGCGAACAGGTGGGCAACATGAACGGGCCGGAAGTGGACGTGGCGGTCGACCCGCTGGAGGGCACGGAACTGGTGGCCAAGGGGCTGAACAACGCCTTGTCGGTCATCGCCGTGGCCAACCGGGGCAATCTCCTGCACGCGCCGGACATGTATATGGAGAAGCTGGCCGTCGGCCCCGTTCTGGCGGGCAGGCTTTCGCTGAACGACCCGATCGAGATCACGGTGCGCAAGGCGGCGGAAATCCTGAACAAGAACGTCTCCGACCTCACCGTCATGATTCTCGACCGGCCGCGGCACCAGAAGCTGATCGAGGCGCTGCGCAAGGTCGGCGTGCGCATCAAGTTCCTTTCCGCCGGCGACGTGGCGGGGGCGCTGGCGCCGGCGTTTCCCGAGGCGGGCATCGATATGTACGTCGGCTCGGGAGGCGCGCCGGAAGGCGTGCTTGCCGCCGCCGGGCTGAAATGCCTGGGAGGCGAACTGCAGGGGCGGCTCATGCCGGGGGACAGCCGGGAGTACGACCGCTGCCTGCAAATGGGCATCGACGATCCGCTCAAAGTGCTGACGATGGACGACATGGTCGGTTCGGATGACGTGATCTTCGCCGCCACCGGGGTGACGCCCGGCGAATTTCTCGGCGGTGTCCGGTACTTCGCCGACCACCGGGCGGAGACCCACTCCATCGTGATGCGCGCCAAGACGCGCACCATCCGTTACGTCCGCTCGCTCCACTATTTGCCGAACAAAACGGTGCTTCGGGAGATCGAAGCCCGTCTGACACAGGCAAAATCCTGATTGTGCCCAGACGGGCGATGTGGTATACAGAAAATGTCGGATATGGCACATGCGGCAGCGAAAAAGACGGACGTCGCGCGGCGGGGGCGGGATCGAGCCGGGAAGGAGGGAACGGCCATCGAACTGACCGGCAGACAGCGGGAAATCATCGCCATCGTCAAGCAGCACGCTCCCATCACCGGCGAGCAGATCGCGGAAAGTCTTGGGCTCAGCCGTCCGACCATCCGGTCGGATTTGTCCGTTTTGATGATGCTCGGCCTGATTGACGCCAAGCCGAAAGTCGGCTATTTCCTGGGCAAGGCGTTTTCGCCCGAAGGGAAATTGAATCTGCGGCTGAAGGAAATCAAGGTGAAGGAAGCGATGAGCCGTCCGGCGGCGATCCGCGAGAACGCCACGGTTCACGACGCGGTCTTCACCATGTTCCTTGAGCAGTCGAGCATGCTGACGGTTACCGATGACGCGGGCGGGCTGACCGGGGTCGTGACCGTGAAGGATTTGCTCAAGGTGGCGTTCGGCAATCCCAACGCCTCGTCCATCCCGGTGCAGATGGTCATGACCCGGCTGCCCAGAGTGGTGACCGTCTCTCCCGAAGACACGGTTTTGGAAGCGGCGGCAAAGATGATCGAACACCAGGTGAGCGCGCTTCCGGTGGTCCTGCGCCGGGAGGGAGAGGACGAACAAAAGCCTCCGGAGCTGATCGGCAAGATTTCCAAGACCAACGTCGTGCAACTCCTGGTGGATGTCGCTTCCGAACTGTGAGGGCAGGAGGAAAACGGATGGCTGAGGAAGAAAAAGTCAAAACGATATACGCCTGTTCGGACGCCGTCGGCGAAACCGCCGAAGCGGTGGCCCGGGCGACGATGCGGCAGTTCGCTTCCGAGCGGGTGCGGGTGAAGCGCTACGGACAGATCAAGCGGGAAGAGGAAGTCGTGGCGATCATCCGCGAGGCGAAGGAAAACGGCGGCTTCATCGCCTATACCCTGGTCCAGCCGGAACTCCGGGAGGTGATGCGGGAGGAATCGATCCGGCAGGGCGTCCGCGCCGTGGACGTCATGGGCCCGATGATGCAGGCGTTCATCGACACTTTCGGCAGTTCGCCCCGGTACGAGCCGGGCTTGCTGCACGCGATGGACGACCATTACTTCCGCAAGATCGACGCCATCGAGTTCGCGGTCAAGTACGACGACGGCAAGGACGTGCGGGGGCTGATGCTCGCCCGGGTGGTGCTCGTCGGCGTATCCCGGACGTCCAAGACGCCGCTCAGCATCTATCTGGCGCACAAGGGGATCAAGACCGCCAATTACCCGCTCATCCCCGAAGTGAAGCCGCCCGACGAACTGTTCCGCAAAAAGAGAGGCCGCCTCGTGGTCGGTCTGATGATGGAACCCGACCGGCTGCTGCGCATCAGGAAAGAACGCCTCAGGTCCCTCGGGCTGCCCGGAAGGGCCAATTACGCTTCCCCGGAAAGGATACAGCAGGAACTCGCGTTCGCGCGGGAAGTGATGGACCGCCTCCAATGTCCCGTCATCGACGTATCGGAACGGGCCATTGAAGAAACGGCCGCAATCATTCTTGAAAGATTGCAGGACGATCCTTACGGGGAAGGAGAGTGAAGCTTCTTAATGGCTTCCAAATTGCGTTGGGGAGTTCTCGGCTGCGCGAATATCGCGGTGAGCAAGGTCATCCCCGCCATATTGGGCTCCGAACGCGGCGAAATTGTCGCGGTGGCGAGCCGTGGGGAGGAGAAGGCGCGGGAAACGGCACGGCGTTTCGGCATCCCGAAGGCGTACGGCAGTTATGAAGCCTTGCTGGAAGATCCGGACATCGACGCCGTCTACATACCGCTGCCCAACCACCTGCACCGCGAATGGACGATCCGCGCGGCGCGGGCGGGCAAGCACGTCCTCTGCGAGAAGCCGCTCGCGCTGAACGCGGCGGAGGCGGAGGAAATGGTGCGGGCGTGCGCCGACGCCGGCGTGCATCTGGCCGAGGCGTTCATGTACCGCCACCATCCCCGGGTCGCGCGCATCCGCCAGATCCTGGCCTCCGGGGAAATCGGCGACCTGCGCGCCATTCGCGGCGTGTTCACCTTCAACCGCCCGGAAGCCAAAGGCGACGTCCGGTTTGTTGCCGCCTGGGGCGGCGGATCGATCTACGATGTCGGATGCTACCCCATCAGCGCGTCCCGCTGGATCACCGGGAAAGAGCCGGTGGCGGTCACGGCCCACGCGTTTTTCTCGCCGGAGCACGACCATGTGGACATGGCGGCGTCCGGGCTGGTGGAATACGAAGGCGGCGTCGCGCTCACCTTCGTCTGCGGCATGTGGGCGGAACCTCAGCAGACGCTGGAGATCATCGGTTCCGCGGGCTTGATCCGGGTACCGGTCGCCTTTGTCTCGGGAGAGAACGATGCCGGTTTCTATGTGGTGACGGGAGGCAAGGAGCGCTTCGAACCGGCGGAAGGCGTCAACATCTACGCCGTACAGGCGGACAACTTCGCCCGCGCCGTGTTGGGGGAAGTGCCGCACCTCTTCCCGCCGGAAGACGCGGTGAAGAATATGCGGGTGCTGGAAGCGGCCCTGCGTTCCGCCCGGGAGCGGAGGCGCATCGAGCTGTGAGATGACGGGTGGAACCCGGCGTTATGGGCATCAAGGGTCCGTCTCCCTTGGCGGGGACGGACTTTTTGCTTAATTCGGCAACGCTGGGCCAAAGTCAAACGGGAGCCGGGGCGAAAGCTGTTCATTTTTCAAAGTACGAACTAAACTTTCACGGGTTTCGCGGGTTCGAACCGGAAGGGAGAATGGAAGAAAGGCGGCGAAAGGGGAAGGTTTGGTTCGCATGTCCGAACGGCAAGGCGCTTTTTACACCGGCCAATACCGCAATGTGTTCCTGGAATGCGGCATCGGCGAAGCGGAGATTGAAGCGCGCGTGGAAGACACGTGGACAAAGCTCTTCGAAGGGGACGAAGACACGCGTATCTATTACCCTGTCGGCGATGACACGGGGTACATCCTGGATACCGGCAATCTTGACGTCCGCACGGAGGGCATGTCCTACGGAATGATGATGGCCGTGCAATTGGACCGGAAGGACGTGTTTGACCGGCTGTGGAAATGGACGATGACGCATATGTATATGACCGAAGGGTTGCATGCCGGCTACTTCGCCTGGTCGTGCAAGCCCGACGGTTCGCGTTTGTCCAACGGGCCCGCTCCGGACGGCGAGGAATATTTCGCGATGGCCCTGTTCTTCGCGTCGCACCGCTGGGGGGACGGCCAGCCGCCGTTCGATTACGGCCGGCAGGCGCGCAAGCTGCTCAGGACCTGCCTGCACAAGGGCGAAGACGGCGACGGATACCCGATGTGGAATCCGCGCAACAAGTTGATCAAATTCGTGCCGGAAGCGGAGTTTACCGATCCGTCTTACCATTTGCCGCATTTCTACGAGCTGTTTGCCCTGTGGGCCGATCCGGAGGACCGTCCGTTCTGGAAAGAGGCGGCCGCGGCCAGCCGGGCTTACCTTCGAAAGGCTTGCCATCCCGTGACGGGACTTGCGCCCGAATACGCTTTTTACGACGGCACGCCGAACCACGTGCGGGGGCACGGCCACTTCTTCAGCGATTCGTACCGGGTGGCGGCCAACATCGGCCTGGATTGGGAATGGTTCCGCGCCGACCCGTGGCAGTGCGACTTGTCCGACCGCATCCAGACGTTTTTCGCGGACAAGCATCCGGACGATTACCGCCGGTACACCATCGCGGGAGAACCGCTGGAAGAGAAGGCGCTTCATCCGGTAGGCCTGCTGGCCACCAACGCGATGGCTTCGCTGGCGGCGAAAGGCCCTTATGCGCGGACATTCGTCGAACGGTTCTGGAACACCCCGGTCCGCACCGGCGTCCGGCGATACTACGACAATTGCCTGTACATGTTCGCGTTATTGGCCCTGAGCGGCCGGTATCGCATCTGGATGCCGCCATCCACAAACGTTCATCCGCTGCCCTGACCACGCCCGCTTCAACATCGCCCTGCCTCAGGCGGCCATTCGACTCCCTGGATCGTTTTCCGGAAACGATCCAGGGAGCCCGTCCCAAGCCATCACGCCGCTTCTTTGTTGAGCAGTTCCTCGGGCACTTCGGGTTGGTACGCCCAGAAATAGCAAGCCGTCAAGACAAACATGGAGGCCAACCCGGCCGCAAGCGAACAGATCAGGTGTACCGTCCGCTTCTTCATCGCGATTCACCTCCCCATCGAATCAACAATACGGATTGAATGAAATGGGATATGGCGATGATCGGGTTGAGAAAAATGAAATTTGTCGCAATGAGCAATACCGACAGAACGCGCAGGTGCGGAAAATATTTTTTCGGTATCCTCGTTTGACGTTCAATCTTCCGGGTGGCGAACACGGCCGCCAGCGCCATGCTGGTTGCGGTCATCAAAATGATCGAATATTTCGTAAACGGGATGCAGGTTGCGGCCAACGGAATCAGATTGGCGCCTGCGGATGTCACCAGCATGCAGGAAACGCTCGTTTTCAGATGCCGCCCGCCGGATATGGCCCGCAGCGCGGCAAACGCCAGCATGGCCAGAGCCGTTTCTTTCATTTGGCCCAAAACGGCGGCCAATGCGAGCGAAAGGACGATGGTTCCAAAAATGTTGATGATGGAACCCAGGGCAAAGGCAAGCACTTCAGTGCTGATCGGATGACCCGGATGGATTTCCTTCATGCGGACCGCCATGCGTCTGGAAAGGGTTTCAATCATATTTCCGACCTCTCCTTGCGAACGGCAAAGTACAAGAGAAGGAACAAAATGACAATCGCAATGACCAGGCCGTAAGCCACATTCTGACTCACAAACAGAATCGCCATCACGGCAAACCAGACCAAAATGATGGCCATCATCCAACGGTTTTCGCCTTTCCAGCGAAAGACATGAAAGGGAAAAGAAAAGCCGTATCCCCTTGTATAAATTCGGTGTCCGATCAATGTCAAAATGACGGCGGTGATCAGCTGCAAGGCAAACGCGTCTCTTTGGTAGCTGGTAACCCTTTCGAATGAAATGACATCAGCGGCTGTCAATATGACGAGGAGTATCGATTGGGCAACGACAAGAACGATATTGGCCAGGCTGGAGATGATCAGCGACCACACAGCGGGAGCCCTCAGGATGGAGTAGGTGAAAAAGGTGAAATAAAGGACCGACACAAACGGATATACGATGGGATGAAGCTCCATCTCGACCCGAATCATGTAGGTCAGAAAGGGAAACAGGATGCTTGCGACGGCAATTTCCTTGTAATAAAGCTTTGCGTCGAATCGAAACACATAAAACATGATCGCGAAGATTCCCGCCGCCTCGATGGCCCCGAAAACGATATATCCCGGTACGTCCACGTTCATGCGGTCTCTCTCCCGACCGGATTCTATCTATCATGCCGTGTATGGTAATATTATTACATTTTTCTGTCTTATTCCATCGAAGAAATTGTCGAAAAATGTAAATAGAAGTACTTTGCTGGAATATGTTAAAATCATGTTATATTGCTGGAAACAGGACCCCTAAAAAAGAAAAGGAATTGAAAAATATTAATATTTTCTGATACCGGGCAAGCGGATATAATGGATGTGGCGAAACGGACAGGCGGCGCCCCGAATCCGGCTCGCCCATTTCCGAAAGGAGGAACGATGGTGTCGAATCTTGCCCGGGTGCGATTGTTCCCGCCTCCTGCCGGCAAACGGAACAAAACGTTGAAGCGCCTCCTGATCGGCTTCGTGATCCTTGTGTTCCTTCTTTTTTTGCTCACGGCGGGAATATCGTTTTTTGTCGGATGGTCGTTGTCCCATCCCGACCGCGAGGCCGTTTCGGAAACGCCGGAAAAATACGGGCTGGCCTATACGGACGTCTCGTTTGTCAGCCGGGACGGGGAAACCGGCCTGAAAGGCTGGCTGATTCCCGCGAGCGGGGAGAAAAAGGGCAAAACCATCGTGTTCGCGCACGGATATTCCCGCAATCGGCTGCAATCCGACGTGCCGGGGCTCGCCGTCGCCAAGGGGTTGTCGGAGGCGGGTTATGATCTGCTCCTGTTCGACTTCCGCAGCAGCGGGGAGTCCGGGGGATCGTTCACCAGCGTGGGTCAATATGAAACCGACGACCTGCTGGGCGCCATCGACTGGGTGAGGAGTACGGGGATGCCGGGCCAGCCGGTCGGGCTGATCGGCTTTTCGATGGGGGCCGCGACCGCCCTCATGGCGGCGGCCGCCGATCCGGACGTTTTCGCCGTGGTGGCGGACAGTCCTTTCAGCAACCTGAAAGAATACCTGGAAGCCAATTTGTCCTACTGGTCCAATCTGCCCAACTTACCGTTCACGCCGATGATCATGACGCTGCTTCCGCTGGCGCTGGACATCGATCCGGCCAGCGTCGATCCGTACAACGCCGTGAACGCCATTTATCCCCGGCCGATTCTGTTCATTCACAACGAGGAAGACAAGGCGATTCCCTACACGGAAAGTGTCAAAATGCAGCAGCGCCATCCGGACCGCTTCGAGCTCTGGAACGCGGGAGCGGGAGGCCACGTGGGCACCTACAAGACGTTTCCGGAAGAATACATCCGTCGGGTGACGGCCTTCTTCGACGCGGCCGGGTCCTGACTCGCGAATCCGGCAACGCGATGCCGGCGGCGATACGCCGCGGGCGTGCAGCGCAGTTCGTCGCGGAAACGGCGGATGAAGTAGCTCGGATACTCGAAGCCCACTTCCCGGGCGATGTCCGACAGCTTGCGGTCGCTCTGCGTAAGCAGTTCGGCCGCTTTTTTGATCCGGTAGCCGTTGATGTATTCGGTCGGCGTCTTGAGGAGCCAGCGCTTGAAAAATCGGCAAAACTGCGCATCAGCCATGTGGCCCATTTTCGCCAGTTCCCGGATGTAGATTCTTCTGGCGTAATGCTGCTCGATGTGGGAGAGCACCCGCTTCAGCAGCTGCGGTTCGAATTCGCCGCCGCTTGCTTCGGGTCTTCGGCTTATCCAGCGGTTTTCCGCGGCGATCTCGGCCAGGATGCGGAAGAGCCTCGCTTTGACGCCCAGTTCATACCCCCTTCGCCGCTCTTCCAGTTCCCGGCGGATCCCGTCGAGTTCCGCCAGGACGTTGCGGCTCCAGGCTTCGTCGCGCGTATACCGGACTGGAAGCGACCGCCGGCCATCCAGAAGCGGTTGCACGTATTCTTCTTGCGGACGGTCGAAAGATGCGCTGCCCAGCAGATTCATGTCGAACGAAACGGAAAAATAACGGCATCCGTCCCCGCCAAGGGGATGCCCGGCGTGGATGTCTCCGCCGTGGATGAACACGGCTTCTCCTGCCCGGACCGAAAAACGTTCCTTGCCGATCTGGAACAGCGTCCGCCCCTCCAGCACCAGCAAAAATTCCGCTTCTTCGTGCCAATGGCAGTCGACCACCGTCGCATCCGGTTCGGCGCGATGCCATGAAGCCGTCAGGGGGAAAGGCGCGCCGCCGCTGCCGCCCGTTTCTCGGGAGGCCGATCCGTTGTCGCTGCGCATGGCCGATCACCGCCTTTCCTGCCAAGATTCGGACTTTCCGTTCTTGTCCCAGTCCCAGTGTATCGAATCCCCCAGTTGACGAAAAGAGACTATTTTCCGCAATTATTCCTATAATCCCTTTTTCCGTATTCCTTTCGCACTATATCCTTTTCTCCATCCTTCGTCTGCCATGCAATAAAGAAACCTTTCGCACGTTTCTTCGAAATTAAAAGGGCAGACGGTCGGAAGGGGAATGACGCAAAAAAACATGAAAAAGGGCCCGCGAAAGTCCGCAGGGCCTCTCCGGATCAAAGGGGGATGCCGGCGGGTTTCAGGATGTCGCGCTTGAACGCTTCAATGGCTTCGTCGGGATCGGCGGTGAACCCGCATTCGAGGCCGACAAAGCCGGCAAAGCCCGTTTCCTTGATGGCCTTCAGGATGTTGACGTAGTTCAGTTCCCCCGTGCCGGGCTGTTTGCGGCCGGGGTTGTCCGCGATGTGATAGTGATGGATGCGGTCGCGGTAGCGGGTCGCATTGCGGATGACGTTGCCCTCGGTGATCTGCTGGTGGTAGACGTCAAAAAGCAGCTTCACATGGGGGCTGCCCACCCGGTTAATCACCTCCGCGGATTCGTCCGATCGCTGGAGAAAATGGCCGGGATGATCGACGAGCCCGTTCAGCGGTTCAATTTCCAGCACGACGCCGGCCTGCTCCAGAAGGGGAACGCAGCGCTTCAGGGTCTCCACCATGTTCTGCCGCTGCCTCTCCCGCGGCACGTCCGGCAGAACGTTGCCCGTCTGGGAAATGATCGAATTTGCGTTCAGGATTTTGCACGCTTCGATCGTTTCGCGCAGGCCCGCGATGTACGCCTCGCGCAGCGTCTCGTCGACCAGGCTGATGAACCTGGTGCAGACGGCGCAGATGCCGACGCCGATGCGCTCCTGTTCCCGGGCCGTCCTGCGGAGATCGGGGAGTTCCCACCAGGCATAGTACTCCAGTCCGTGGAAGCCGTGTTCCTTGACTTTCTTAAGGTGCCAAATTTCGTCCTTGCCGGGATAGGCGCCGATGCACAGGGAAAATTTCATGGCGGATGCTCTCTCCTTCACGCAAGGGATACGGGACGGCCGGAAGCCGCGGATTGCCGGGCGGCGATGGTGACCGCCAGGGTTTTCAGGGCGTCTTCGTAATCCGACAGGATTCCCGAACGGTCTCCCGTGCGAAGGGCGTGGATGAACGCCTCGTCTTCGCTCAAATACGGATTGGTTCGGGCATTGCGGATCCATGTGCCTTCCTTGGTGACTGCCCGAAACTCCCGATCGCGCACTTCCAGGACCCCAAAGTCGCAGTAAAGGTCCAACCCGACATGATGGTAAACCGGCAGCATGCACGTATTGGAGATGGACGCCACCGCGCCGTTTGCCAGCTTCAGCGTCACCGTTCCGACGTCCGGCACGTCGGTGCCGGGCACCCGTCGGTCCATGGTCCGCAGCGAGAAGGCCGCATAGACTTCCACCACTTCTCCGCACAGATAGCGAAGCAGATCCACGATATGGGTCGTCTGCTCCACAAACTGTCCGCCCGATTGGGACTCCACTCTCCACCAGGGAGGCATGGGCATGTCGCCCATCCAGTAACCCACCGCCATGCCGACCGTCCCGTCTTTCAACCGTTCACGGGCCAATCGGGCGGGGTCGCCGTATCGCCAATGGTATCCCACCGACGTGAGCAGCCGGCGTTCCCGGATGGCGCTTGCCAGTTCCGTCGGCAATTCCAGGTCGTTTCCGAGCGGTTTTTCCACAAAAAAGGGAATGCCCCTGGCGATGGCCTGGCGCTCCGCTTCCCCGTGGGCCATCGGCGGCACGCAAATGTAGACGCCGTCCGGCCGGGCGCCGTCGAACAGATCGTCAAGCCGCTCGTACGCCCGTGCGCCCGGGAAGGCCTCCGCCGCCTGCCGCGCTTTTTTTCCATCCACGTCATAGAAACCGGCGATTTCGACGTCCGGCATGCCGGCCAGGTTGCTCAAATGCTGGGCGGCAATGCCGCCGGCGCCGATGAATCCGATTTTTACGGTCATCAAGCATTCAACCTCCGGCGACGACAAATATAAAAAAGTTCAACTTTTCTATTTTATTGTAGTGGACCCATCACCCGATCAATATATAATATTTATCTGAATTTATATGAAAAAATGAAAGTAGATGATCAGGTGGAACCGTACTTTCGCCATTTCGTCGTCACCGGCAACGACCGGAATCTGCCGCTGTATCTGAATACCGTCGGATATCACCATCACCAGGAACCGATAAGCAGGGAAGACGGGTTTCCCTGCTATCATTGGCTGCATACGGTGCAAGGGTGCGGGGTCTTTGCGGTGAACGGACGCACCGTAAAACTGCCGCCCAACCAGGGGATATTGCTTCGGCCGCATGTTCCCCACAGCTACCGCGCGGAAACGCCGGTCTGGTCGGTTTGGTTTCTGACTTTCGACGGAACGTTGGCCGCTTCCATTACGGCCGCTTTTGAATTGCAGCACATGCGGCCGATCGGTTGGGAACCGGATGCGCCGCTGGCCGGAGTACATCGCGAATTTGCGGACAAAAGCCTGTCCAGTTTCGATCTCGCGGGATTGGGCGGCACGCTGGAAGTGTTCACGTTTCTGGTGCGCCTCAGGCAATTCGGCCGGTTGAACGGGAGACCTTCGCTTTCCAGCAGGCACGAGCGGCTGGCGCCGGTGTACCGCGAGATCGAGGAGTCATACGCCGATCCGGAGCTCGGGCTGGACAGGCTGGCTGCGTCCCTTTCCGTGAGCCCGCAGCATCTGAACGAGCTTTTTCGCAAAAATTGGGGCTTAAGTCCCTATCAATATTTGCTGAGGTTTCGTATTCAAAAAGCGAAGGAAATGCTTCAGTCGGAGCCGCATCGCCCTGTGGGGGACATCGCGAGGGCGGTGGGGTTTCGCGAGGCCAGCCATTTCATCCGGACGTTTCGGCGTTTTTCCGGAGTGACGCCGGCCCAATTTCGAAAGCAATTCGTCCAATAAATGTTGTTCGGCGAGAAGGTATGCTTATGATCCGCATCCGCCTGTCGTTTCAACACTTCAGGCTGCAGACGGGCCCGGATGCCTGGCACAATTTTCGCTGCGATTTGGCGGCTGCGCTGATTTTCAGTCTGTTCAACGTGGTGTTCAACCAGTTTTACATCCCGATGGCGATCCGGCAGGGAGCGACCGAACTTCAGGTCGGGATTCTGTCTGCGGCACCCGCCATCGGCCTTTTGTTTTCGCCGCTTTGGGCACCGTTCATTCAAAGATCGCATCCGAAACCGTTCGTCATCCTGCCGAATTTCATCGGGCGGCTGCTGATGTTGCTGCCCGCGTTTTTTGGCGCGCCCGGCGTGTACGTCGTCGCCGCGCTGCTTTTTCATGTGCTGATGTCGATTCAGGCGCCGGCGTATGCTTTGCTGGTGACCCGCATGTATCCGCCGCCGCAGCGGGGACGTCTGATGGCCAATGTCCGCGTGGCCATGGTATTGCTGATGATTCCGATGGCCTATCTGACCGGCGTCTGGCTGGACGCCGCCGGTCCGGGCGGACCGCTTGCGGCCGCGGCCTTCACGGGCGCTCTTTCCGTCCTCATCCTCTTGCGGTTGCGGGAAAGCGTCCCGGATCGACCGGCGCCCGCAGGCCGTATCACCTTCAAGGGGCAGTGGAGTCTCGTTCGCGAGGACCGGAAACTGAGGGTGTTTTTTCTTGCCACTTTCGCAACGGGATTCGGCAGCTGGGTGGCGGCGCCGCTTTATCAAATCGTGCAGGTGGACCGGCTGGGACTTTCGGACGTGCAGATCGGCACGGCGCGCGTCGTTTATTTTGCCTTTCTTTTGTACTCTTATTACGTTTCCGGACGAATGCTCGACAAATATTCCGCGGAACGGACGATCATGTACGGAATCGGAATATGCGGGTTCATTCCGATGCTCTACGCGACGGCGCCCGGTTACGCGACGGTGCTGGTCTGCAGCGGCTTGCAAGGCGCTGTGGACGCCATCATGGACATCGGGGTTCTCGTTTTCCTCAACAGAATCGCGCCCGGCCGGGAAGCGGTGGTATTCGGGCTGCACATGATGCTGCTCGGCATTCGCGGCACCGCAGGGCCGCTCCTGAGCACCCTTCTGGCGCCAACCGTTCCCCTCGTCTGGCTGCTCATGGCCGCCGCCGTGTTGGCCTGGCTCGGCGCCGCGATCCTTCCGAGAATGTTCAGATGATGATCGCGCAATTCGGGCGGATTTGAGTTAAAATGAAAGAACAAGTCCTTGAGGCGAGGGGGGACTCGGGGCATGCGCAACCATCTGAAGGCGGAGCAGGAACAGACAATCAGCCTGTCCCTTACCCCTGCGGTCCTGCAGTCGATCCGGATCCTTCAGCTGTCCGGCGCGGAACTGATATCCTTCATCGAAGAGCAGGCGGCGGAGAACCCGCTGGTGGAGCTGGAATGGAAGGACCGGCCCGCCGGGCGGAACGGCGGCGCCAGGACAATAAACGACGGGCCGCTGCCGGACGTGCTGGACAGGGTTTCCCGCCCCCAAACGACCCTCGAGGAGCACGTGCTCAGCCAACTGCGCATGGAAGGGCTGCCGCCGGTTCTCTTTCGCGCGGCCGCCTTTCTGGCAGGCAACCTCAACGAGAGCGGCTATCTGGAAGGCTCGCTGGCGGAACTTGCCGGGACGGCGGGGGTTTCCGAGGAATTGATGGAGGAAGCCCTGTCGGTCATCCAGAATCTGGATCCCGCCGGCATCGGAGCCCGGACGCTCCAGGAATGCCTGCTGTTGCAAATCCGCAAGGACCCCGCCGCGCCTTGGGGAGCGGGCGAAATCGTGGAACGTTATTTGAAAGCGTTTGCGCATGGACGACGGGATATCATCCGGCAAGACTTAAACCTGTCGGAGGAGGAACTGGAGGAGGTCGCCCGGTACATCCGCAGCCTGAATCCCCGGCCCGGGCTGTCCTTTTCCGGCACCCGTCCGCCTGCTGCGGTGCCCGACGTGATCGTGGAATACGCGGGAGGAAAAGCGACCGTCGCCCTAAACGACGCGTTTCTTCCCGTCATCCGGCTGAATGAAGAATACGCGCGGTATCTCCAGGACCGGCTTTCCACGGAGGATCGGCAGTATTTGCAGATCAAGATGCAGCAGGCGATGGCTCTGATCCGCGGTGTGGAAAAAAGGAAGCAGACCCTGCTCAAGGTCACCGCCGCGATTTTGGAGGAACAGCGCGAATTTCTCGAATACGGCTTTTGTGGATTGAAACCGCTGAACCTGAAACGCATAGCCGAGAAGGTCCGGTTGCACGAATCGACGGTCAGCCGCGCGATCCAACACAAGTACATCCAGACCGCCCACGGCGTGTTCGAAATCAAGCGGCTGTTCTCCGCGCCCCTCAGGTGCGCCGGGGGCGGCGAGGTGTCGGCGCAGAGCGTGAAAGCCCTGATCCGGCAGATCATCCTGAACGAGGACAAATCCCGCCCCCTTTCCGATCGTCAAATCAGTTCGATCATGGACGGAATGGGCATCCGGGTGTCCCGCAGGACCGTGGCCAAATACCGGGACGAAATGAGAATTCCGAACCGCTCGCTGAGAACCGTGACCCCGGACGGCAAAGGTTAGCCCGTTTCTTCCGCCGCGGCGCGGCTTGTTTCCGGTTACGGCGGTTTTTTATAATAAATTGCCGAATCTTTCATTCTGTCGGGAGCGTCGCGCCATGATCACGAGACGAATCACCGGGACGGAGCAGGGCAAGCGGCTGCACCGGTATTTGCGGACCCTGATGCCGAACCTTCCCCTTGGACAGCTTTACGGCATGATCGACAAGGGCCGGGTCCGCATCAACGGCAAACGAAAGAAAAATCCCAACTATGAACTGGTCGCCGGGGACGAAGTCACCCTGCTGATGGACGAGGCGGAATTTGAGCGGGCGAGCCGGGGGAACGACCGGAAAAACGCCAAATTCGCCGGCGTGCCCGGAAAACTGGACATTGTGCACGAAGACGGCGAGTTGCTGGTCGTCTGCAAACCGGCCGGTCTGCTGACGCATCCCGACCGGTCGGAGTGGAAAAACACGCTGATCTCCCGCGTGCATGCCTACCTATATCGCAAGGGGGAGTTGGACAGCGCATTGTTTCTTCCCGCGACCGCCAACCGCCTGGACCGGAACACCAGCGGTCTCGTGCTCGTCGGCAAAACGGCGGGCATGTTGCACCGGTTGAACCGCTGGATCCAAGACCGCGAACTGCGCAAATATTACCTGACCATCGTGGAAGGGCATCTGTCGGGAGAGGGAACCATCGAACGACCTTTGCTTCGGAATGAACGGAGCTACGTCACCCGCGCGGTCGAAGCCGGGTGTACCGGCTCCGGCGTTCCGGCAGCGGATGTTCCCGAAGAAGCCAAGGCGGCGACCACCCGGTACCGCGCGCTGGCACAAGCGGGAGGCTGCACCCTGGTGGAAGCGGAACTCGTCAGCGGGCGAACCCACCAGATCCGGTCCCATTTCCAGAGCATCGGCCATCCGCTGCTCGGAGACCTCAAGTACGGCGGCCGCCGATTCGGCGACCTGAACCACCAGCTGTTGCACGCATGGCGGATCATCCTGCCGGACGGACGGGAATTTCGCGCCGCTCCGCCGCCGCGCATGCGCCGGATCATGGATGAACTCGGTTTCAGATGGACCCCCGACGGCTCCTGATTGGCCCGCCTTTGCAAGATCTGGCCATGGCAGGAGGGTGGGGCACGCGGAAAGAAACGACGGGCAGGTAGCGGTACAGCGGCGGGCGGACGGACAAACGGGCCCATAAACGGTGAATGACAGAGATGCGGCGGATGGCGGAGGCCTCCGCTTTTCTGTTAAAATGGACGGGGCACATTCACCCCCGAATCAACGGGAAGAGGAGCGCAAAGCGGTTTGAAAGGTTCCCATGCGGTGCCGCCGATCCGAATCGTCACTCCCGTCTGGCCGGTCCTCGCCGGCGCTTCCCTTCTTTGCGTGGCGCTTCTGGAACTCCGCTCGCAGCTGTGGGCCGTGCAATCTTACCGTTTCATGATCTGGAATCTTTTTTTGGCCTGGCTGCCTCTTCTGGCTGCGGGAGGGGCGGCCCGGCTGGCGAACCGTCCGGCCGCCGTGCGGAAAACGCTGCTGATCGCCTGCTGGCTGCTTTTGTTTCCCAATGCGCCCTATCTGGTGACCGATTGGATCCACCCGATCATGAACGGGGACTACCGCTGGGTGGATCAGACGTCTTTAAGGTTGTGGACGGAAATCGTTCTGTTCGCCCTTTTTGCATGGGTCGGCCTGATGCTCGGCTATCTCTCCATGCGGCTTGTCCACGAAATGATTCTTCGTTCTCCGTTTCGCCGGGCAGGCTGGCTGTTTGTGGCGGCGGTGTCCTTTCTGGGCGGTTTCGGCGTCTATCTGGGGAGATATGCGCGGCTGAACAGCTGGGACGCGGTGCTTGACCCGCACGGGCTGAGGGAGTCTGTCATTGAAGGATTCAGCGGCGAAGGGATCGCGTTTTCCCTGCTGTTTGGAGCGTTGATCCTGACGGTCTACCTGTGCCTGTACGGGTTGGAAAGACAAAGAGGCGAAGAAGCGTAAGCCGACGAACCGAAAACCGGAGGCGGTTCCCACGCGAACGGCCTCCGGTTCGGGCGAGATGGGTGCGCGTCCGGATTTACCACGCGCGAAGAATGATGACCAGCAGAATGAACAACACGAGCACGAAAGCCGCGGTACGGGCGGCGCCAGCGACAGAGCAGCTCATTCCCATCTCCCTCCCGGCACATGGAATGCGTGACGCCTGCAGGGGCGGTCACACCATTCATCCTATGCGTATTTGCCCCGTTGTCTTGTGCGTTTGTCCAAACGGCGCCGGAATTCGTCCCGTCAGTCGGCAAAAAAGGGATGGAGGAACCACTTCATTTCCTCCAGCTCGTTTACATGGAACACCTTGTTTTCCGGGTAGGGAGCATGGACCAGCCCCGCTTTCCAGAACGCCGTGCGGGAACCGCAGCGGGCGCAGAACGCCGCCGTCCTGTCGTTGATATGATTGCACGGGTCGTTCAGCAGGTCCCCCTGGTAAAGGCAGCGGTTGACCAGCGGGGCGCCGCATCCGGTGCAATACAGATCGTCTTTTTTCCCCGGTTTTCCGCAGCGCACGCACCGGGGTTTTTCTTCTTTTCCGTTTGCCATTTACGGTTCCTCCCGCGAAAAATTTCGCCCGCCGCCTTCGGCGGCGGCGCCCGCGTGCCCTTCGATTTCCCCGGGGTTCGGCTGCTTTTTCAGCCATTCTTCCAGCTGCTGGGGATCGGTCAGGGCGGTGAGCCCGACGTTCAGCGTGCCCGACAGGTCGCGCAGGTGCAGCTCCTGGATTTTGTAATGAATGTTGTCGATGTGCACCGGTTTGAGCTGCCGGAGCAGGCGTTCAAGGGTTTGCACCAACCCCTCCAGCCGCGCCGTTCTTTCCTCCAGCAGGCGGATGCGGCTTTCAACAAAGCGCAAATAGGATATGGGATCGATATGCACGGGCGTTTCCTCCTTCGGCCTCAACCCCCGGGCGCGCCGTCCCTTGGCACGGCATTTCCGTCAGAAATGTTCCCGGGTTCGGCCTCCCCTGGTACGGCGTTTCCGGGAAAGGCGTTTTCGGGCGAAACGCCCCCGGAAATGGCGTCCCGGGGAACGGCGGATGGGGAAAATTCCGCCCGGCCCGTCCAGGCGGCTTGGGCCGTGTTGCGGCACAGGATCGTTTTTCCGACATTGAGGGACCCGAGATTGCAGATGGCATGGATCCGAATGGATGAGATATAAATGTTCACCACCGGCGTCACCTCGTTTCCGCCGCCAGATTCGATCAGAGAGATTGATCGAGGAAGTCGGGGTCGTTCACCTTGTTCAGCGCCCGTTGCGAGGTCAGGGACGCGTCGCCGATGGACAGGCTGCCGCCCACGCTTTTCTGGTTGATAACGTGGTTTTTGTGCAGCGTGTTGCCGAAATTGACGGAGCCGTTGTTGAATACGCTCGAAATTTTGACATTGAAGATGTTGTTGACCGTGGGCATGTTCCCAGCCTCCATCCCTTTCATCATATGGTCTGGGTGAATGAACCGTCACAGACGCCCGGCGCATATACTGGTTTCAACGGAGAGCGGACAAAAGCGGGGGATGCCGCATGGACGAGTCCCGGAACGGGGGATTCAAGTCGCCCTGGGCGGATTGGGAAAAGTACCGGGAATGGCTGGCGAGGCAATTTCCCTGGGACATCGGAGCGCCGTGGGAAAGGCTGAAGGATCCGAAATGGCTGGACAGGTATGTGGAGCAACTCCTCAGGGACGAGGGGTTTTCGGAGCAGGAACTCAAATTGGAGACCCAGGCCGCCCAATCCTCGGTCGCCGTCTCGCGGCGGAATGATTCCATCACGGTGGCGATCCGCCTGCCCGCGCGAACCGACCTTCGCCGTCTGCGGGTGTATGCCGCGGCGAATTTTCTGAAGCTGACGGGACTTCCGGATGTCCGATCCCGCATCGTCCGCCTTCCGTGCCCCGTGTTTCCCCGCTCGGGACGGGCAGCGCTCCGCGGCGGACGGCTGATCGTCCGCCTGCGACGCCGCCCTGTCGCACCGGAAGAGGTGGAATTGTTTATCTCAGGCTGAACCGGTATAATGGGAACCAAACGCGGACAAATCCCCGGAACCGGCAAAGGCGGGGGCGAAGGAGGAAACCTGGTGATCATCACGGACATATCGCACGTATCGCCCGCGTTTTTCATCACCGGGGCGATTTTTATTTTGCTGATCGGATCGCTGCTCAGCTGGGGCGTGCTGAGTTTTTTCCAGCAGAAGGTCAGGAAGGGGCTGTGGCTGCTCGGGGGAGCGGTTTTGTCCCTCGCGGTCATGGTGCTTGTGTTCAACACCTGGTTATCCGAGGCCTGACCGGAGGAAAGGGGGCGCCGTTTTGGTAAGCCGGGTGCTGATCGGTGCGCTTCGCCTTTACAAAAAGTTCATTTCGCCGCTTTTGCCGCCGAGATGCCGTTTCGCGCCCACCTGCTCCGAATATGCCATGGAGGCGATCGAAACCCACGGCGCCCTGCTGGGCTCGTATTACGCGGTGCGCCGCCTCCTCAAATGCCATCCGTTCCACCCCGGCGGATACGATCCGGTTCCGCCTCCCCGTCCGCGGCGCGGCAGAGACGAGGGCGAACGGGCCGAACAAGCAGGAAGGTGAAACGAGGATATGAGCGAAGGAAAGAAAACTTTTTACATCACCACTCCCATCTACTATCCAAGCGACAAGCTCCACATCGGGCACGCCTACTGCACGGTGGCGGCCGATGTGATGGCCCGCTACAAGCGGCTTCGGGGCTATGAGGTTCATTTTCTGACGGGCACGGACGAGCACGGGCAAAAAATCGAGCGCAAGGCGAAGGAAGCCGGCAAGGAACCGCAAGCGTTCGTGGACGAGATCGTCGCCGGCATCCGGGAGCTGTGGCGCAAGCTGGACATTTCCTACGACGATTTCATCCGCACCACCGAAGACCGGCACAAGCGGGCGGTGCAGCGGATTTTCCGGCGCCTGCTGGACCAGGGGGACATTTACAAGGGCACCTATGAAGGCTGGTACTGCACGCCCTGCGAATCGTTTTTCCTGGAGCGGCAGCTCGTGGACGGCAAATGTCCCGATTGCGGCCGGGACGTGGAATGGGTGCGGGAAGAGTCGTACTTTTTCCGCCTGGGCAAATACGCGGATCGGCTTCTCGAATATTTTGAGCGGCATCCGGAATTCATCGAGCCCGAATCGCGCCGCAACGAGATGATCAACAACTTCCTGAAGCCGGGCCTGGAAGATCTGGCGGTGTCGCGGACGACGTTCGACTGGGGCATTCCGGTGCCCGGCGATCCGCAGCACGTCATCTACGTCTGGATCGACGCGCTGAGCAACTACATCACGGCCCTCGGCTACGAATCGGACGACGATACGCTGTACCGCAAGTTCTGGCCGGCGGACGTGCACCTGGTGGGCAAGGAAATCGTCCGCTTCCACACCATCATCTGGCCGGCCATCCTGATGGCCCTGGGGGTTCCGCTCCCGAAGAAGGTGTTCGGCCACGGCTGGTTTGTCACCAAGGAAGGGAAAATGTCCAAGTCCAAGGGGAACGTCATCGACCCCGCCAGGCTGATCGAGCGCTACGGGCTCGACCCGTTGCGCTATTTCCTGATGCGGGAGGTTCCCTTCGGCATGGACGGCACGTTCACGCCGGAAGGGTTCGTGGAGCGGATCAACTACGACCTCGCCAACGATCTGGGGAACCTGCTGCACCGGACGGCGGCGATGATAGACAAATATTACGGCGGGGAAATTCCCGATTTCACGCCGGGGTCGGACGCCACCCCGTTCGACGGGGATCTGGAACGGACGGCGCTGGAGACGGTGGACAGGGTGGAAGAGGCGATGGAGAAGATGGAGTTCTCCGTGGCGCTCGCCGCCATCTGGACGCTGGTCAACCGGGCCAACAAATACATCGACGAGACGCAGCCCTGGTCCTTGGCGAAGGACGAGGCGGACCGCCCGAAGCTGGCGTCGGTGATGGGGCATCTGGCCGAAAGCATTCGCATCGTGTCCATTCTGGCGCGGCCGTTCCTCGTGGAAACCTGCAAAAAAATCTGGCACCAGCTCGGCCTGGAGGAAGGCCCGGCCACGGCGTGGGACGCCGCGCGTTCGCTGCGGGCCATCCCGGCGGGCACGCGGATGCGCAAAGCCCCGCCGCTGTTCCCGCGGCTGGACATGGAGAAGGAAATCGCCTGGATCATCGGCGCAATGAGCGGCGGAGCCGCGAAGGCGGATTCCGGCGCCGAGCGGGCCGCGGAGTCTCCTTCGGGAGCCGCGGCACCCGCGGACGGGGAGGCGGCGCGCAAAAACGAAATCGGCATTGACGATTTCAACCGGGTGGAGCTCCGCGTCGCGCAGGTGGCCGCATGCGAGCCGGTGCAGGGCGCCGACCGGCTGCTCAGGCTGGAGCTGGACCTCGGCTCCGAGCGGCGGCAGGTGGTCTCCGGCATCGCGCAGCATTACAAACCGGAGGAGCTGATCGGCCGCAAAGTGGTCTGCGTCACCAACCTGAAACCCGTGAAATTGCGCGGCGTCTGGTCCCACGGAATGATCCTCGCCGCCTCGGACGGCGACCGCCTGACGCTGGTCACGGTGCCGGACGAGATGTCCAACGGCGCGATCGTCAAATAATCGTTGCTTGACAAGGCGGTGCCGCCTTCCTATAATCCAGATCGTAATCATTACGATTAAGGAGTTCCCATGAACATCCGGAAGAAGGCTGCGCCGCTGTTGCTTCTGGCGGCGGTTTTCGCCTCGCTGGTCGGCTGCGCAACGGGCGGCGGGCGGGAGATGGATGCGGGAGACAGGGTGCTGGCGGTCACGGCGCTGTACCCGCTGGCGTTTTTGGCGGAAGAAATCGGCGGCAGGCGGGCGCAGGTGGTCAATCTCGTGCCGGCGGGCGTGGAACCCCATGACTGGAGCCCGGGCAGCCGGGATATGGTGACGATTTCCCGCGCGCATCTGTTCATCTATAACGGCGCAGGGTTCGAGGCCTGGGTCGGAGACGTGCTGGACGCCGTCGCCGGGGACGACGGTCCGCTTCCGGTGAAGGCGAGCGAAGGCATTCCCCTGATCCTCGCTTCCGGGGAAGAAACGGCGCACGGGGAAGAAGACGGACACGGGCATGACGGGGACCGGCCGGATGTCGACCCCCATGTGTGGGTGAGCCCGAAATCCGCCCGGATCATGGCGGACAACATTCTGGCGGCGTTCCTTGCGGTCGATCCCGAAGGGCGCGCCCATTACGAAGCCCGCCACGCCGCTTTGACGGAACGGCTTCGCGAACTGGACGAGCGGTACGCCCGCGAATTGGCCGCCCTGCCTCGAAAAGACATCGTGGTCTCCCACGCGGCGTTCGGCTACCTTTGCCGGGATTACGGGCTGAACCAGGTGGCCGTCATGGGACTGGCCCCGGACGCGGAGCCGCGGGCGCAGGATTTGCTCGCCGTCAAACGCCTGGTGGAAGAACGAGGCGTGAAGGCGGTCTTCTTCGAAGAGCTGGTTTCGGATCGGCTGGCGCAGGTCCTGGCGCGGGAGACGGGAGCGGAGGCGCTGCCGCTGAACCCGCTCGAGGGCCTGACGCCCCAGCAGCAGAAAGACGGCGAAAACTACCTCACGCTGATGGAACGGAATCTGGAAAATCTGAAAAAGGCCCTCGGTTGACCGGATGCTCCGGCAGCCGGGTGAAGCGATCGGAAAGGAGGCCGCCGGACGCGGGCACAACTGCCGGGCGGAACGAAGCGGCGGTCTCTGCCGGAAGGAAGGAGGGCGGCGTCCCATGGCGCTGGCGGCGGAAATGGCGGAAGATTGTCACCAGCCCGTCGTGGAATTGGACAACGTGTCGTTTTCGTTCGGCGACCGGAAGGTGATCGACGGGCTCAGCCTGACGGTGCGCGAGCGCGATTTCGTCGGGATCATCGGCCCCAACGGCTCCGGCAAGACGACGCTTCTGCGCCTCATCGTCGGGCTTCTCAAACCCGACAGGGGCGAGGTCCGGCTGTTCGGCGTCCCTGCGGAACGGTTCCGGGACTGGCATCTGATCGGCTATGTGCCGCAGCGCAAGGCGTTCAACCCGCTGTTTCCCGCCACCGTAAGGGAAGTGGTGCTGTCGGGGCTGTTCGGGCGGCGCAAGCTGTTTCGCCGCGTCACCCGGGCGGACCAGGCGCGCTGCCGGGACGCCCTGGAGGTGCTGGGCATCGCCGACCTGGAATCGCGGCGGATCGGAGCCCTGTCCGGCGGACAGCAACAGCGCGTGTTCCTTGCCCGCGCCCTGATCGGAAACCCGCGGCTGCTCATCCTGGACGAGCCGACGGCCGGCGTGGACGAGGAGACGCAGGACAATTTCTTCGGGCTGCTCAGGCACATGCACCAGAAACACAACATGACGTTCCTGATGGTGACCCACGACACCGAACGGGTCCGTTCGTATTTGGGTCCGGAGCCCGAGACCGCCAGCGGCCGCCTTTCCTTTTACGTCCGCCATTCGCACGGTCTGGAAGACTGCGCGGAGACCGATCTCCTGCACACCCTGCGCACGAAGGAAGGGTAACGCCTTGCTGGAACTGTTTACGGCCGGTTTTTTTCTGCGCGCCCTCGCGGGGGGAGCGCTCATCGCCCTCACGGCTGCCCCGGTCGGGGTATTCCTCGTGTTGAGGCGCCAGGCGATGATCGGGGACGGCATCGCCCATGTGAGCATCGCCGGGGTCGCCCTCGGCTTTCTGATCAATCTGTACCCGATCGGCGTCGGCATCGCCTTCGCCGTCGCCGCGTCGCTGGCCATCGAGGCGCTGCGCCGCGCCTACCGGACGTACGCCGAGCTGTCCATCGCCGTCATCATGGCGGGCGGCATCGCGCTGGCGTCGCTGTTTTTCACCATGGGGATGGGCTTCAGCGTCAATGTCACCTCCTATCTGTTCGGCAGCATCTACACGCTGGACGATACGGATCTCGCCGTCATCTCGGCCATCGCCGCGGCGGTGCTCGCTTTCGCCGTCATTTTTCAAAAAGAACTGTTCCTGCTCGCTTTCGACGAAGACGCCGCCGCGGTGAACGGCCTTCCGGTCCGCATCTTCAACGTGCTGGCGAGCGTGCTGACGGCGCTCGTCATCAGCGCCGCCATCAAGATTGTCGGCGCGCTGCTCGTCTCGGCGCTCATCACCATACCGGCGGCTTGCGCCCTTGCCCTGGCGCGCAGCTTTCGCCAGGCGCTGGGACTCGCGGTGGCGGCGGGCGAAATCGCGGTGATCCTCGGGCTATTGACCGCCGGCTGGTGGAACCTCGCTCCCGGCGGCACCGTGGTGTTGCTGCTCATCGCCATGCTGGTTGTCGCCTTGGCGGCGCGCCGGCTGAGCATATGAGGGGGAATGGATCATGGCTGCGGAGAGCGTAACCGTCGGCCTCGCTTTTGCGGGCGGGCTGGCATCGTTCATTTCGCCCTGTTTTCTGCCCCTGTATCCCACCTATCTGTCGTTTATCACCGGCATATCCGTAAGCCGCCTGCAGACGGAAAACACGCGGGAGGTCCGGGCCCGGACCCTGGCCCATACGTTCTTTTTCCTGCTGGGTTTTTCGCTTCTTTTTTTCACCCTCGCCTACGCGGCCAATTCCTTCGCCTACGCCTTCCGCAACCACGAAGATCTGATCCGGATGCTGGCGGCCATTTTCATCGTGCTCATGGGGCTTTTCCTGATGGGGGTGTTTCAGCCGCAGGCCCTCATGAAAGAGCGGAAGCTCCCCATTCGTTGGCGGCCGGCGGGGTACCTCGGGTCCTTCGTCGCCGGCGTCGGCTTTTCGGCGGGCTGGTCTCCGTGCATCGGCCCGATCCTCGGTTCCATCATCGCCTTGTCAGCCACCCAGCCCGGGGCGTGGCTTCAGATGACCGCCGCTTACTCCCTCGGGTTTGCCGTGCCGTTTTTCGTGCTGGCGTTCTTCCTCGGGTCCGCCCGCTGGATCCTGAAATATTCGGCCCGCATCATGAAAATCAGCGGCGCGCTCATGATCCTGTTCGGCATCCTGCTGTTCACCGACCGGATGTACATGCTCACCCTCTGGCTCACCCAAATCACCCCCGAATGGCTGATGTTCTGACGTTTCCGGGACCGCGGAACGGCGTGTCAACTCATTTAAAAATGTTACCGAAGGAAAAAGGATCACTCACGTAATTTTGTTACCCAATGAGGCCGTCAGGTAGCCATCACGGGTTTCGGTGTGACATTGGCGGATGTTTCGGGATGGGAAAGCAGCACCTCCAATTGACGATGCAGAGCCAACGGATCCTGGGAAGCCTGAAATTCCCTTAGCCATTGGATCTGGACAGGCGAAAGCGTTCCGGATTCGATAAGACGCTCAACAGGGG
>LZRV01000139.1 GCA_002159065.1 Paenibacillaceae bacterium ZCTH02-B3 | reverse complement strand
GCCGAATGCGCCGCATTGCGCTTATGAGCGTGAAGCCGCCGCCACCAGGCAAGCATCACCGCGAACGCCGCGACGCTGCCGGCGACGGTGCCGAACGCGGCGCCCGCGGCGATCCGCTCCTGCCCCGCCCCCGCGGCGTAAAGCGCGAAAGCGGCCGCCAGGGCCACGGCCACCCGGGCCACCTGCTCGGCGATCTGGGACACGGCGCCGGCGGTCATGTTCCGGTGGCCCTGAAAATAGCCGCGCATCATCGCGATGACCGGGAACAGGAGCAGCGACGGGGCGATGGCGCGGATCGCGGCGGCCGCCTCCGGCACGTCGGCCAGGCGCGCGTACCACGGCGCAACCAGATACAGCCCGGCCGACATCACGATGCCGGCGCCCAGACCGAAGGCCAGCGCCGCCCGGTAGATCCGGGCGGCCTCTTCCTCCCGCCCCCATTCCAGCCGTTCGGACACCATCTTGCTCAGGGCGCTCGGCACACCGGCCGTCGCCACCACCAGCAGCAGCAAATAAATGTTGTTGGCCAGCCCGAAGGCGCTGCCGCCCACCCGGTCCAGCACATAATCCAGAGGCACCCGCTGGAACAGGCCGAGGGCGCGCGCCGTCAGGGCGGCCGCCGCCAACACGATCGTTCCCTTGATCAGCGAATCCTTGCGCACGCTTCCGCCGCCTTTCCGCCCAAGGCTTCTACCCCAGGGGCTCCAGCGGCGGATGATTGCCCCGCACGGGCCTCGCCGCCCCGGAAGGAGCGGCCCAGCGCACGCCGTTGGCGATGACCCGCCGCACCAGCGGATGATAATAAGTGGGGCAGGTTTCATGCCCCGGCCGGAAATAGAAGATTTTGCCCCGGCCGCGCCGGAAAGTGCAACCGGAACGGAACACCTCGCCGCCTTCGAACCAGCTGACCAGCACCAGCTCGTCCGGGGCCGGGATGTCGAAATGCTCGCCGTACATCTCTTCCGGTTTCAATTCAAAGTATTCCGGCAGTCCCGCCGCGATGGGGTGGGAGGGGTCGACCACCCAGATGCGCTCCTTCTCGCCGAATTCCCGCCATTTCAGGTCGCAGGTGGTGCCCATGAGCTTCCGGAAAATTTTCGAATGGTGGCCCGAATGGAGCACCACCAGCCCCATGCCGCCGTCCAGCACGCGGCGGTGCACCCGTTCCACGACGGCGTCGTCCACCTCCCGGTGGGCGATATGCCCCCACCAGACGAGCACGTCGGTGTCTTCCAGCACTTCCTCCGCAAGCCCGTGTTCGGGCTCCGGCATGGTCGCCGTGCGCACCCGGAAACCGCCTTCCCGCTCGAGTCCGTCCGCGATGGCCCGATGAATGCCGTCGGGGTACACCTGGCGCACCGCTTCGTGGATCTGTTCGTGGCGAAATTCGTTCCAGACCGTCACGCGAATCATTCGTTATCTCCTTTCAAAATGTACCGGCGGATGACCAATGCCACGCCGTCCTCTTCGTTCGTGGCGGTCACCGCGTCGGCGGCTTCCTTGACCGCTTCCTGCGCGTTCCCCATGGCCACGCCGAGCCCCGCCGCCCGGATCGCCGCCAGATCGTTCAGGCTGTCGCCCACGGCGACCGTTTCTTCCATCCTGACGCCGGCCAGCCGGCACACCTCTTCCAGGGCGGCGGCTTTGGAGACGCCGGCGGGATTGATCTCGATATTGAGCGGGGACGAATTGGACAGTTCCAGGCCGCCCCAGGAGGCGATTTCGTCCCAAAGGGCCCGGCGGAGCCCGTCATCCTCCGTGTGGATGCCGAATTTCAGCCACTCCTGGCCGGCGATGTCATCGGTCCAGTGATCCCTGTTGTACAGGCCATCCGGGGAATAGGCCCAGAACCAGACGTCGCGGGACCGGGCCAGCCGGTACAACCGCTCCACCGTTTCCCGGGGCAGGCAGATGCGGCGGTGCAGCACATGCGGCCGCTTCCACACTTCGCCCCCGTTGGCGGTGATGATCGGCGCATCCAGCCCGAGCTCTTCGGCATAGGACAAGGTTCTGAAGATGGGCCTGCCCGTCGAAAGGCAGACGATGACGCCGGCCTCCGCGGCGCGGCGGACCCATTCGGCGTTGGCCGGGCTGATCCGCTCCCTGCCGTCCAGCAGGGTCCCGTCCAAGTCCAGCGCCAGCAGCCGGTATGCCGGTTTGGTCATGTTCCGCGTTCACCTCAGTCCGATTTCCCGATCGTAGGCGTCAAAAATTTTCCGCGCGATGGGCGCCGCCCCGTAGGCGCCGAAACCGCCGTCCGGCACGACCACCGCCACGGCCAGTTTCGGTTTGTCCGCGGGCGCCCAGGCGATGAACACGGCGTTGTCCACCAGTCCGCGTTGTCCGACGCTTTGCTGGGAGGTGCCCGTTTTGCGCATGAAGGGATAGGGGAAGTCGTCGAATCCCTGCACCGACACCCGCGACATGCCGTCTTCCACGACTTTCCAGTATTCGTCGGGCAACTCGATCCGGTTCAGCACTTCCTTCTCGAACTGCCAGACCACGTTGCCGTAGGCGTCGGTGATTTTCTCCACGAACTGCGGCTTCACGCGTTCGCCCCGGCTGGCCAGCGTCGCCGCGTACTGGGCCAGCTGCAGGGCCGTGTACCGTCCCAGCTGGCCGAACGAAGCGTACACCATGGCCGACTGCGGGCTGCCCTTCTCCGCTTCATGGAAGTAGTCGACGACGCCGGCGGATTCCCCGGGCAGGCCGCTGCCCGTCGTCACGCCGAGTCCGAACTGTTTCATCCACTGATCCCAGATTTCCACCGCTTCCCGGCCGTATTTCATGTACAGTTCGTTGCCCACCATCGACATGAACGCGTTGGACGACCGGGTGATCGCCGTGGCGGGCGTCAGCCGGCCGAGGACCGCGCCCCGCGAATTTCGCACAACGGTTTCGTGCCCTTTGCGGCCAAATTGGAAATAGCCCGGGTCGTTCCACGTCGTTTTCGGGGTGATGACCCCCTCGGCCAGTCCCACCAGCACGGTCAGCGGCTTCTGCGTCGACCCGAGGGGCACGAGGGAGGACGGGTGCTGGTCCCGTTCCTTTTTGTCCTTGTAAGGCGGGTACACCTGGCGGATCGTGCCGTTCTCGATGAACGGCTGCACCTCCTCGTAGGCTTTCGCGCTGATGCCGCCCTGCCAGATGTTCGGGTCGTAATCCGGCATGCTGGCCATCGCCACCACCCGGCCCGTCTCCACTTCCATGGCCACGGCGTAACCCGTGATGGCGTAAGGCGCGTGCTCCGACGGGTTGCCGGACGTGCGGATTTTTTCCAGATGCTCCATGATGGCCCGCTGCGTCGCGAGCTGCACTTCCCGGTCGATGGTCAGGAACAGGTTGTTGCCTTTGACGGGAGGGGTCACCTCGGCGGGACCGATGATCTTGCTTTGGTTGTTGACCGGGTACATTTTCAGCCCGTTGAGGCCCCGAAGCTCCGTCTGGTACATGAGTTCCAGCCCGTTGAATCCGACTTCCTCGTCGTCAAGATACCGGAAGGCGGGATCCGTCACGCCTTCGTTGATGTTTTTGTAAAATTCGAGCGCGGTGGCTCCCTTCAGCTTCTTCATGTAGCCGACCAACTGGACGGCCACGCGGTCCGGAGCGTACTGGCGGATGCTTTCCTCGACGATGTCGATCCCCTTGAACTCGTCGCGGTGTTCCATGAGATACGCGATTTCCCGCTCGGTCAGGCCCGTCCTCAGCCGGCGCTGCATGTAGGAATAGTAGACCTTGTTGCCGAAATCCATGGCCGCGAACACTTCTTCCGCAGTCGTCTTCGGCAGGTCCGGCGAACCGTATCGGTTGAACACTTCCGCGAGCCTGGCGGCCAGCGCCCGGCCTTCCTCTTCCTTCGTCCCCGGCTCGATGGTGTAGTACAACGACTGGGTGGAGGCGGAGTAGGCGATGGGGCGGCCTTCCGAGTCGTAAATATTGCCGCGGATCGGCGGAATCGCCACGGGCCTTGTCCCGATGCTTTCCTCCCGCTCGCGCATCGCGGGACCTTCCACGAACTGGAGGAACGCCAGGCGCACGATCAGCACGGAAAACAGGAAAAAGACCGCGAAAAAAAACAGGTTCAGGCGAAAGGCGAAATTGCGGCGATTGCGGATTTCCCTGTTCTGTTCTTCTTCGTTGAGCACGCGGGCCAAGGCGCATCCCTCCTTCCGTGTGCGGGCCGTCGGGTTCTCCGGGCGGCTTCACGCCCGACGGATCTCCGTGTCCCGGAGATGCGTTTCGTCAAAATCCGGCGGATTGAACCAATCCCCGGCCTGCGCCCAGGTCGCGTCCAGGGGCACCCAGACGTCCTTCTCCCGCAGATAGACCTCGTTCCAGGCGTGCGGTCCGAAGCCGCCCCGGCCGTCGGCGCCGAGGCCGGTCACCACGCGGACCTGAAGCCCGGCGGCGCGCGCCATGACGGCGTACAGGCGGGCGTAGTCGATGCACACGCCTTTGCG
>LZRV01000138.1 GCA_002159065.1 Paenibacillaceae bacterium ZCTH02-B3 | reverse complement strand
AAACTCTTGACCAGTGGATACGCCGGCGGCTGAGGATGTGCCTATGGAAGCAGTGGAAACGGATACGGACGCGCTACCGTGAACTGCGGGCGCTGGGGGTACCGGAACACTTCGTCCATATGATGGCGAACTCACGCCGGGGGCCATGGGAGATGTCCCGCAACCTGAACAACGCCCTTGACACCCGATATTTTCAGGCGCAAGGGCTGGTCAGCATGCTTGAATGTTACTTGGCATTTCGTTAACTCTTCGGAACCGCCTGGTGCGGACCCGCATGCCAGGTGGTGTGTGAGAGGACGGGGGCTAGCCGCCCCCTTCTACTCGATTCCGGACGGTTTGCCGGACGGTATGGAGCGCCCGACCGGCATGATGGTATAATGGGAACAACGCATTCAGCGAACGGGAGCGACTCCCCATGGGCCACATCGCCCTTTACCGGACCTGGCGCCCGCAGGCGTTCAGGGACATGGTCGGCCAACAGCATATCGTGCAGACGCTGCAAAACGCCATCCGCGAGGAACGCCTTTCGCACGCCTACCTGTTCAGCGGTCCTCGCGGCACGGGGAAGACCAGCGCGGCGAAAATCCTGGCCAAGGCGATCAACTGCGAACGCGGGCCGGCCCCGGAGCCGTGCAACGAGTGCCCGGCGTGCCGGGGGATCACGGCGGGCACGGTGATGGACGTGGTGGAGATCGACGCCGCGTCCAACCGCGGGATCGACGAAATCCGCGAGATCCGCGACAAGGTCAGATACGCGCCGACGGAAGTGCGGCGCAAGGTGTACATCATCGACGAAGTGCATATGCTGACGGCGGAAGCCTTCAATGCGCTGCTCAAGACGCTGGAGGAACCGCCCCGGCACGCGCTGTTCGTGCTGGCCACCACCGAACCGCACCGGGTGCCGGCCACCATCGTGTCCCGGTGCCAACGGTTCGAATTCCGGCGGGTGAGCGCGGCGGAGCAGGCGGCCCGCATGCGGGAGATCTGCCGCCATGAGGGCATCGAAGCCGAAGATGAAGCGCTCGAATACATCGCCCGCCTGTCCGACGGGGGGATGCGCGACGCCCTCAGCCTCCTCGACCAGATCGCTTCGTTCACGGGCGGGAAGGTGACGCTCCGCGACGCGGTGGAGATCACCGGCGGGCTGCAGGACGAGCAGTTCGCGCGGCTGGCGGCCGCCGTGCGGGACGGCGACGCGGGAGCCGCGCTTCGGGAAGCGGAGGCGCTCATGCGCGCCGGCAAGAATCCGGAGCGCTGCCTGGAACTCATCATGCGCGACTTCCGCGACCTGCTTCTGGTGCGGCTGGCGCCGGGGGCGGTCTCCCCGGAAGGCGGCGACACCGGCACGGGCCGGCTGGGCGAATTGGCCGGGGCGTTTCCGGTGGAACGGCTGTTTTTCATCATTGAAACGCTCAACCGCTATCTGGTGGACATGAAATACGCCGCCCACCCCCAGACGATGTTCGAGCTGGCGTTGCTCAAGCTGTGCGCGGAAACGGGGCGGCCGGCGGACGGGGAGCAGGCGGTTTCCGGCGCGCCTCCCGGCACGGGCGCCGGAGCGGGCGCCGACGGCGGGGGTTCCGCCGCGGAACTTGCGGAGCTGCGCCGGCGGGTCGCCGAGCTGGAAAGCAGGGTGGAATCGCTGATGCGCGGCGCCGGGCAGGCCGGTCCCGCGGCCGCGGAGTCCGCGGACGGGAAGGCGGGCGACGCGGCCGGAACGGAAGCCGGCGGTCAGGCCGCCGGAAGTACGGCTGAGGAAGTCGCGCTTCCAGGAGGGTTGCCGGCGGGCGGCAGAGCCGCCGATCGGGAGGCCGTTTCCGGGAAGTCCAGCCGGCCGCCGGACCAGGGCGCAGGCGCCGCATACGGGGCGCCGTCCCCCGTGTCCGGACAAGACACCGGCGACAAGCCCCTGCCCCGCGGATCGGGTCAAGCTGCCGGTGACCCGACGCCGTCCCGCGCGCCCGGGCCGGATGCCGGCGCAAGGACGCCGCTACGGGCGCCCGGACAGGACGCCGGCGGCAGGACGCCGTCCGGTCCGCTGCGCCCGCCCGGCGCAAAAGTGCGGCTGCAGCCGTTCCTGGCGGCCGCGGATTCGCCGGAGACCAAGCAGGTCATCGCGCAGTGGCCCGATGTGTTGCAAGAAGTGAAAAAAACGAGCATTTCCCTGCAAGCCTGGCTGAAAAACGGCGAACCCGTCGCCTTTGCCGACGGAACGGTCCTGGTGGCGTTTCTGACCCCCATCCACCGGGAGACGACGGAGAAGCCGGCCAACCGTCAGGCGATTGAAGACGCGGTGGCCGCGGTGCTCGGCCGCGAAGTCCGGCTGGCCACCGTGATGCGGAAGGAATGGCAGGAAGCCCTGGCGGCGGCGAACGCCGCGCCTTCGTCCGGAGGACGCGAAGAACTGAAGCTGGTGCCGGAGGATGAATCGGGCGATCCTCCCTGGGTGGAGGAAGCGGTCAGGCTGTTCGGCGGTTCGCTCGTGGTTGTCGAGGACGAATAGGGAGGTACGCGGGCATGTACAACATGAATATGAACCAAATGATGAAGCAGGTCAAAAAAATGCAGGAGCAGATGCTGAAGGCGCAGGAGGAGCTGGAAAACAAGACCGTTGAAGGCTCCGCCGGCGGAGGGGCGGTGACCGTCACGGCAAACGGCCGCAAGCGGCTGCTCAGCGTCGCCATCAAACCCGAAGCCGTTGATCCGGAGGACGTGGAAATGCTGCAGGATCTCGTGCTGGCGGCGGTCAACGACGCCCTCGACAAGGTCGACGAAATGGTGAATCAGGACATGAGCCGCTTCATGGGCAACATGAAGATTCCCGGCCTGTTCTGACGGCCGGGAGAAGGAGAACTTCGGGCCTTGCACTACCCTGAACCCATCGCCAAGCTCATCGAGGCTTTTTCCCGTTTGCCGGGAATCGGGCCCAAGACGGCCACCCGCCTCGCCTTCCACGTCCTGCGCATGAAGGAAGAGGACGCCCTGGACTTTGCCAAGGCGCTGGTCGGCGTGAAACGGAACCTCACGTATTGCTCGACATGCTGCAACGTCACCGACGTGGACCCCTGCCGCATCTGTTCCGACAAGTCGCGGGACGCCTCGGTCATCTGTGTCGTCCAGGAGCCGCGGGACGTGGTCGCCATGGAGCGGACGAAGGAGTATTTCGGCCAGTACCACGTATTGCACGGGGCGATTTCCCCGATGGACGGCGTGGGGCCGGACGACATTCGCATCGCCGAACTCATGCGCCGCCTGGCCGACGAGCGGGTACAGGAACTGATTCTGGCCACCAACCCGAACATCGAGGGCGAAGCCACGGCCATGTACATTTCCCGCCTCGTGAAGCCCCTTGGCATCCGGGTGACGCGCATCGCCCACGGATTGCCGGTAGGGGGCGATCTGGAATACGCCGACGAGGTGACGCTGTCGAAAGCCCTGGAAGGACGCCGGGAACTGGTGTGAACCCGGAATCGGCGTTTCATGGCGGAAGTGACGCGACGCCCGCCCGGGCGTCTTTTTTCGTTCTGCCCCGTTCCGTTCTAATCCGGACGGCCCGATCATAGGTATGAATCGGGGGTTGTCCCTTCCGAAACCACGGGAAACGGGGGCACGGCAGAAGATGAGAACAACGCTTTGGGGAAAACGCCCCGCCCGGCCGGCGCCCGCGGCGGAGTCCGGTGAAACCGCGGCGGAGCGGAGGCGGCTTCTGGATGAAATCCGGCGCGCCCACCTGGAATGGACGCTGGCGCAATGGCGTTTCCACGATGCGATCGGATACGACCAGGTGGATTACGCCATTTATTCTCTCGAGGCGGCGGAGAAAAAATACGGCATGCTGCTCCGGAAAGCGAAAATCCTTTGGAACCGCGACGGATGGAGCCATGACGGACCCGGGACCGGAGCGGCCGACGGCTTCCCGGAAAAGTCCGCCGCCGGCAAAGGCGGCGAACAGCCGTGAAGACGCTGTGGACGGCCACATTGGCCCTTTCCGCGGGAACGCTGCTCCTCCTGCTCATCCGCCGGCGGGCGGCGCGGGACGGGTTGCTTCGGTTCGCGACGCATTTGATCGCGGCGGCGGCGGCCATCTATCTGCTCAATTACGCCGGCTTGGCCGGCGGCTGGCACATTCCGCTCAATCCGCTGACCATCGGTCTCGTGGCGCTGCTCGGCATTCCCGGCATCGCCCTGGTGTACGGGCTTGAGTGGCTGCTCGCGTCTTGAAGGCCGGCCGCTTCCGGACGGCGGACGGGACCGGAACGAGCGGACGGAAAAGAATGCGAAAGCAAGGAACGGAAAGGCAGACGGACCGAAAAAAACCCTGTTGCAACGTGCAAACGGACATGCTATATTATAAAAGCTGCCGCCGCGAGGCGGCCGGTTCGCTCTTTGAAAACTGAACACCGAGCGCAAGGACCACGATTGATTCCTTTGCAACGCTTATTGGAGCCAAGATTGGCTTGACGAATTTCTTGGAGAGTTTGATCC
>LZRV01000137.1 GCA_002159065.1 Paenibacillaceae bacterium ZCTH02-B3 | reverse complement strand
TTGGCACCCCGGCAGGCTCACGGCGTGATCGAGCAGCCGCGACTTTTCGGCTCGGGATTTTGCCCGTTTGTATTCTTCCGCCAGGTTTCGGAACACTTCACGGCGTGTTTTCAGGCTCAATTTCAAGACACATCCCTTCGGTAACATTTCGATTTGAGTGATCCGAAACCTGTTCGGTAACATTTTAGCTGAGTGACTGCGCTATCTTTTCAGACCGGGGATTGTATTGTATCATAACGATATGTGCCTTTCTGTTTGGGGTGAGAGCCTTTCAAACATGAGAGGTGTTTTTCTATCGTCGAGCGGGATGTGAACTTCAATTGGTGCGGATCGAGAAGGGTTCCCTGGCCCAGGAAGTCATGCAACAGATCATGAATTATATCAACGCCGGGAGATTCCCGTCAGGGTCGAAACTTCCGTCGAGCGACGAGCTGGCGCAGATGTTCGGGGTCGGACGCTCCTCCGTGAGGGAAGCCCTGAAGGAGCTGCAGACGCTGGGCATCGTGACGCTGAAGCACGGGGACGGGACTTATGTCTGCAACTTTTCTTCGCAGAAAGAACTCGGGCCGATGAGCTACATCTGCGAAGTCCGCAGGATGATCGAAGTGTACTGCGCGGACACCGGGGTGGAGAGAGCTTCGGAAGAAGATTTGCGAGAGCTGGGCGAATGGCTTCATTTCATGGAAAAACATTTCAATGACGACAAGCTGTTCATCTACTACGACAGGAAATTCCATTTCAAAATCTCGGAAATCACCCGCAACCCCGTCATCATGAGCATCCTGAAGTCGCTGGAAGTGCTGTTCGACCAGCTCCAACACCTGCTTACACAGCTCGACGGGCAGAAAGCCAGGGCCATGAGGGAACACAAGGACATTTACGAAGCATACAAAACGCGGGACAAAGAGAAGGTCCTCGAGGCCATCAACCGTCACCATGACGGAATCATGGAAGGCTGGATCAAGGTCTGCCGAAACCGCAATCTCGGGACGGCGGGTTGATCGCGCTTTGCGTCTTGACGGGTACAACCTCTGCCGTGAACCGGGTCCTTCGCGTCCCGGTTCTTTCTTTGGAGCGCCAGGGGATGGGCTCCATTGTTTTTTCGCCGTTTAATGCTCAGCCTGAATCATCCGGAATACGAATCGACGCGGAAAGAGGTCGTATCCCTTGACCCAATTGCTGCTGCCTCTCGGCATCATTGTCGCGGGCTTTATGATAGGCGCCACGATCAGGGTCGTCCTGCACCGGCTGGCGGCGGGCCGCGGGTCCGAACGGGCCGAGCGCATCCTGGGCAGGATTCTGCGGCTGACGGTCCTCATCCTTTATCCGCTGATTTTTCTTGCGATCTTCTGGAACGTGGACCTGACCAACGTCAGGCTGTTCGTGCTGCCGCTCCTCGGCGCCTTTGCCATTGTGGCGGGAGGGTTCCTGGCCGTCGGCGCCTCCCGGTTGCTGGGGCTTGACCGCCGACAGACCGGTTCCATGTTCACGCAGGGCGCCTTCTTCAACGTGGCGTCGCTCGGCTCGATCATCTGCTTCGCCTTCCTTGGCGAAGAGAGCCTGGCGATTCTCGGCCTGTTCAGGATGTTCGAGGAAATCGTGTATTATCTGTTCGCTTATCCGGTGGCCAAATCGTACGGCGTCGAGCCGACCGGCGAACGGGCGGAGAAGCGTTCGGAGAAGATCCTGAGGCTGCTCAAGGATCCCTACATTCTGGTGTTTTTCTTTGCCATCCTTTTCGGGATCGCGCTGAACCTTTCCCCGCTGGAGCGCCCGGATTTCGCCGCCGCTTCCGTCGGATGGCTGGTGTCGATCTCCGCGTTCCTGATGATGCTCTCCATCGGGTACAATACACGGGTCACGTCGATGAAGCGGTATCTGAAGCCGAGCCTGGCCATCGCCGTCATCAAGTTCGCCCTCGTGCCCGCCGCCGTGGTGCTGCTCGGTTTTCTCCTGGGCCTGGGGAACATGAACGACGGCTACGTGATGAAAGTTCTGGTCATCCTGGCGTCCACGCCGCCGGCGTTCGGGTCCCTCGTGCCTCCCAGGCTGTATCAATTGGACACGGATTTGACCGACGCCTCCTGGCTGTTCAATACCATTTTGTTCATCATCGCCATCGTGCCGCTGCAATACGCGGTCGTAACCTGGGTGCTGTGACTGGCCGCCCCGTTCGGCGCAACCGCGGTCACCGTGCCAAGGGCGGCAAAGGCGCCGCCTTCATGTGCAGCTCCCGCTGCGGAAAGCCGCAGCGGGAGTTTGCGTTACAGCCCGGGATCCCGCGATCGGCCATGCTTCACGAGGTACATGGCGTTGTCCGCGGCGTTGATCAGGGCCTGGACCTCGGCGCCGTCGGCGGGATAGAAGCTGTAGCCGATGCTCAGCCCGACGGAAGTCAGCCCGAATTTGCCGGAGACATATTCGCCAAACCGGCGCTTGATGTCCCCGACCAAGCGTTCAATGTTTTGCACGGAAGGGGAGCCCGCAATATACATGACGAATTCGTCGCCGCCCATCCGCGCGGCCACTCCGGACTTGCCCTGGCAATCCCGCAGGATCTGGGCGGCCTGCCGCAACGCCTCATCCCCCGCCAAATGCCCGCAGGTGTCATTGAGCAGCTTGAAGTTGTCAAAGTCGATCAGCAGCAAAGCCAATGTTTCGTCATTCCGCCTGGCCTGCTCCAGCGCCGCATCCAGCTGCTCGTGGAAATACCGGCGGTTCGGCAGGCGCGTAAGCGGATCGTGATAGGCCAGGAAAGCGATTTCTTCCTGCTGCATTTTTTGGACGGTGATGTCCTGAAGGATCAGCAGGGTGTGGGTTTCGTTGTCGACCAGCACATAGTCGGCGTTGACGAGCAGCACCAGGCGCTTTCCGTCCCCAAAACGAAGTTCGAATTCCCGTCCGCTGATTTTTTTCCTGTCCCGGATCTCTTTGGTCAGTTCCGGATCCAGCCAGGTTTCCAGCCGGTCGGCGGAAAACGGGAACGACCCCAGCATTCGGACGGCCGCGGGATTGGCGTGTTTGACGGTCAGGTGCGGGTCCGCGAGCACAATGGCGTGAGGGTTCATGTTGTACAGCTTTTCATAGCGTCTGTCGTACAGGCTGAGAAAATCGTGCTTTTTCATTGTCATCCGCAGGAAGTAGCACCAGATGACCCCGCTGTACAGGTAGGGATACGGAGGCAGCGCGCCGCCGAAGTTGATGTAGCCGAAGATGCAGTGCCAGATGATGGCGGCGACAATCCCGAACGCCAGCTGGTTGTAGATCGACCTTTGTTCCTGGAAATCCGATTTCTTTTTGGCGATCATGAGCGGGATGAGGTACAGGGCGTCCGTGAGGATGCTTCCCGTCATGGCCATGTAGTAACCCGTATTGTAGACAGGCACCTTCCAATGGCCCGCTTCCGTGAACTCCTGGGCGGAAATCAGCTGGGCGCCTGAAACGATATTGGCGATGACGAAGGGGACGGCAAGGTAGAAGACATACGGGTAGATGTATTTCATGTATTTCGGCAAATTTCGGTCCAGCCGGGTGAATTTGATGATGAAATGAAAACACGTGCCGGGAATCAGGATGCCAGCGCTGCTGAACCAGACGGAGGACAGGAGCGGGCTGTACTCGATGGGAACCTGCGCGCGGACGTATTCGGCGGCAAACAGCAGCAGATAAAGGAAGCTGATCACGCTGAGCAGGATGTGTTCGACGCTTCTTTGGTTCCTGACCAGGACTTCCGTGGACATGTAGGCGAAAAACAGGATCGGCAATCCGTGGGTCGCGAGCAGGAGAAGGGCAAACGAAAGCTCCATGGTGCAAGACATCCTTTTTTGTGGCTGAATTCCCGGACGCGAGGCGCGTCCTTACGTAATTCCGGAATAATTATTCAATATGGCCAGTCAAATTTACAAGGAAATGAAAGGAATATTCCCGCGGAACTGAGGCGGAATGCGAGTTTGTTGACAACCATCCGTCAGCAAAGAATTGTATAATGAGATTCGAATGGATTTTCTACCAGATTTACTGGGTGAGGGGACAAGTTTGAATAAGTTTCATTCATTGATGTCCACGATAACGTGGACGATTACGGGCTCTACTGGACCATTACGAGCTCCCGCGAAACATCGCCCATTTCGACATCGGCGGCCATCGATTGATTGTCAAGCACCCGGAACAATACAAGAACCTTCGCAAAGAGTTCGAGCGGGTGATGGACCGGATGTTGACGCTGCGGTTTCACGAGAATATCACGCTAATACTGGATTTGAAAGAGAAGCTGGATCAAATCCAGGGTGGTTCTGACCGGAGCGCAGGAAGATAAGATAAATGGAAGCGGAGGAAGCGGCATGAGAATTGGGAAATTGAACTATGTCTCCGATCTTCGGACGATTTGGAACAGCGAGGCGAAGGACTTTACGCCGTGGCTGGCGAAGAATCTGGATCTTCTGGGCGCCGAACTTGGCATTGACATGGAACTTGTCACGACCGAACACGAAATCGGGCCGTTTTCCCTGGACATCTACGCCCGCGAGGTGAACACCGGGCGCCCTGTCGTGATCGAAAACCAGCTGGAGCCGACGGACCACGCACACCTGGGGCAGCTTATCACTTATGCGTCCGGCGCCGACGCCAAATTCATCATCTGGATTGCAAAAGAAGTGCGGGAAGAACACCGCAAAGCCATCGACTGGCTGAACCAGGTGTCGGGTGAGGACACGCATTTCTTCGCCGTGGAGATTCAGGCCGTCACCGTCGACGACTCCAATCCGGCGCCGCTGTTCAAAGTCAAGGCCTCGCCAAACGAATGGGGAAAGGTGCAAAAGGCGATTTCAACTGGGGGAACCGCCCCGAAGTCATCAAAAATGCTTTATTATCATGAATTTTTCACTAAGTTCCTGGCCGAACTTAAAAAGCGGCATCCGCATTTCACCAACGCCAAGCGGGTTGGGTACGACAACTGGTACACCTTCGGTGCGGGAAAGACCGGATATTCATATGTGGTCAAGTTTCCGGACGGAAACCGATTTTCGTGTGAACTGTACATCGATTTGAACGACAAAGAGGCGAACAAGGCCAAATTCGACGAATTGATGCGATACAAAAACGAGGTGTCCCAGGTTCTCGGCGACCTGTCCTGGGAAAGGCAGGACGACCGGAGATATTGCCGGATTGCTGCTTATACGGATCTGACCGACGATGAAGAATTGATTGATTGGGGAATCAAAAAGCTGGTGCTCTTTAGGGAGACTTTTTCAAAATATCTGTAAATTTAAGAAAAGTTAAGCGGATTTTTAATTTTTTTTAACCTTGGCCATATAAAATGGATGCCGAACCCGCCTCTCTCTTTTGGGGAGAAAAAACGGAGGAGGCTCGCATGGAAAACCGTCCCCAGTTCGGTTCGCGCATCGGATTCATCATGGCGGCCGCGGGTTCGGCCATCGGACTCGGCAATATCTGGAGGTTTCCCGCCGTCGCGTACGAGAACGGCGGCGGGGCGATGTTCATTCCCTATCTCGTTGCCCTCATGACCGCCGGGATTCCGCTGCTCATCATGGAGATCGCCATCGGCCACAAGCACCGGGCGAGCCCGCCCGTCGCCTTTGGCCGGATGCGCCGCGGTTTCGTTCCCCTTGGCTGGTGGCATGTGATCGTCACCTTTTTCATCACCATGTACTACTCCACCGTCATCGCTTGGGCATTGTCCTATGTGTGGTTTTCCCTGAATCTGGGGTGGGGGGACAAGCCGGAAGCATTTTTCCACGGCTATTTGCAATTGGCGGACGCGCCCGGACAGATCGGGGGACTCGTGCCGGGCGTGGTGATCCCGCTTGCGATCGTCTGGCTGGGCGTCTTGATCGTCGTGCATCGGGGAGTGAAAAAAGGGATCGAGCGCGCGGCGAAAATCATGATGCCCATGCTGTGCGTGCTGTTCGCCGTCCTGGTGGTCCGGGCGTTGACGCTGGAGGGCGCGGCGGAAGGGCTCAACGCCTTTTTCAAGCCTAACTGGGACATGATCCGGGACAGCAAGGTGTGGGTGGCCGCCTATACCCAGATTTTCTTCAGCCTGTCCCTCGCCCATGCGATCATGATCTGCTACGGCAGCTATTTGGACAGGAAAGAGGATGTGGCGGGCAACGCGTTTATCGTCGGCTTCGCCAATTCCGGATTTGAACTGCTCGCGGGCATCGGCGTGTTCGCCGCCCTCGGGTTTATGGCCGTGCAGCAGGGCGTCGGCGTCCATGACGTGGTTTCCGGCGGCACGGGGCTGGCGTTCGTGGCATTCCCCCAAATCATCAACCAGCTGCCGGCGCTGAACGAACTGTTCGGGGTTCTGTTCTTCATGTCGCTGGTGCTGGCGGGAGTGACCTCCATGATCGGCCAGGTGGAGTCGATCGTTCAGGGGCTGCAGGAGAAATTCCGCATCACCCGGGGCATGGCCGTGCTGTTCGGCGGCGGGCTGACCATGCTGGCGTCGCTGCTGTTCGCCACCCGGGACGGACGCCACCTGGTGAATGTGGTCGATTATTTCGTCAACAGCTACGGCGTGACGCTGATCGGCCTTGCGGAAGTGATCGCCGTGGCCTGGATCGCGAAGCGGCTCAGGGAGCTGCAGGATCACATCAACGCGGTCTCGGGAATCCGGATCGGCGCATGGTGGAGAACCTGCTTCGGCATCATCACGCCTTTCGTGCTGGGTTACATGGCCATTGACAGCATCCGGGCCAACCTGGTCGAAACCTACGGAGGATATGACGCCTGGTTTGTGGGCGTATTCGGATGGGGCGCGGCGGCGGCCGCCCTGGCGATCTCGGTGATCTTTGCGGCGATCCCGGATCGGAAACCGGAAATCCGGACAGCCGAATCGGCGGAGGTGTCCTCGTGATGGAGTCCGGCGCCATTGCGATGATGGTCATCGGCATGGTGATCATTTGGAGAGGCTTGGCGGCAAGCATCGCGGTTGCGTTGGTGAAAGGGAGACGGAAGAAAATCTGATGCGCGCAACATCCCTGTTGTTTAATCGGTGTTTCGGGATCGTGGCAGCATTGGTGCGGTTGGTAGTTTTTATTGAATAAATGGAGTATAGAAGAGTATGAATTCAATATAGTCCAATTACCATTATTGTGTTTAATATATCGCACTTCATCTGAATGCTCCATCAAGCCAAATTTTAAGTAATTTTTTTCGAATGGTTGTCCATGATACAAACAATGACAACTTGAACCCCCTCTTTTCTTGCAAATTTCATAGCTGGAACCAAGTCAGTATCTCCAGTAACAAGTACAATTTTGTTGACAATTTTTTGAATGGACATCCATGCCACATCTAAACCGATTTTGATATCAACCTCTTTTTGATTAAAATCTGCTTCAAAATCATCCGGATCTAAGTAATGAAAATTATTGATAATGTTTTTTAAAGGCTGGAATGAAGTTTGGGACGTTGCGGAAACTTGGCTCTGGGCAATTTGTCTTTGAATTCTACTCAAAGTAGCTTCTTTAATTGTCCAGCCCCTAAATACCAAATGTCCTTTTCTAACCGCAACATGATTTCTTTGCGCTAGATCTAGCAATAACTGGTTGTTTTTTTAGCTGTAACTGTGTTTTTAAAATCTATGTATTGACCAATAATTGGATTTAATTTTTTTTCTTCATACGGTGCACAATGGTAGAAAAAAATGCGAAACAGTTCTTCTGAATCCGTTTTCAAACAATTGGTTGCAAAATTATATACATCCTCTCCACTAATATCCCTTTGCAAAATGGTTGACAGTTTTTTTAAAACGAATCCGCCATCGAGAATTACTGCAACTGACTTTACGCAATTAACTCCTTCCTATGGGAAAAGCCCCCTCTATAGACGTGGGGGCTTTTCTGGATGTTATACAAGCCGGCCTACCGGCATCGGATACACCAATTTAACCTAAAATTGACGAACATGTCAAGGAATTTTTTGCTAATTCAATCGTGTCATGATCCACGAAGAATGGCCGGATGCCTGCTATTTTCGGACGCCTGGCGAGCCTTCAAGCCCGAAGTTCCATTTCTTTACGCAAAAACTGCACATTCTCCCGATGGCACTTCAGCAAACCTCTTTGATAGGAGTACGGGGCAATCAAAAGCTCATGCTCTTTGTTGGACCGGAGGGCTTCTTTCAGGCTGGTGATATAATGAAGACTCTCGTTTTTTCTTTTCAGGATTTCCTCCCGGCTGAACGCCGCGTGGCCGTGTCCCGGAATCAGGATGCGGATTCGATGGTTCGCCAATATGGCATCCGTCTTTTCCAACGTTTCGATGTAATCCTTTGAGCTGTAGTATATGAAAGGAAACTCGACATCGGACAAATAATCGCCGGCAATCCAGACGCCAAGGGGTTCAACCACCGCAAAGATGCCGTCGTCCGTATGCCCTTTCGCCAGGTAAAACGTAAGCGCGGTATGGCCGATTTCCAGCCGTTGTCCGTCTTTCTCCACCGCCACATCCGCTTTCGGATAGATCAACGGGGTTTTCCGGTCAATGTAATACTCGTCGTCAAAGGCTCGCACTTGTTCGAGAATTTCTTCGGGATTTTTTGATTGAAAAGCCGCGCCGGCCACGACCGTCGCTTCCGGAAACGCTCCCGCCCCCACCACATGGTCCCAGTCGGAATGGGTGAGGATGAGACAGACCGGGCGGCTTCCCCGGATGCCCGTGACATAATCCCGGATTTCCTCCACTTCCGACGGCAGGATGCACGGATCGACGACGATGACGCAATCTTCCGTTTGGATCACGGTGGAGGTGGTTTTGTAGAGCTGGCTTTCAAAAACGGTGATCCGGTCATTTTGGTATTGGATCATTTTTTTCGCTCCACGGCAGGATTCTAAGTTACAATTATCAATAATTCAGGAAAAATGACAAATACGATTTTCAATTTTGCGGGGTGACGCGGATGGGCAAGCCCGTTCGGCTGACGGAAGAGGAAATCGCCGCCAGGTTGCCGGCCATTGAAGCGCGGGGCTGGTCGCGGAAGGACGAGAAGTGGATCGAGCGCAAGTACCGCTTCCCGACGTTCAAGGACGCGATGCGCTTCGCCGTGGCCGTCGGAGACGAGGCGGAGGCGAGGAACCACCATCCCCTGATTTCCATCGACTACCGGATGGTGACGCTGCGGCTGACCACCTGGAGCGCCGGGGGTCTGACGGAACTGGATTTTGAATCGGCGGACGCCTACGACCGGATTTATGGTTCATGAGCGCAGGCGACCGGTCCGCGCTCCGGTTCAAGAATCCGGAGGACGTCAGGCGCATGGCGCGCATCCGGGCCGCGGTGGCCAGAAGAGTTGTCTGTTTCAACCCGGGGGGGGGAGCGGGAATGAAACTCCGCAACGTTTTTGTCATTCTGCTCGTTGCCGCGCTCTTGCCGGCAGCGATGCCCGTTGGCGTCGCGTTCGCGGCGCGGACGCCGGTCCTGGTCTACGTCGACAACCGTGAACTGGACGCAAATCCCGGGGCCTTCGCCGAGAACGGCCGGACGATGGTGCCGATGCGGGCGATTTTCGAAGCGCTTCATGCCGAAGTGGAATGGGATGAAAGGACAGGCACGGTGACCGGAAAAACAGCCGACCGGACGGTGGTGCTGCGCCTGGGCGCCAGGACCGCGCAGGTGAACGGCCAGACCGTGACCCTTGATGAACCGGCCCGGCTGATGAACGGACGGGTCATGGTTCCGCTCAGGTTCGTGTCCGAATCGCTCGGGTATCCGGTTTACTTTCATGACAAAGGGGGAAGCAAGCACACCCAGCCGAAGGTTGCCATTTTCACGAACCCCGCTGTTGCGGTCACCTACGGCGATCCGATCGAGGGCGCCGATTCGAACGATTACTACTATGACGATTATTTCAGTCCGGCAGTGCGATATATTTTCACAGACGGCGAACGCATCCACATCCTTCACGCGGGGCAGTCGAACAGTTTGCGAACCCACCGCATCGACAACGAGAAACCCGTCGAGATCACCGTCTACCATTACGATATGCGGTGGAATTTGCTCGGCCGGACGGTTATCGGCGGCGAACTGCCGCTTTTCGGGGGCTTTCACCGTTCGGATGACGGGTATTATTATATCGTTTACGGGCAGAAAAATTATGAGGAAGATCCGGACAAGACGGTCTATCGGATCGTAAAATACGACACGAACTGGAAGAAAGTCGGCCAGGGGGATCTTCGCAACGTCTACACGAGGGTGCCTTTCGACGCGAGCAATGTGTCGATGGCCAGCCGGGACGGCGTGCTCGTGCTGGATACGGCAAGGTTGGCCTACATGACAAGCGACGGACTGACCCACCAGATGAACGCGACGTTCAAGATCGACACTTCGGACCTGACCGGGGATTTCTCGCCGCTGGTTTACGTCAGCCACTCGTTTGCCGCCCATGTGAGGTTTGACGGCAGCCGGATTGTCTACGCCCATCACGGCGACGCCGCTCCGCGCGCGTTCGTCCTGATCATAGAAGACGACGGACTGAAGACGAGCGAACGGATCGTCCTTCCCTTGCCGGGTGAGCGCGGCGAGAACTTCACCGGCGCGAACCTCGGCGGCCTGGAAGTTTCGGAAACCCATTATCTGCTGGCAGGTTCCAGCATTTATCCCGGGCAAAAATTCGACATTTGGACAAGCCGAAACGTGTTCGTCGCCGCCGTGCCGAAATCGGATCCCCAGTACGGCGAGATCCGGTTCAACTGGCTGACGGACCTTGAAATCAATCCGGCTGAAGACGCTTACCCTACCGTCCTTGAAGTCCATCTCGTCCCGATCGGCAACGACCGGTTCGCCGTGATCTGGGCGGTCAAGGATTGGGACCCCAAGATTGCCTATTATTACACGGTCTATTGCGCCATCATCGACGGCACAGGAAAAACGGTGAAAGAACCGGTCAAGCTGGGCGTTCCGCCGCCGGGCAATATCGATCCGTTGCTGATCGGGAACAAATTGTACTGGTATGACGAAGATGGCGGGAAGACCGCTTTCTATTCGGTGGATCTGTCGAAACTGTGACAAAAACAGCCGCTTCCGTCGCCTGGTATGGCAGAAGCGGCTGTTTTTGCGTCACAATCCAGGAACAGCCCGAATTGACGAGGAAAAGCCCGCCTTTCGATGACGGGCTTGAAAAGTCGTCATGGGGGGTTGCAAGCTGCTTTTTTCCAGCCTATCGCGGCCGCACCAGTGGACAGGCCCGTCCGTTACGGCGAACCTTTGGGACCGGCTTTACGCCCGGACGATGCGATAATACGTCCTGGCCGTCAGCATGTAGATCAGCGCGTAGCACACCGCGAACACCAGGATGGTCAGGGCGGTGCAAAGCGCGTAAAGCGGCACGTTGTTCAGGTTGAGCAGGGCAAGCAGGCGGCTGACGGCCGGGAACGCCGCGGCGATGTGAATGACGGCCATGACGAGGGGCAGGAAGAACACGGACAGCACCTGGAACCGGATGGCTTTTTTCACCTCGTCGTGGCTCAGTCCCACCTTTCGCATGATCGTGAAGCGCGCCTTGTCGTCGTATCCCTCGGAAATCTGCTTGTAGTAGATGATGAGCACGGTCCCGAGGATGAACAGCGTCCCCAGGAACAGCCCGAGGAAAAACAGCACGCCGTAAATCGAAAGGAACGCCTCCCTCGCTTCCTCGCGCCCGGACGCATAACCGTCCACACGCAGATCTTTCAGCCTCTCCTTCAAGGCGGACACCAGGCTGAGCTGAGTTTCCCGCCCGGCCCCGGTGTCAAAAAGATAGTTGTACGTGTACCCCTCTTTTTCTCCGATCAAGGATTCGTACACGCGGAACAGATCCTGTTCGTTCGCCGTGATCACCACGTAGTTTTGCGCCATCATGCGGTTGACGCCCACGAGGAACTGTTCCAATGTCTTGAACGAATCCAGGTAGCCGCGGATGCGCAGGGATTGGCCGTTCAGATCCATCGTGTCCCCGGGGATTTTTCCCTTGATCACATACACCATCGCTTCCCCTTCGGCCAGCTGCACGTTCCCGCCTTCGAGCCGGTTGTACTCTTCCGCGGTCATGAACATCAGGAGAGCGGCGTTCCGGAAGGAATAGCCGGCCGTCCGGATTCCCGTGAACGAACTTCCATCCTGGAGGGCCATCTGCGACACGTAACGCATGGCGACCGGGTTGCGGATGTCCAGGCCTTCCCGTTTCACGGTTTCGGTTACCGCGGCTGCCAGTTCCCGGATCTGTTCATCCGTGGTGTCATAGGCCGATACCGTAATTTCCCGGATGTATTGGGTGCGCAGCACGTCCTCCAGGCCGACGTACAGGGACACGGTGGACGACAGCATGATGATGACCGCGGTGGACAGAATGCAGATGCTGGCCAGCCCGGCGGCGTTCTGCTTCATCCGGTAAATCATCCCCGACACGGCGATGAAGGGATTGGTGCGGTAGTAAATCTTTTTGTTTTTCCGCAGCATTTTCAGGATCGCGATGCTGCCCGCCGTGAACAGCCCGTACGTGCCGGCGATGACCAGAAGAACGGCGGTGAAAAACCGCCCCAGGGCGGCGATCGGCGACTTGGTGGTGATGGCGATATAATATCCGCTTGCCAGCGCGGCCGCGCCGGAGAGGGCGATCAGCCATTTGGTGCCGGGTTCCTTTTCGCCGACATTGCCGCCTTTCAGGAGCTCCACCGGCTTGGATCGGTACACCTGGAAGACGTTGTAGATCAGGTTGAGCAGGAACACGGCGCCAAAATACAGCACGGTAATGGCCGCCGCCTCCACCGGCACTTCAAAGCCGTAGACCGGTTCCACCTTCAGGATCCTGAGCAAAAGCAGCAGGGCGATCTTGCTGAACAGGATGCCGGCGGCGAGTCCGAGCGCGATGCACAGAAGTCCGACGAACACCGTTTCCAGCAGCATGATGCGGGCGATGTGCCTTTTCTCCATGCCCAGGATGTTGAACAGCCCGAACTCCTTTTTGCGCCGCTTGATCACGAAACTGTTGATGTAAAGGAGAAGAATGAAGGCGAAAAAGCCGGTGACGATGGCGCCGAGAAACAGCACGGTGAGCAGGGTGCCGCCGACCCTCATGTTCAGGACTTCCCGGGAAAACAGCAGAAACAGGATGTCGTAAAACATCATGACCGTCGCTGAGCTGGCGAGCACATACGGAAAGTAGGTTTCGGCGTTTTTGCGGATGTTGCCCAGGGCGAGTCTGGCGTAAAATCCTCTACGCATGCACGCCACCGCCCGTCGCGATCAACGTCAGCGTGTCGGAGATGTTCTGATAGAACTCGTGCCGGGTTCTCAGCCCCCGATAGATCTGATGGAACACTTCCCCGTCCTTGATGAACAGGACCCGGTTCGCGTGGCTGGCCGCCTTCACGCTGTGCGTGACCATGAGAATCGTCTGCCCCTGGCGGTTGATCTCGCCGAACAGCTCCAGGAGCTCGTCGCTGGAGCGGGAGTCCAGGGCGCCCGTCGGTTCGTCGGCCAGAATGAGGCGGGGATGGGTGATGAGCGCCCGGGCGACGGCGGTTTTCTGCTTCTGCCCGCCGGACACTTCATACGGGAACTTGTCCAGCAGGTGTTCGATCCCCAGCGTCCGGGCGATCGGCTCAAGACGACTGGTCATTTCCTTGTAGGATTTGCCGGCCAGCACCAGTGGCAGGAAAATGTTGTCGCGAATCGTGAACGTGTCCAGCAGGTTGAATTCCTGGAACACAAATCCGAGCTGTTCCCGCCGGAAGGCGGCGAGGGCTTTTTCCGGGATGTCCGTGAGCCGTTTGCCCTCGAGCAGCACTTCCCCGCTGGTCGGTCCAGCGTGCCCAGGATGTTGAGCAGGGTGGTCTTGCCCGAACCGGACTCCCCCATGATGGCCACGAATTCGCCTTCTTCCACGGTGAACGTGACGTTCGACAGGGCCTGAACCGGATGTTTGCCGAAGCGGGTGGTGTACACTTTTTTCAGATTGCGCACGTCAAGCAGCGCCATGACCGTTCCTCCCTTCTCCGGTTTCAGCATCCCCATCGTACAAAAAAAGAAAATGCGGCGCCTTAAGATTGGCTTACATTTTCTACGGGAAACTTACATGTTTGCAAGGTTGGATCCCGCGCCGGCTATTCCACTTCCAGCGGCGCGGTTTCCAGGCCGAGGATGACCTTTGTCCCCTTGCCTGCCTCGGACTCGATTTCGATGGTGTGGGACAGCTTGTCCATGATGCGCTTGCACAGGTACAGCCCGATGCCGGTGGATTTCTTGTCGGCGCGGCCGGTGAAGCCGGTGTACCCGTGCTCGAACACCCGGGGCAGGTCCGCGGGGTCGATGCCGATGCCGGTATCCTCGATGACCAGCGCGTTCGGGCGCCGGGGGTGCATGTAGATCGAGATTTCGCCTTCGCGGGTGTATTTCAGCGCGTTGGACAGGATCTGCTCGATGACGAACACCAGCCATTTTTCATCCGTGAGCGCGGTTGCGCCCAACGGTTCGTAGTTCAGCTTGATCCGTTTGCGGATGAACGACGGGGCGTATTTGCGCACCGCCTGCTTCACGCAGTCGTCGAGGGATACCGTGCGGAACACGAAATCCGTGGATGGGCCGCCAAGGCGGATGTATTGCAACACCATCTCCGCATACTGCTCGATGCGGAACAGCTGCTCGGACAGCTCGTGTTTGTCCGGGGAGCCGTCGCTCTGGAGCAGAAGCCGCATGGCGGCGATGGGGGTCTTGATCTGGTGCGCCCAGATGGTGTGGTACTCCGTCATCTCCCGGTACGCCCGGTCCTTCTCGTAGGCGATCGCGCTGCGCTCTTTGTCGAGCAGGCGGATCAGTTCCTGGTAATCCCGCTCGATCAGATTTGTGGCCTCCGGAAGGGGCACGTCCGGGACCGAGATTTGCCCGCGAACGGCTTCCAGGGCCTGGTGCTTGCGGCAAAATTGCCGGAATCGAATCGCGCCAAGGGCGGCGAGAAAAAGCAGGGAGAGTCCCGCGGCGTAGCCGACCGCCTCCACCGGAAGCCGGTAAAGGGCGAACACGATGAGAAAAATGGCCGCCGCTCCCGCGGCCGCGAGGATCGCGATGAGGTTTTGCCGCATGAAGGCGCCAAGCAGTTTCCAGCGGTTCATGGTCCTTCCACCAGATAGCCGAGGCCTTTTTTCGTGACGATCCAGTTCGGGAGGCCGATGTCGGCCAGTTTTCGGCGCAGGCGCGTGATGTTGACGGTCAGGGTGTTGTCGTCGACGAACTGGTCGCTTTCCCACAGCCGCTGCATCATTTCTTCGCGCGGGACGATCCGGCCGGCGTTTTCCATGAGCAGCTGCAATATCCGGAATTCGTTTTTCGTCAGCTCGATCTTGCGGCCGCGGTACGTCAGCGTGGCGTCGCTCAGGTTCAGCACGACGCCGTTATGCTCCAGGACGTGGACCTGCCCCTGGAAGGAATAGGTGCGCCGGAGCAGCGCTCCGACCTTCGCCGTCAGCACGCGCAGATCGAAGGGCTTGGCGATGAAGTCGTCGCCGCCCATGTTCATCGCCAGGACGATGTTCATGTTGTCGGAGGCGGAGGAGATGAACATGATCGGCACCTTCGAGAACTTCCGGATCTCGCCGCACCAATGGAAGCCGTTGTAGAAGGGAAGCGCGATGTCGAGCAGCACGAGCTGCGGCTCCGCGTACAGCACCTGGTCCGCCACGTTCCGGAACTCGGTCGCATAGCTCGCGTCGTAGCCCCATTGGCGGAGGTGCTCACTGATCGTCCGTGCGATCGTCAGGTCGTCCTCGATAATCAGGATTTTGTACATGGTGCTCCCTCCATGGACTCATTATAGTCGTTTCGGGGGCATGGGTTAAGCTTGCGGATCTCACGGCTTGACCTGTCAGGAAAACCGCATGATCTTCGTAGCAACGGAACCGGGAACTTCATTCATCGCCGAACCGGTCGATCATCGTCCTCGGAGGTTCAATAACGGCGCCCGGTTCCACTGGATTTCGGCGGCGACAATTCCGGCTCAATCGCGTAGCCCGGTTCCATTGGCGGAGTATCGATGTAAAAACTTTCCTCCCATTGACCGCGTCTAATTCCAAAAAGGTAACCGGAGAGCTGACCGCCTTCGCGCCGGCGGGTAAGGTGACGCGAGCCTGACGGAAGGGGAGAAGGGGGATGAAATATCTCGAAAGGCCGCCGGCGTCCGAACGTCTGAAACCTTATGTGAAATGCGTCTGGACGCTCCGCCGGACGTATTCGGGCGCCGGAGCGGGCGAAGTGCTGTGGCCGGACGGGTACAAGGATTTGATTTTCCATTTCGGCAGCGTATACCGCGTCGGCGGGGAGCTTCTGCCGACGTCGTTCGTCATGGGGACGCTGTCCGGCTGCTGCAAGCTGGAGGCGGAGGGGGAGCTGGTGTTGTACGGCATCCGTCTGTATCCGTGGGGACTCTATGCGATCAGCGGGCAGCCGGCGGAGCGGTTCAACGACCGGTTCATGCCGGTCGCGGAGTTCATCCAGGACAGATGGGCCGGTCAAGCGGCAGAGGCGGATCGGAGGCTGAGGGAGCTGGAGGAGCTGGAGCGTTTTCTGGCCTCTGCCGGGATGGATGACGCCCAACGGCGGCTTGAGGCTTTCCTCGAAGACTGGGTCGATCCGGCCTGGCACGACCCGGCTCTGTTCGGCGTCATTGACCGGTTGTACCACCGGCCCGCCGAATACGGGGTGGCGGATGCCGCGCGGGACGCCGGGCTTTCGTTGCGGCAGTTCGAGCGGCGCTGCGTCCGGGTGACCGGCATTCCGCCGAAGCGCTTGCACAAGATCGCCCGCTTCAACCAGGTCCGGATCAGGCTCCTTCTGCGACCGGATCTGGATCTGCACGATCTGATGCTGGAAGCGGGCTATTACGACTATTCCCACTTCTCGAAGGACTTCCGCCGATGTCTCGGCGCGACACCCGTCCAGTTCCGGGATTGGGCCCGCCGGCTGGCGTCGGATCACGGACCTGAGAATGTCGAGTTTTTACAAGACAACCACGAACATACAGGATAAGATCCCCATTGAGGAGGGATCGGACATGATCACGAATATCGCGATTGTTTCTGTCTTTGTGACAGACCAGGAGAAGGCCAGGGAATTCTGGCTGGACAAGGCGGGATTCACACTCGTCTACGAAGAGCCGATGGGGCCGGACGGGAACTGGATCGAGCTGGAGCTGCCCGGCGGGGGTGCGAGACTCGTCATCTACCCGAAGCAATATATGAAGGATTCGGACCGCATGCGGCCGTCCATCATGTTCGAATGCGACGACATCCACGGGACGTATGAGCGCATGAAAGCGAAGGGCGTGGAGTTTCTGTACGAGCCCAGACCATTGAAGTGGGGGATTTTCACGGAGTTCCTCGATTCGGAAGGGTACCGGCATTTTCTGCGGGAGAAGAGGACAGCGTGAGCAGGACCGCCGGACTCGGTCGGGCTTGCCAGCGTCCATAATACTTTGACTCACGGGAACTATATCTGTATAATTGTGGTGAAACTTCATTCCTCCTTCTCTTCGGAGGCGGAATCCACTTGCAAGGAAGAGCCGCTCATTCCACGGATTGCGCGGCTCTTCCTTATTTGCTGCCTCTATGTGTTACCTCACGGTCTTCATAGCGAAATCATCGCATCACCCAGTTCTTGCGATACCGGGAAACTTCAGTTGCCAGGATAGATGACGAAATGCACGCGATCTCTTTGTTGATCGTCCATGGCCAGATCAAGTCCATATTTGTGTGTAAATTCCCCTCGATTAGAGAAATAAATTAGCCAATGCGAGTCACTTTAGACACCGCTTTGGTTCCCTGAGTTTCTCGCCATTCCCAATACTCTGCCATATCGAGATACTTTTTGCCACTTGCCCATTTTTCGTCTATCTCCATTAGCAAAGCTCCGATCAGGCGAATTGCCGATTCACGGTTAGGAAAAATGCGAATGACACGTTCTCGTCGTCGAATTTCTTCGTTGAGTCGCTCCATTCCATTTTTGTTTTTTTGTTGTTATAGTCCCTAGTAGTGGTGTAAAATTGCACCGAGCTTATTGACAAGGGAAGCCACGGTATGATTTCTACTAAAGTGACGCAACTCTACTTTAGAAGGAGGATCAAACCGTGGCTTCTATAGATAGAATGTCACTTTTGGAGCTTTTACGCAAGTCTGGTTTTGATGGTGATGTAGATTTTCTCAAAGAAGCTCTGAATGTTCTTGTTCATTCGTTGATGGAGGCGGAGGTTACAGCCCAAATTGGTGCCGAACGTTATGAACGCAACACAGAAAGAACCAACCAGAGGAACGGCTATCGGCATCGGGAATGGCATACACGAGTCGGCACCCTTGATCTGAGCATTCCGAAGCTTCGCAAAGGCAGTTATTTTCCTTCTCTGCTCGAACCGCGTAAGCGCGCGGAAAAGGCTTTGCTTCTTATATTCACGGCGTCAGTACGCGAAAAGTTGATGAACTCGTTGAATCCTTGGGCATGAAGGGCATCAGCAAAAGCGAAGTTTCCCGGATCTGCAAAGAGCTCGATGAGGTTGTGATCGCCTTCAAAGAACGTCCGCTCGAGGGGCAATTTCCGTATGTCTGGTTGGATGCCACGTTTCCGAAAGTGCGCGAGGGAGGCCGGGTGCGCAGCATGGCGCTTGTCGTGGCCATCGGTGTCCGGGAGACCGGTGACCGGGAAGTGCTCGGATTTGATCTTGGCATGAGCGAGGACGGTTCGTTTTGGCTTGAGTTTCTACGGAAACTGGTCGCTCGGGGACTTCGAGGTGTGCAACTAGCGATTAGTGATGCTCACGAAGGGTTGCGCAGAGCGATCGAGCAGGTTCTGGTGGGTGCCACTTGGCAGCGTTGCCGTGTTCACTTCATGCGCAATGTTCTGAGCCAGGTGCCGAAGTCGTCGCAATCGATGGTATCGTCGATCCTCCGGACGATTTTTGCGCAACCGAGCCAAGAAGCGGCTGTAATGCAGCTCCGACAAGTCGCCCAGCAACTTCGTGGGAAGTTCCCGAAAGCCATGGATATTCTGGAGCAGGCAGAAAGTGACGTACTGGCCTACATGGCTTTTCCCAGGGAGCATTGGCGGCAAATTCATTCCACCAACCCGTTAGAGCGTTTAAACCGCGAAATCCGCCGACGTTCAGACGTAGTAGGAATCTTTCCAAATCGGGAATCCGTTATCCGACTGATCGGTGCCATCTTAATCGAGCAGCAAGATGAATGGACCGTTGCACGTCGTTATTTCAGTCTCGAATCCATGGCCAAAATCGTCAATGGGGAGCAAGTTCCTCTTGCATCCACCACACTCTTGCAGAAATAAATCTGGGTCACGCGGTAGAAATCGATTTTACACCACTTGACGGGACACTATCTCTGTCTCCGTTCGTAATTGTAAGAGGTCTCCTGCGTATCACTGCTTTGAGCCCAGCCAGCCGGGCCAGAGCATCTTGTTCTCCGCCGCAATCGCTCGACTTCACTCATGGCTTCCAGCGGCGGCCTGGTTTCTTTGTCCACGCAGATACTTCTCCACCGCTTCGATTTTGCTGCTCAAGATGATGCCTTGACCCGGCCTGTGATGCAACGGCGATCAGGCGACGATGACCTCGATGCCCAGTTCCCGAAGCTTGAGGATGTCCTCTTCGGCTGCGCCGGAGTCCGTAATGATGGTGTCGATGTCTTCGGGTGCGGCGAACGAGGCGATGGAAATACGGCCGAGCTTGCTGTGATCCAGCAGCGCGACAAGTTTCTGGGCGCTTGCGGCCATCGCTTTCTTGAGTTCCACTTCGTAGACGTTGAAATCCGTCAGCCCGTCGTGATAGACGAACCCGCGGGCGGAGGTAAACATGATATCCACGTTAAGCTCGTTCAGAATATGGGTTCCCAGGTTGCCTTCGAGCCCCACGCTTCCCATCCGTAAGATGCCGCCGATCAGGATAACCGTAAATTGCGGGTTTTCCCGCAGTTCCATGGCGGTCATAATGCCGTTCGTCAGAATGGTCAACCGTTTCTGCTGCGTGACCAGAACGCGCGCCATCTCCAGACAGGTGGAACTGGCATCCAGAATAATGCACTGTCCGGTGTTGACCATATCGGCGGCTACTCTGCCGATGGCCTGTTTCTCCGCCTGGTTGGTCTTCTCGCGCACCGAAAAGCTGGTCATGGAAGGAAAATCGGGCCTCGATTCGATCAATGTGGCGCCGCCGTGCGTTCTTTGCACCAATCCTTCCGATTCCAGATAATTCAGATCGGAACGCAGCGTCACCGTGGATACATTCAGGATTTCAGCGAGTTCTTTGACCGTGGCCCGGTTATGTTTCATCAAATAGTCAATAATCCGCTTTCTTCTTTCTTCGCTGAACATTTTCATCTGATTGAAACCTCCGAAAATAAAAGAATATCAATAAATCATATCTTTCTCAATTATGGCGTTTGCTTCCTCGTGTTCAACCGCGCTTCACCACCAAGAAAGATTTACCCGGAAACAAAAGCCGTTAACAGAATCGAAAGGATAAGAAATCATCAGGAAAAACAAAAAAACTTTCGAAAAGCCCGCGCGGCGGCTTTTCCGCGCAGCGGGCGGCCGAGCTTCCGCCCACGGTGTGAGAAGATTCATATACAGCTACTTTACCACAATATTTAAGCCGATTAAAGATTAACACAAAGAAAAATCAATAAATACAATAAGATAAAGCAATAAATATCAATAAAACGAAAGGCAAGAAAGAGATATTGACAAATAAGGAAGGCAAAAATAAAATTAATAGCAAGAATAACAAGGGAACAAACCTGTTGTTTGCTTTCATTTTGTTTCGTATATTTATGAAATAGGAGGTGGCGAAAAGGGACGGCGAAAGTTGAACTTCCGGTTATCCCCGTTGTCATGCCGACGCAAGTTGAGAAACAGAAGGAGAACGGTTGCCATGGCCATGACTTTTGAGCAATTCAAGCAGCTGTTTCTTGAAATCACCGATCGAATCGAAGATGTCAAGGACGAGCTGTCCGAACTGGACCGCCGGTTGGGTGACGGTGACCATGGCGTGACCATGTCCATCGGCTGGAAAGCCGTCTCCGACAAGGTGCGGCAGTCTTCGGCCGAAGATTGCGGCGCTTTGCTGAAGGAGATCGCCATGGCTTTCCTGAATGCGGTCGGTTCTTCCGTCGGGCCGCTGTACGCGACGGCGTTTCTCCGAGGGGCCGCGGTCCTGCAGGGAAAGACGGAACTGACCCATCGGGACCTCGCGTCGTTCTGGACGGCGGCAATCCAGGGCATCCGGGAACGAGGCAAAGCCAAGCGGTTGGGCGATCGTTCCGTCGGACACAGGGACCCGGGAGCCGTGTCGGCTACTACATTTTTGACACGTTCGTTCAATATGTCCGCAAAGTGATGTGAAAGGGATGAAGCAACTGATCTTCGATTTCCTGCAGGTTGCCGAAGCGGCCGCACTGGATTCCTATCCCTGGATCGGCCGGGGCAACAAGCACGAGGCCGATCAGGCGGCAACCACCGCCATGCGCCAGATGCTGAACAAGATGGACATGGCCGCAACCGTCGTGATCGGAGAGGGCGAGATGGACGAGGCTCCCATGCTCTATATCGGAGAACGGCTTGGAACGGGCCGCGGACCGGAACTGGATATTGCCGTCGATCCGCTGGAAGGGACGAACCTGGCCGCCTACGGCCTGGAGAATTCCACGACGGTTATTGCCGCGGCGCCGCGCGGAACGCTGTTGCACGCGCCGGATATGTACATGTTCAAAATTGCGGTTGGACCGAAGGCCAAGGGCAGCATCGATATTGAACGCTCCGTAGTGGAAAATGTGCGGAATGTGGCGAACGCGCTTGGCAAAGACGTGTCCGAATTGACCGTGGCCGTGCAGCAAAGGGAGCGGCATGCCGGTATTTTGCAGGAAATCCGAAGCACCGGGGCCAGGACGAAGCTTTTTGTCGACGGAGACGTAACCTGCGCTGTTGCGACTGCGGTGGAGTTCACCGGAATCGATCTGTTCGTCGGCATCGGCGGAGCGCCGGAAGGCGTGCTGGCGGCGGTGGCGCTCAAATGCCTCGGAGGCGAGATGCAGGCGAGATTGCTGCCTACGAACGACAAGGAGCGGGAGAGGTGCAAAGCCATGGGCATCGAAACGCCCGACGCTCCCCTCGTAATGGACCGTCTCGTCGCCTCGGACGAGTGCATTTTTATCGCCACGGGCGTGACCACGGGCATGATGCTGCACGGTATTCAACGTCATCACGACGGCACGCAGACGACGCATTCGCTGGTCACGTACAGCCGCGACCGGGGAATGTATTTCGTGACGTCGCATCACTTACGCCAGCTCGCCGTGTGAATTTGTGGCAAGGAAAGGGCTGACTGCATGAAGTTTTTCCTGGATACGGGAAATCTTGAAGAGATCAGGCGCGTGAACCGGCTCGGACTGGTGGACGGTGTGACGACCAATCCCAGCATTATCGCGAGGGAAAAGCGGCCTTTCAAGGATATCATTCTGGACATCTGCAAGGAAGTCAAAGGCCCCGTGAGCGCGGAGGTCATCGGCGTCCGCGCCGGGGATATGATCAGGGAAGCGCATGAGCTGGCGCGTTGGGCCGACAATATCGTGATCAAGCTCCCGATGACCGAGGACGGACTGGAAGCGACCTACAAGCTGTCGAAAGACGGCATCAAGACGAATGTTACGCTCGTCTTCACGGTTGCCCAAAAGCTGATGGCCGCCAAAGCCGGCGCCACTTATGTCAGTCCGTTCGTCGGCAGGCTTGATGATATCGGGATCGAGGGCATGAATCTGTTCCGCGCCCTTCGGACCGTTCTCGAAAATTACCGTTTCCCGACGGAAATTATAACGGCCAGCGTTCGGAGTATCGAGCACGTGCAGGAAGCCGCCCTGGCCGGAGCGCACATCGCGACGATTCCGGGTTCGCTGTTCCCTTGTTGTGGCGACATCCGCTTACGGAGATCGGCATCGAGCGGTTCCTCAAGGATTGGGAACAGGTTCCGGGCGGGCTGTCAGGCGGTGCCGGGGACCGGCTTGCCGCAAATCCTTCGACGTGACGCGGCCGGCTTCAAAGCCCGACAGGCAAGCAACAACGGAATCGCAGTCCGGATAACGGGTCATATCTTGGCGATGATGACATTCACGCCGCGGTCGCGGATTTGATCCAGATATTGCGGGTCTGCATTGGAATCCGTCACGATCGTGTCGATCTGGGACAGTTCGGCGAAGGTTGCGATCGATCGTTTGCCGAGCTTGGTATGATCCAGCAGCGCGACAACTTTGCTGGCGTTGGCGGCCATCAGTTTCTTCAGTTCCGCCTCGTATACATCGTAGACGGTCATGCCTTCGGTAATCGTAAAGCCGTGGGCGGAAGTGAAGAAGATATCCGCATGAATTTGGGCGAGCAAGTCTTTCCCCAGCAAACCTTCAAGATTATAGGAACCGGATCGCAGCACCCCGCCGATCACGATCACCTTGATCCGCGGATTGCGGTTCAACTCCTGGGCGGTAATCAGGCCGTTGGTTACAACCGTGAGCGATGAGACATGCATCAGGTTCTTGACCAGTTCCAATCCGGTCGTGCTGGCGTCGAGAATGATGCACTGATTGTCATGCACCAACTCGGCGGCCGCTTTCCCGATGGCGGCCTTCTCCACCTGGTTGACCGTGTGCGTGAGTTGGAAAGCGTTCTCTATAAACTTGGGCCTGGGAAGAACGGCTCCCCCGTACGTCCTTTCCACCAGGCCTTCGTCTTCGAGGTATTTCAAATCATTCCGCAACGTACCTTCGGAAACATTTAAATCCCTGGACAATTCTTTCACAAGTATTTTCTTGTGTTTCTTTATTCGTTCCAAGATGATGCTTCGCCGCTCCGGTGCCAACATTGTGAGACAACTCCTACTTCATTCAATGTGGGTTGTTACTTATTATAATTATACCCGGTTGACAAATGGTTTTCAATAAATCAATCAAGGGCAGAAAACAACAACAAAAATAAATGAATAACAAACGAAATAATACTTCAAATTAGTTAAATGCCAGAAAATAAAAATAATTTATGTCAATCCTGTGAGAAAAAAGGCGGAAACCAAGCCGAAACCGGCCGTTTCAGGAGAAAGACGCCCTGACTCTCCGATACCAATCAACAAAGAATGAAGATAAAATGTTGTTAGAAGCAGCAGGAAATCTATTGAAATTTAAAAGACAACCGTTTATAATTTGAACACAAACGTAAATAAATCATTGCGGTTCTAATAAGGAATGACAATAGAAGTATACGAATTTACACACCATTCCTTAAGGAATCGCAAATAAAGCTTGATGCGTCAAAGGGGGTAACGGTATCGTTCGAAACAGCATTTGACGGTGTCGATTGTAAACGCTTTATACTCCGTGATCATGTCGTGTTTTCAATTCACAATGAAGGAGGATGAGTGAGTTGAAATCCAGATCCTTATCCGTCATTCTCACGCTTGTTTTGCTGTTGACCATGATCTTGTCGGCATGTTCCGGCAACAAGTCCAATAACGATTCATCTTCCACAAGCAGCAGCAGTTCCGGCAGTACCGCCTCTTCCGGATCTTCCGCGGCTTCTTCCGGAGGTGAAGGAGGCTCGAGCTCGCTGGCCGGCAAGAAGATCGAGATGTCCATCCTCGGGATCGGCGGATGGGTGCCGAGCCAGCTGTCCGTCGAAATGTCGCCGGCGTTCGCCGAATATGCGAAAGAGAAGTACGGCTATGACGTCACCTTCACGTTTGAAGAAGCGCCGTTCTCTTCCCTGTTCCAGAAAGCGGCGGCTTCGCTGTCGACCAAATCGCAGGAATTCAACATCATCATCAGCGACAGCCAATGGCTGGGCGCGTTCGCAGAGCCCGGCTGGATCGTCAGCGTGAACGAAATCATGCAGCAAGAGCCGGAGCTTGCGAACATCGAATGGTTTGACCCGGTGGTTCAGAAAGCTTACATGACTTATCCGGACGGCACCGACCAATTGTGGGGCTTCCCGCAGGAAGGCGACGTCTTGGTGCTGTACGTGCGGAAGGATATGCTCTCGGATCCGACCGAACAAGCGAATTTCAAAGCCAAATACGGCTTTGATCTGCCGCAAACGTTCGAGGATTTCGAACAGTTGACCATCGACAAATTCCTGAAAATGGCGGAATTCTTCACGCGTCCGGAGCAAGACCTGTACGGCACGGCGGTTCAATATTCGAAGGAATATGACTACTTCACCGGTTCGTTCTATCCGCACATCTGGTCGTCCGGAGGCGAAATCTGGGATCCCGTCTCCGGCGATGTGTACGGCGTGCTGAACACGGAGAACAACGCGAAAGCTCTGGAGACCTTCGTGAGCATCCGCAATTACATGCCGCCGGGCGCCGAAAACTACGGCATCGCGCAAGTCACCGAAGCGTTCACCCAGGGCAAGCTGTTCTCGGCTTACCACTGGGCTGCGGTCGGCGCCGCCATGATCACGCCCGAACTGCAGGATAAAGTGATGGTCGTTCCGATCCCGGGTTATGAAGTGAACGGAGAGATCAAGAGAATCTCCTCGATCGGCGGCCAGCCGTGGGTGATCAACAAGTTCAACGACGAAGACCACATGAGGGTGGCCATCGACTTCCTGAAGTGGTGGTACCTGCCCGAAACGCAGCTCGAATTCGCGAAACGCGGCGGCAACCCGACGACCAAAGCGGCTCTGGAATCGCCGGATTTCGACAGCATTCAGCCGTGGTTCCGCGCTTACAGATACAGCCTGACCGAATCGCGTGCGCGGGACTTCTGGCACCATCCGAAATACTCCGAGCTGCTCTCGATCCAGCAAGAGGAGTTCACCTCTTACTTGACCGGCGGACGGTCGAGCGCGGCCGAAACGTTGGAAGTCATCGCGTGCAAGCAGCAGCAAATCATGTACGACGCAGGCACCACGAAGAATGCGCCTCCCGCTGCGTGCGCCAACATCAGGTAATTTGAAACCATTCATTTGACGGGGGCGGGGCGAAAGTCTTGCCCCCCTTTCCAACCACCGGGAGGATAGGTGAATGAAAGGAATAGCGAAATGGCTGCATGAACGCAATCTGTTTCCCTACGCGTTACTGGTGCCGGTCTTGATTTTTTTTATTGTCTGGAACATCCTGCCCCTCCTGTGGATGGTCGGGCTCAGCTTCTACAAGTATGACATCACGACAGGCGAACCGTTGAAATTTCTGGGGATGGATAACTATCAGGCCATCTTCAGGGACCACGGCATCTGGCAGGCGCTAAGCAAGACGTTTTTGTTTGTGATTCTTGCCGTAGGCCTGGAAACGATCCTGGGCATGGCACTGGGATTTCTGTTCTGGGGAAGCTCGAAGATGCCGGGCCGGAGACTGGCGCTTACGCTGCTGTTCTCGCCGATGATTCTGACTCCGGTGGCAGCGGGAACGTTCTTCAGGCTGATCTACGACCCCGTCTTCGGCATCGCCAACTATTACCTGGAGGCGTGGTTCGGTCTCAAGATCAATTTCCTGGGTGACGTCAAATGGGCGTACCCGGCCGTTCTGATGGTCGACATCTGGATGTGGACGCCGTTCATGATCCTGATGACACTGGCAGCCCTCGGTTCGGTGCCGAAAGCGGAACTGGAAGCCGCCCAGGTCGACCGTCTTCCCTGGATCAGACGGTTGTGGCACATCGTGCTGCCGCACGGCAAATTCATCCTGATGCTCGGCATTCTGCTCCGCACGATCGATGCGTTCAAGACGATGGATCTGATCTACACGATGACATCGGGAGGTCCCGGCAACGCAACCGAACTGATCGCCATTTCCCTGTTCCGCAAAGCATTTGAAGCTTTCACGATGGGGAATGCGTCGGCCCTCGCCATTATTTCGCTGTTGATCGCGATCGCTTTCACATCGATCTATCTGTACATCCTGAACTACAAGGAAAGGAGGGCGTGAGGGGGTGGCCAAAAGCGTCCGTCAAAGTCTGTATTACGTCCTGCTCTGGCTGATCTCCATCGCTTTCTTCCTGCCGGTGCTCTGGATATTCCTGGCCGCGTTCAAGACGAAGGAGCAGATTCTCGCCATTCCGCCGAAATGGATCTTCACGCCGACATTTGAAAACATCAGCAATATGTTCAGCGGCATGAACTTCGAGAAATACGCGGTAAACAGCGTGATCATTTCGTTGTCGGCGGTTGTCATCGCGATAATCGTATCGTTTTTTGCGTCCTACAGTTTTTCCCGGTACAAGCCGAAAGGGACCGATTTCCTGATGTTCCTGCTCCTGTCGATGCGCATGGTCCCCGGAGCGGCCGTCGTGGTCCCGATTTATCTGATGTACACGGCTTTGGGATGGAAGGACACCTATTACGGGATCATTTTGCTTTATGCGATGTTCAGCATTCCGTTCTCCGTCTGGATTCTGAAAGGGTTCATCGACGGGGTGTCGCTGCGCTATGACGAGACCGCGCTTGTAAACGGCGGATCCCGCATGCACGTGATGTTCAGGGTGATTCTGCCGCAAGTGAAGCCCGGCTTGGTGGCCGCGTTCATTTTCAACATCATTTTTGTCTGGAATGAATTCCTGTTCAACTTCATCATCGGCGGGAAAAAGGTGACGACGATTCCGGTGGCGCTGGCGACCGGATTGTACAAGACGCACGGAGTCGACTGGACGTTCATCGCTTCGCTGTCGCTGGTGTACATGCTGCCGCTGATTCTGATGATTTATTTCTTCCAGAGGTACCTGCTCGTCGGCATGACGTTCGGTACGGTCAGAGGTGAAGTGTGATGAAGGCGGAACGGCGGCCATTCGCTTCCGTCGTGCAGGCGGTGCTGATCATGCTGCTCGTCGTCAGCTTCATCCTGATCTCCCAGAGATTCAGCGAAGGACTGTACCGGTTCGGGTTTGTGCTGCTGATCGCCACGACGTTCGTTCAGATCGCATTCGGCAACATCCCCCCCTCCGCCGGTTTCGGGCAGTCCATGAAGTTGCTCGGGATCACGTTCGGTGTCATCGCCGTGATCTTCGCCGTCGGCATATGGATCGCGCCGTATTTGGTGAAATTGGGACAGGGGTGAAGGCCTTGGCAAATGCTGTCGAGTTTCGCAATATCTCCAAATCATACAGAAGACGAACGGTGCTGGACGGCGTCAATCTGACGATCGAGAAAGGGGATTTCGCGGTCATCTACGGACTGCCCGCAGCGGGGAAATCGGTGCTGATGCGGCTGCTGATGGGATTGGAAAAGCCGACGCAAGGGGAAATCCGGCTCCGCGGCAGCGACGCGTCGAGGATGGAACCGGGAGAGCGGAACATCGGCTATGTGCCGCAATCCTTCGCGCTGTATCCCCATTTGACCGTGTATGACAATATCGCGTATCCCCTGAAGATGAAGCGGGTGCAGGCGAACCAGATCCGGTCGATTGTGACGGAAGCGGCGCAGCTGCTGAAAATCGAGGGGCTGCTGGAGAAGCGTCCGGATCAGATCAGCGGCGGGCAGAAGCAGCGGGTGGCGATCGCCCGCGGCATCGTGAAACAGACGGACATATACATCCTGGATGACCCGCTCGCCGGCCTTGATTTCAAGCTGCGCGAGCAGCTGGTGGATGATCTGAAACAATTGCAGGAACGGTTCGGCTCGACATTTATCTATACGACTTCGGATCCGCTGGAAACGATGTCTCTGGCCAAACACGTCGCCGTATTGGACGGCGGACGGATCGTCGAGCACGGAACGCCCGAACAATTGTACGCTTCTCCCGCGCATGTCTCCACGATGCGCCTGCTCGGCTTCCCTCCGGCCAATGTGCTGGAGGCTTCGTGGTACGAAAAAGACGGCCGTCCGTGGTGCAAGACCGCGTTGTTCGAATTTCCGGTCCAGTGGGAGAAAGGGGAAGGCGGACTACCGGGAAAGACGGGCGAAGGCTTCATCGGATTCCGCCCGGAGAGCATCGAGATTTCCGCAGAAGAACGGGACGGTCTGATCCGTTTCCCCTGCCGTTTCGCCTTGCGCGAAGATCTCGGGGGCGAGGAAATCGTCTATATCGAATCAGGCAGCACCGTGCTGACGATGGTTGTCCGTCACGACGAACGCGAGACATTGGCCAATGTCGCCAATGTAAAGCACGCCCTCATCGACCCGTCGAATCTTTACATATTCGACCGGCGGGACGGCCGGAGGATCGGGAAAGGAGCCGCTTATGTTGTCAATTAAGGTCGTCAATCTGTCCAAGCATTTCAAGAACACCGTCGCCATCCGGCAATTGAACTTCGAGTTCGCCGCTTCCCGCGTCACCTGTCTGCTGGGGCCGTCGGGATGCGGAAAGACCACGCTTCTCAGAATCATTGCCGGACTTGAATCTCCGACGTCGGGCGACATCTATTTCGGGGACGAACGTGTGAACGATTTGTCCACGAGCAGAAGGAACATCGGCATGGTGTTCCAATATCCCGTCGTGTACCGGGGAATCAGCGTATACCGGAACATCGAGCTGCCGCTTCTCCGGGAGAAAATTCCGGCTTCCGAGCGCAAGAAGCGGGTCACGGATGTGATCGATCTGCTCGGGCTCGGCGAAGTGGCGGACAAGGACATCACCCAGCTGGACAACGCGTCGCGGCAGAAAGTGGCGATGGCCCGGGCGATTGCCCGGCAGCCGAAGATCATCCTGTTCGACGAACCGATCACCAATGTGGACACCAGCTCCAAACTAGTGCTCAAGCGGGCGCTGAAAGAAGTCATGCAGCAGTTGAAGCAGACGATCATTTATGTGACGCATGATCAGACCGAGGCGATGACGCTGGCCGACCAGATCGTGCTCATGAAAGACGGGGAAATCGTGCAGTGCGACGAGCCGCGCAAGCTGTACCTGCAGCCCGAGAGCACCTTCGGCGGATGGTTCCTCGGCAATCCGGGGATGAACTTCTTCGAAGGCGAATGCGCGCAGGCGGAAGGCAAATCGATGGTGAAAGCGCCGCTGTTCCCCGCGCCTCTGCTGCTGGACGAGGCCTACACGGGCGACCGGATTACGATCGGCATCCGGCCTGAGCATATCAAGGTGGCCGCTTCGCCGTCGGCCGGATCGGTCCGCGGCAAGGTGGTCGACAATCTGATTACGATCGGCGGGCAACGGCTGCTGACGGTCGAGGTGAACGATCAGCGCATCAAGGCGAAAGTGGATCACAAGCTGGGCAGCTCCCTGCGGGACCAGGTGTGGCTGGAACTGCCCCTTGACCGCATCATGCTGTTCGACCGCGACGGATCGCGGATCCACCGGAAATTCGCGGGGTTCCGTGCGGGTTGAGAATTCCGACAGCCACCCGACAGCCAGGGTGCAGGACAACGAGGAAGGAGAGGACGAACATTGGCGCGCGGTTATTTGATCGGCTGCGATATCGGAACGGGAGGCACCAAGGCGGCCGTAATCGATCTGAACGGCAAAGTGCTCGGGACGCATTACGTCGAATATCCGCTGATTACCGAACGGCCGGGCTGGGCCGAGCATCATCCGGATACGTACTGGAATGCCGTGGCGGAAACGATCCGGGTATCGCTGGAGATGGCGAAGGTTCCGCCGTCCGAAGTTCTCGGCGTCGGGCTCAGCGCCATGTCGCCCGCCTGCATTCTCGTCGACCGCGACCTGAATCCGCTGCAGCTGTCCCACATCTGGATGGACAGGCGCGGTACGGAAGAAAGCCGCCGAATCGCGCAATTGCTGGGCGAGGATGCCGTGTTTGAGAAGTCGGCGAATCCGATCGATCCGTATTATGCGACGGTCAAGCTGCTGTGGGAGAAGAACCATCGTCCGGATCTTTATCAGAAGGCATACAAGATGCTGACGGCCAAGGACTATCCTCTGATGAAACTGACCGGCAAATGCCTCACCGACTACAGCAACGCGTCGTTGATCGGGATCGCCTTCGACATCGTGAACAAAACCTGGGACCGTCAGATGCTGGCGGAAATCGGACTGGACGCCGACAAATTCCCGGATGTCTACCCGTGCGATGAAGTGATCGGACATGTGACGAAAGAGGCGGCGCAGGCCACCGGGCTGCTGGAAGGCACGCCGGTGGTGGCGGGCACCGTCGATTGCAACGCGGCATGGGTGTCCACCGGCATTCTGAACAACGGCGACAACAGCATTACGCTCGGCACCGCGGGCGTCTGGGGTGTCGTGCATGACAAGCCTTCCTTCGCGAATGGGATGATCACCATCATCCACGCCGCGGATTCGAAGGTGAAATACACGACGGTGGGGGCGCTCGTCTGCGCGGGCGCGCTGATCCGTTACTTCCGCGACACCTTCGGTCAGGTGGAAGTGGATACGGCGGGCCGGCTCAAGATCAGCCCGTATGACATCATGAACCTTGAAGCCGAGAAGGTTCCTCCCGGGTCGGACGGCATGATCACGCTGCCGTACTTCATGGGCGAGCGGACGCCGTTGTGGGATCCGCTGGCGCGGGGCGTCATTCTGGGCGCTTCCCTGTATCACGGTCGAGGCCACTACATCCGTTCCTTCATGGAAGGTGTGGCTTACGGCATCAAGCAGAACATCGAGAAGACCCGGCAAGCCGGACTGGAGATCAATCCGCACGTCACCCTGGTGGAAGGGGGAGCGAACAGCCGGTTGTGGCGGCAAATCCTGGCGGACGTGCTCGGCATGACCACGCAGCACGTGAAAGACTCGCTCGGAGCGCCGGTGGGCGACGCGATCGTGGCCGGCGTCGGGGTCGGCGCGCTGAACGGATATGAAGTGGTGAACGACTGGATCACCGTGTCCGAACGCCACGAACCGCAGGCGAACAACGTCCGTTTGTATGAACAGCTGTATGAGATCTACGCCGGCCTTTATCCGAAGCTTCGCGGCGATTTCGATCAGCTGGCTCAGGTGACCGGATACAGATAAAGAAGACAAACAGACAGCAACTTGGAGGGAAACTGCCGGTGAAAAGCTTATGGTCTGCCAAACAAGCACAGACGCTGGATGACATGGGGCTAATCGTCTACGCATCGAACCTGCTCGGCGCGGACACCGCACTCGTGCAAGGGGGCGGCGGCAATACGTCCGTGAAGCGTACGGAGAAGGATCACATGGGGCGGGAAACCCGCGTGCTCCGCGTGAAGGCGAGCGGATTCCAGCTCGCGACGATCAAGGAGCGCGGTTTCGCGTGCGTCAGGCTGGATGAAGTTCTGCCGTTGTTCGAGCGGGAGGATATGAGCGACGATGAGATGGTCGATTATATCTCCCGCTGCCTGATGGAACCGGATTCTCCCCGTCCGTCGATCGAAACGCTGCTGCACGCGTTCATTCCGTACCGTTGGGTGCTTCATACGCACGCTGACGCCATTCTGAGCCTTGCCAACAATGAGCACGCCGAGCAGCTGATCCGGGAAGTGCTGGGCGAGGATATCCTTATCGTTCCTTACAATCGTCCGGGATTCCTGGTCTCCAAGCAGGTCGGCTCTGCCGTGCAAGGCAATCCGAATGCTTCGGGACTCGTGCTGCTGCATCACGGACTGGTAACCTGGTCGGATTCGTGCGAAGAAGCGTACGAACGGCACATCGCGCTCGTCGATCGCGCCGAATCCGCCATCCGGAAGGCGCAAGCGGCGAAGGTGGTGTTCCCGCGCAAAGCGGGGGTGCCGTCGCTGGATCGCGAAACGCGCGAACGCATCGCCGCAGAGGTCGCTCCCGCCCTGCGCGGCGCGTTGAGTTCGCGCGTACCGATGCTGCTGACGTTCGACGGTTCGGAAGAAGCGCTCGAATTCGCAAACGCGGAGAACGTGCTCGAACTGTCGCAGACCGGACCGGTCACGCCCGAGCACGTGCTCAGCACCAAACCGTGGCCGCTGGTCGTACAGGTGGATGACCCGCAAGATACGGAAACGCTGAAATCGGCGCTGCGGGAAGGGGTGCGGCGATACGAGGAAAAATATCTGAGCTACTTCGAACGGTACCGGTCGCAGGTCGCGCCGGACGTGGGTCCGCACAACCCGGCGCCGCGGTTGATCATTGTTCCCGGCCTCGGCATCTGGGGCGCGGGAGCGGACATTCAGGATTCCCGCCTGCCCGTCGAGATCTACAGGCATACCGTCGCCGTGATGAAGGGTGCGGAAGCGGTCGGCAAGTTCCGGACGATGCCGGAGCGGGAAGTGTTCAGCGCCGAATATTGGCCGATGGAATTGTACAAGCTCAGCCTCCGGCCGAAACCGAAGGAACTGAACGGCAAAGTTGCCGTCGTCACCGGGGCCGCCAAAGGCATCGGGCTGGCCGTCGCCCGCGCCTTGCTTCGCGAGGGCGCATGCGTGGTGCTGACCGATGTGAACGAAGCCGCTTTGTCCGAAGCGGAGAAGGAACTGATCGAGACATACCCGAACCGCATGAAGACGGTGAGAATGGATGTGACGGACGGTCGGTCGGTAGAGGCCGGCATCGCCGCAAGCGTCCTGTATTACGGCGGAATCGACATCCTCGTCTCCAACGCCGGAATCGCGCCGATCGGATCGATCGTCGATATGCCGCTGGAAACCTGGGAGAAGAGTTTCGCCGTCAACTCCACCGGCCACTTCCTCGTGTCGCGGGCGGTGATCCGCGTGATGCTGGAACAAGGACAAGGCGGCAGCATCATCTTCATCGCCACGAAGAACGTCCTCGCGCCCGGCAAAGATTTCGGCGCGTACAGCTGCGCGAAAGCCGCGGAAGCTCAGTTGTGCCGGATTCTCGCGATCGAGCACGGCAAGGACAAGATTCGCGCCAATATGATCAACCCGGACGGCGTGTTCACCGATCTGTGGAGTCCGGAAGTGGTGGCGAACCGCGCCAAGGCTTACGGCGTGCCGGCCGACAAGTACGAAGATTTCCTGCGGGATCGCACGCTGCTCAAGGAATCGGTGACGGTGGACGACGTTGCCGAGGCGGCGCTGTTCCTGGCCAGCGACAGGTCGCGCGTCACGACGGGCTGCATCATTACCGTTGACGGCGGCGCACGGGAAGCATTTCCGAGATAACCGCTCAGAAAGGTGGAAGGAAGATGCAGTTTACATCCGCGCATTTGAGACAAATCCTCGGGGCGATCGCCGAGGAGATCGAGCGGCAGAAGGATCACCTGTCGGCGCTTGACCGCGAGCTCGGAGACGGCGATCACGGCGTCACGATGTCCATCGGCTGGCAGGCTGTCATGAAGGCGCTGCGCGACGTTCCGGAGACGGCGGATTGCGCCGCCATCTGTCAGACTGTCGGCATGGCGTTCCTGAATGCGGTCGGATCTTCGGTCGGCCCACTGTATGCCACGGCGTTCCTTCGCGCCGGAGCGGCGGTAAAAGGCGTTGATCCGTTGTCCGCGCAGGATCTGCTCAACTTCTGGACGGCTTTTGTGGGCGGCATCATCGAACGCGGAAAGGCGAAGGTCGGCGAGAAGACGATGGTCGATACCTGGCAGCCGGCGCTGGATGCTCTCCGGAAAGCCTACGAGGAAGGCAAAGACGTTGCGGAATGCTTCCGGCTGGCGGCGGCCGCCGGCAAGGAGGGCATGCTCGCGACCGCTTCGATGGTGTCCGCGAAGGGCCGCTCCAGCCGTCTGGGCAACCGCTCCGTCGGCCATCAGGATCCGGGCGCAACGTCCGCCTACATCATCCTGTCAACATTCTCGGATCAGTTGCAGAACCTATTCGGCCCACAGGGGGGAATCGGATGAAAATCGCAATCGGCTGCGATCATCACGGTTACGAATTGAAGGAGGCGGTCAAGCGCTACCTGCTTGAAAATGGAGTGGAAGTGGAGGACTTCGGCTGTCACAGTCGCGAAGAGACCGATTATCCGGATGTCGCGTTCAACGTGGCGGAAGAAATCCGCACCGGCCGCATGGATCGCGGAATTCTCATCTGCGGCACCGGCATCGGCATGGCGATCGCGGCGAGCAAGGTGCCGGGCGTGCGCGCCGCGCTGTGCCACGACACGTATTCCGCGGAACGTTCCCGCAAGAGCAACAACGCGCAAATCCTGACGATGGGAGCGAAGGTCATCGGCATCGAGGCCGCCAAGAAAGTGGTGGATGCCTGGATGCGTTCGGAATTCGAAGGCGGCAATTCGGAGCGCAAGGTCAACAAGATCATGCAGCGGGAGAAGGAATATTTGGGAGGGAACCGCAGTGAAGAAGCTGATCAATCAGCCGGACAATGTGGTTGATGAGATGATAGAAGGCTACGCGGCCGCTTATCCCGGGTATGTGAAAGTTCTTCCGTCCAACAACCGCGCGGTCGTGCGTTCCTTCGAAGTCCGCCCGGGGAAAGTCGGCATCGTCATCGGCGGCGGATCGGGCCACGAACCGACCTTCATGGGCCTGATCGGCAAGGGGATGGTAGACGGCGTCCCGGTGGGCAACATCTTCGCCGCACCGCCGCCAAACCCCATCCTGGAAGTGACCAAGGCGGTCAATACCGGAGGCGGCGTCCTCTACATGTACGGCAATTACATGGGGGATTGCATGAATTTCGACATGGCGGCCGAACTGGCGGCGATGGAAGGCATCCGCGTCGAGACCGTGCGGGTGACCGACGACGTCGCGTCGGCTCCGGAGCCGGCCGACCGGCGGGGCATCGCGGGCGGATTCTTCGTGTACAAGACGGCCGGCGCCGCCGCCGAACGCGGGTATTCGCTCGATGAAGTGGTGCGCGTCGCGCGGAAGGCGAACGATGCGGTGCGGACGATGGGCGTGGCGCTGTCGCCCTGTTACATTCCGCAGACCGGAAAGCCCAGCTTCGTGCTCGGCGAGGATGAAATGGAAATCGGGCTGGGCATCCACGGAGAACCGGGCGTCGAAAGGGGCAAGATCAGGACGGCGGATGAAACGGTGGACGTGCTGCTCGACCGCATTCTGTCGGACCTGCCGCTTGCCCGGGGAGATCGGGTGGCGGTGCTCGTCAACGGTCTGGGCTCCACGACGCTGATGGAAATGTACATCATGTTCCGCAGGGTCAAGGCCCATCTGGACGAGCTCGGCGTCAACATTCACCGGTCTTATGTCGGAAGCTACGTGACGTCCATGGAAATGGGCGGATGTTCGTTGTCCCTGATGAAACTGGACGACGAACTGGCCGAAATGATCGACGCGCCGGCGGATACACCGACGTTCGTGCAGGCGTGAAGGTGAACGCATGTACAAGCTGGTCGCTTCCGACATCGACGACACGCTGCTTCACGATGATCTGACCATCTCTGAGCGAAACCGGCAAGCGATCCATGCGGCCGCCGAACGGGGCGTTGTCATCACGCTGGCGACCGGACGCATGTTTCCGTCCGCGCAGAAAGTGGCCCGGTCCCTGCAGCTCAACGTGCCGCTCATTACGTACCAGGGATCGAAGGTCAGAAATCTGCTGGATGAGCAGACATTGTACGAGCGGTCCGTTCCTCCGGAGATTGCCGCCGAAGTGTTCCGTTACGCGGAGAAGCACAAGCTGCATCTGCAGGTTTATCATGACGACGTGCTGTACGTCCTTGAAGACAATGAGAAGATTCGCCGTTACGCGAAGGTCCAGAATGTGGATTACCGGGTCGTCAAGGATTTCTCCCGTTTCCGCGGTCAGCCGCTGACCAAGATGCTGGTGATCGACGCGCCGGACGCTTTGGGCGAAATCGCGGCGGAATGGCGGAACCTTTTCGGGGATCGGGCCTATATTACGAAATCGAAACCGGAATATCTGGAGCTGCTGCATCCGGAGGGAACGAAGGGCAGTGCGCTCAAGTTTCTGGCTTCCCATTACGGCATCGACATGTCCGAGGTGATCGCCTTGGGCGACAGCTGGAACGACCACGATATGATCGAAATCGCCGGACTCGGTGTCGCCATGGGCAACGCGGTCGATACGCTGAAAGCGATAGCGGACTATATCGCCCCGACCAACAACGAAGACGGAGTGGCTCATGTGATCGAAAAATTTGTTTTGCGAAACCGGACATAGGTTCGGCGAGAAACGGGAGTCCCGCCCAGCGCATGGATTGGGCGGGACTCCGTATGTCCGTACAGGGCAATATTGCCCGACATTGTTCGTTTCTTTGTCCGCAGCGGCTTGAGCGCCGCGCTTTGGGCGATCAGCGCTAAAGTTACCGGTTAAGCGGCATGCCGGTTGTTTCGCGTTTTTTCCTTCGGATGCTGTAAGATCTCATTCCCGCCGGCACCCCGCGGATCTCCAGCACCCCCGCATAGATGAGCTCCCTCAGCCGGTATTCGAAATATTCGTCCCCGATGTCCTGTTCGCCGTAACCGACGGCCTCTCCGACCACGCGCGCGGCCTTGACGAAACCGTCGGCATCGGCGGCGCTCGCCACGCGGTCCAATGTCTCCAGCAGATACGGGTCAAAATGATCCGCCGGCACCTCCCGCACCGCGTCGTCCTCCCAGACGCGCAGCACCCCGCCCTGTTCCGCAACGGACGTCCATTCGTCGGCAAACCGCCGGATGCCGCTTGCGGAAAGAATCGGGCTGCTTTCCGCCCGCTTGATCGCTTCCCGCAGCTTGTCCGGCCCGATTTCGCCGGAGCGCCGGCAGGTGACGGCATCGTCCGGGCGCCTGTCGGGCTCTTCGCAGATGGCGCAGGCGTCGCAGATGCGGATGGGATGGGGCTTGCGGCGGAGCAGATGGAGCGCGTACCGCATGCCCGTCTGCTCATATACGCTGCGGCTGGTCCAGACGATGATCTCCGCCTGCTCCGGGATTTGGTCCAGTCGGCGAAGCAGCTCGCCGTATGCTTCTTCCGGATCATCGACTTCCCCGAGCGCGGCGGACGCGATGTTGTGCCGGAACCAGTCGTATCGGGTCCGCCGGCCTTCGGGCGTGTCGAGGCGGCTGATCGGGCCGATCGCGAAGTTGTCGCTGATCGTGATGATGTTGTGCGTATCCGCGAGGCCGAGCTCGCGAAGCGCCAGCTTCATGCAGCCGGCGAAGGAATGCCCCGTCATGATATGGACTCGGGTGCAGCCCGGCGCGGGGTCCCGGGACGGCGGCGTGTCATCGCGGTTCACCAGCTTGTCGTGCAGCCCGATCAGCCCGGAGATGGCGCGCCCGGGCGGCGCCGCCTGTTCTTTCAGCAGCGCGATGTGATGCAAGGCCAGCTTCAGGCAGGATCTCAGTTCGCCGGCGTTTAGGCGCTCGACGGCTTTTTGGATGTCCTTCATAACGTGATCGTCCTTTCAAGGCGAGCGGATGGTTGCGGGTCGTATTCCGTATTTATACAGTACGAGTTTGCGATCTCCCCCCCCAAACTTTATGACAAGAGCTATGCGATTCGGTGAATGCCGGCGATGAATTTCCCGGACGGTGTTCGTCAATAGGAGTGAACAGTCACTGAGGAGGTGACAAACCATGAAATGGTTAGCCCGCATCCTTCACATTTTGCTCATCCCGCTTATCGGATCGGCCGGCGTGTTCAAGCTGATGTCCGATGCGGAGACGATCCGGGAGGTCTACACCGAACCGCTTCATACGCTCGGTTACAGTGTCGGGTTCATTTACTTCATCGGTGTCGTGGAACTGCTGGCGGCGGTCGGCCTGATCGCCGGACTGTGGAGAGCCGCGATCGGTTACGCTTCCCTTGCCGCCACGTTCGTCGTGCTGGCGGGTGCGTTCGGGTCGAATCTGATCGCGGGCCTGTATGCCGAAGCGCTCTCCCCGCTTGTCGGTCTCCTGCTCACCGCGGCGGTATTTTTCGGGAACCGGTACCTGGTGAGACATACGCGCAAAACCGCCGTCGCATCGCATTGAACTTCACACCATTCAATACATTGAAAAAAGGAGCGATAAACCATGATTCAAAAACTCGGTCAAGTGATGCTGTACGTCGACAATCAGGATCAATCGAAGGCGTTCTGGACGGAGAAGCTGGGATTTCAGGTCATCGCGGAAGAAGACAACGGCGGTGGCATGCGCTGGATCGAAATCGCTCCGCCGGGCGCGGAGACGACCATCGTGCTGCAGAACAAGTCGTTCGTCGCCAAGGTGGAGCCCGACATGAACCTCGGCACGCCGTCCATGATGTTCTACACGGACAACGCCGAGAAGCTGCGCAACGACTTGAAGAGCAAGAACGTCAAGGTCGGCGATATCATGGAGATTCCCGCCGGCAAGGTGTTCAACTTCGCGGATGACGAGGAGAACTATTTTGCGGTGATGGAGAGAAAATAAGCCCCGTTCATCGGATCAAAAGCAGCGGAGGAGCCTCGACAGGAAGCGCTTCCGCTGCTTTTGGTTTGCGTCTTTGCCCGGCTCGGCGCGGCGGATGCGATGCTTCTTGCCCGGATATTTTTGGTGTTCCACCATAAACGGCGGAGATTCATGCGGTTTGGCTGCTCACCAGGGGGGATCGTTTTGTCTGAAAGAGAAGAATTGCCGGTCGTTTCGCGCATTCGTTGCCTTCGCGCCCTCTTGTCCGACCGCGCCGCAGCCGGTGAGCCGGCAACGCCGGCCTGCAGCAGGCGTTCCGCCAGTTCGAGCTGCTGCGCCGCGAACGGGTGGAGAAGGTCGTCAAATATTCGCGCAGCATCGGGCAGCGCAAACACGCGACGAATCCGGTGCAGGTCTTCTTCCGCGATCTGATGCTGCCGTTCTTCCTGAAGCAGGCGGGACGCCAGTCCAACGCCTGGCTGTACGATTACCGCGTCGACTGGCGCGACCGGGTGACGGTGTGACGGATTTCGCCGGGAGAGGTTCAGGGGAGGCCATACGGTGTTTGAAACCTTGATCAGTCTGGAAATGTTGCTGCTGATCGCGCTGGCGGCCGTCTGGGCGCTGACCGGGATCGCGGCGAACGGCCTGAAGTACGCGGCGTCCCGCAAGTCCGCGCATCCGCTGTGGCGGCGCGCGGCGCGGATCGGTTCATGGACGGGCGTCCTGCTGGTCGTTCTGTGGGGCGTCAACACGGCGGCGACCTGGCTCATGCTCGGCTGGGAATTCGTCATGGACCGCGTCGCCGTCATGCTGCCGCTCCTCGCGCTGCCGGCGCTGTCCGTCATCGCATTCGCGCTGCCCGCGCTGAACGGGAACCGGCCCGCGGCGCCGGAACGGGCGGCGTCCGCCGCGGCCTCCGTCCACACGATGGCCGCCGGCGCGTGGATTGTGCTGGCGCTGGTCTGGTTCGACATCCCCGCCATCCCGGATCTGCGGGAGTCGACGCTGTACCTGGCCGTGCTCGCGGCCGCCGCCGCACTGCTCCGGCTGTACCACCGGCGGCGGGCCGTCACGATCCGGTCGCGCGGCCAGGGATTCGCGATGATGGGCCTGCGGAGCTGCGCGCTGGCGCTTGCGGCGTTCGTCCTGATGGCCGCACGGTTCCTCTGGTCGATGGAGCGCGGCCGGTTTCCCGCGTCCATGCCGATGATCCATCCGGAGACGTTCGATTACGGCGGAGGCGTTGTGCCCGCGGGCGCGGCAACGTCGGGGCATCACGATCCCCACGCCCGTCACGCCGCCGCGTCCGCGGCCGTCAGCGTCGACGAGCTGGCCGGCCCGCGGACCGGCGAGCCGGACGCGCGGTTCACGCTCGTCGCGCGGAAGAAGCGGATCGAGCTTCCGTCGGGGGACGCGGTCGAAGCGTGGACGTTCAACGGGCAGGTGCCGGGGCCATCGCTCGTGGTCCGCGAAGGCGATCTGGTCGAAGTGGAGCTGGTCAACCAGGACATCGACCTCGGGGTGACGCTGCATTGGCACGGCGTCGACGTGCCGAACGCGGAGGACGGGGTGCCGGGACTGACCCAGAACGCGGTCATGCCCGGGGAGTCCCACACGTACCGCTTTGTCGTGAACGAGACGGGCACCCATTGGTATCATTCCCACCAGACCGCTTCCATCCAGGTGGCCAAAGGACTCTTCGGCGCCTTCATCATTCTGCCGAAGGACCATCCGGAAACGGAAGGCGAAACGGCGGACATCACGATTTTCTCGCATGATTGGGAGACGGCGGACGGGACGCGGACAGCGTTGCATGTTTCCGGTGACGAAAAGCAACGCATCATCCCGCCCGGCACGGAAGTGCGGCTTCGTCTCGTCAACAGCGCCAGCTACCAGAAAATGTTCTCGCTCCACGGCACGCCCTTCCGGGTGGCCGCGATCGACGGCTGGGACATCAACGCGCCGGAGCCCGTGGCCGGCATGCGCCTGAAAATCGCGGGCGGCGGCCGGTACGACGTGACGTTCACGATGCCGGGTCACCCGGTCGCGCTGGCGCTGAACGGCGGGAAGAAGCCGGAGCAGGTCATCGTGTTCAGCGGGGACGGACGGAAATCGGCGGACATCCGGCCGGGCGGCCCGGTTCTCGACCCGTTTGATTACGGCGCGCACGCCCCGGCGCCGATCGGCGCAGGCGACGCGTTCGACCGGGAGTTCCGGATGGTGCTGGACCAGCTCTATCTGGGCGTCTATAATGGAGGTTCCAATACCCTGTGGGCGATCAACGGCGAAGTGTTCCCGCATACGCCGACGTTCGTGGTGAGCGAAGGGGATCTGGTCAAAATGCGCATCGTGAACCGCACCTACTCGGACCACCCCATGCATCTGCACGGCCACCATCTGGTCGTCCTGAGCCGGAACGGCAAGCCGTACCGGGGCAGCCCGCTCGTGCTCGACACGCTGCCCGTGGAGCCGGGCGAAACCTGGGAAGTGGCATTTCGCGCCGACAATCCGGGCATCTGGATGGACCATTGCCACATTCTGGAGCACGCGGCCTGGGGGATGGCGATGCATCTGGCCTACGCCAATGTCACGACGCCCTATATGATCGGCGAAGCGACGGGGAATCATCCGGAATGAGGAGGGTGTTCGATTGGACATCATCGAGCTGAGCATCGGGTTTGAATTCGGTGGCCGCGCCGACGCGATCCATCCCTGCCTGATCGTGGCGGAGCAGGCGCTGGCCCTGGTCGACGCCGGCTATCCGGGCTTCCTGCCGCGCATCGGGCAGGAGATCGCGAGGCACGGGTATGACGCGGCGGATCTGACCCACATCATCGTCACGCATTACGATATCGACCATATCGGCGCGCTGCATGATTTCAAGGCCCGATACCCCGGCATCCGCATCGTCGCAAGCGAACGGGAAGCGGGGGCGATCGAAGGCAGGCGGAAGGCCGAGCGGCTGATCCAGGCCGAGAACATGCAGGAGCATCTGCCCGAAGAGCGGCGGGAATTCGGGTTGTGGTTCATCCGGCAATTGCAAAGTCTGAAGCATGTCCCGGTTGACGAAACCGTGCGGGACGGCGACAGCCTGTTCGGCGGCCGGTGCCGCGTCATCGCGACGCCCGGCCATACGCCCGGTCACATCTCCCTCCACATCCCCGAGCTGGACAGCGTGATCGCCGGCGACGCGGCGGTGAACGAGGACGGGCGGCTCGCCGTCGCGAATCCGCAGTTCTGCCTCGATCTTGCCGCCGCGGAACGGTCGCTCGAAGCGCTGGCGGATCTGCGCGCGGCCCGCTATTTTTGCTACCATGGCGGGAAGTTGGATATGCGGAACCGATGACATCGTCCCCCGTCGGATATCGCCGGGGGACGCGTTCGCGGAGCGGCTCCGGGCGCGCCGGTTCGGCGGGCGGACGTTCGTTGACGCGCATCCCGCCGCCCGGTATGATAGGGAAAAATGTTCCGCAAGAAATGGGGAACGCGCATGTCGTCCTGGGTGAAAATGGCGCTGTTCGTCCTGGTCACCGCGCTGCTGACGCGGCTGCTTCCGTTCTCGGAGTTCTTCCGGAACGTCTACACGCTGGTGCACGAGATGGCCCACGCGGTCACGACCCTGCTGCTGTCCGGCAGCGTCCTGTACATCCATCTGTACGCCGACCAGAGCGGCGTCACGCACTCGTTGATCCAGGCCGGCTGGCCGGCTGGCGGACGATCCCGATCGCTCTCGCCGGCTATACCGGCGCCGCGCTGTTCGCGTGGCTGCTGTTCCGCCTGCAGGCAAGCGGGCGCGAGAAGACGGGGCTCGTCATCGTCGCCGCCCTCGCCGCCCTCGGGCTGCTGCTGTTCGTCCGGAACACGTACGGCATGCTGTGGTGCGCGGGATTCGCCGTGGTCACGCTGCTGATCGGCCTGCTCGCCCCGGGATGGCTGCGCGTGTTCTACGCCTCGCTCGTCGCGTTCATCTGCCTGGTGGAATCGGTCATCAGCTCCGTCACGATTCTCGCGCTCTCGATCCTCGAGCCGGCGGCGGCCGGCGACGCGGCGAACCTTAGCCGGGCGACATACCTTCCCGCGGCGGCATGGGGCGCGTTCTTCACCCTGTTCTCCCTCTGGTGCGCGAAGAACGCCGTCGCCATCCTGTTCCGCTCGATCTGGAAGCGCGCCGAGGAACGCCGCCGGTCGCAGAATCTGCCGCTGTAGCGTCCGGAATGCTTGTCGTTGCGGCGCCGGATCAGGAGCGCTCTGTCCGGCCTGCCGCAATCCGCCTTACAATGACTGCCGTGTCGCGGCCAGCGCCGCCGCCGCCGTAGACCGTGCGGCCGATTGCGGCCGGTCATTCCGGATGGTTGCCCGTGGCCTCGCCCGCCAGGTAGGGGGTTGTGACATTCGCGTAGGTCAGGTGCATCGCCATCCCCCACGCGGCGTGTTCGAGCACGTGGCAATGGTCCATCCAGACGCCCGGATTGTCGGCGCGGAACGCCAGCTCCCAGATTTCGCCCGGCTCCACGAGCACCGTGTCGAGCATCAGCGGACTGCCCCTGTACGGCTTGCCGTTGCGGCTCAGGACGAAGACGTGATGCCCGTGCAGATGCATGGGATGATAGACCAGCGAACGGTTGACGATGCGAACCTTGACCAGATCCCCTTCCTCCACCGCGTATGTCGGCGTATGCGGGAACACCTCCCCGTTGATGGCCCACAGCGCGTTCGACCGCCCGTTGTAATGGCCGAAATAGATCTGGTCCAGCACCATCAGGAATTCCCGGTCGAATTCGATATTCTCGCCGAAGGGTGCGGGGGCGGGAGCCGGAGCGCCGTATTCCAGCGGATCCAGCATCGCGGCGACGGGTCCGATGTCGGCGGTTCCCGTCCCGTCCCGGCTGAACATGACCGCCGCGCTCACCCCGCCTTCCTCCCCGTGCAGCGCCAGCGCCACCGGATGGTCCGGCATCGTGAACGTCACGTCGTACCGTCCGCCGCCGCCGATCTTCAGCCCGATGCCCTCCGTTTCTTCCGGCCCGCGGATGTCCCAGCCGTCGATCGCGGCCACGCGGAAGGACGCGCCGTGGAGCGAGAAGGTTTTCGTCAGGCTGGCGCTGTTCACGAGTCTCAGGCGCACTTCCGTTCCGGGCCGGATGATCCGGCGATCGCCGGGCTCGGCGAGATGCAGCGCCGTCCGCGGTCCGTCCGGCGTCTCCCAATCGTGGGAGAAGACCGTGAGATCCGCGCCGGCCCGATCCGGTTCGTCCCGCGGCAGGATGACGAAGGCGCCGAACAGCCCCTTGACCACCTGAATCGACGCCGTCTGATGGGAATGATACCAATGGCTTCCCGTCTCATGCACGACGAAGCGGTACGTGTGCGACTCTCCGGGCATGACGGCGTTCTGGGTCACGCCCGGCACCCCGTCCTCCGCGTTCGGCACGTCGACGCCGTGCCAATGCACCGTAACCCCCGCGTCGATATCCTTGTTGATCAGCTCCACCTCGACCAGATCGCCTTCGCGGACCACGAGTTCGGGACCCGGAACCCGGCCGTTGAACGTCCACGCCTCGACCGTGTGTCCCGTGGGGAGCTCGATCCGCTTCTTCTGCGCGACGAGCGTGAACCGCCTGTCGGGTTCGCCGGTCCGGGGACCGGTCAGTTCCGTGACGCTGACCACGGCGCTTCCGTCGGCCGCCGCGGCGGCATGATGGCCGTGGTGACCGTGGATTTCACGGTCGCCCGGCATGTCCGCCGGCGGAAACACCGCGCCTCCGCCGTACTCGAACGTCTCCGGGTGGATCATCGGCATCGACGCGGGAAACTTGCTGCGGTCAAGCGACCACAGATGCCAGGCCGCAAGCAGGACGGCGGCCGACAGCGTCCACCCGGCCGTCCTGAGCGCGAACGTCCGGATTCCCTGCCCGCGCAGCCGGATGATTCCGGCGCGCCGCCGGTGATACAGGCGGAGCAGGATGGCGGCCGCCGCCAGCGCGGCCAGATACGCTACCGATTCCCGCGCGTCCGGAACGGACGGGATGTCAAGCAGCAGCAGGTACAGCACCAGCAGGGCGCCGACGGTCATCGTGTGGATGGAGGCGGCGGCGTGCGCCGCGGATTCGGGGGTCAGTTCCGCGGTCCCCCTCAGGCGCGGCAGCGCGGTTCGAACCACGAGCATCGCCGGCAGCGCGAGCAGCGGCAGCATGACGGCGATTCGGTCCATGACGAACTCCCATCCCAGCGAGTACCAGGTCGCCGCCACGGCGGCGCACCACAGGAGAACCAGGACGACGCCCGCCCGGCATCCGAACCGCGCGGCCCGCCTCCATCGCCGGAACGCGGCGTATTTCAGGCCGTTCGCCGCCAGTCCGGTGAGGCCCCAGACGATCGCGAGCAGGAACGTCAGCATGAATTCCAGACCGTACAAGAGCAGAAAGCGTTCGGTCATTCCGTCAGAACCTCCACTCTATCCGTTCGCCCGCGGCCCGCAGGCGGCAGGCGGGTTCAGGCGCGCCGCATGTAGACGCGCACCGTAAGCGGCGCGAAGACCGCCACGATGGCGGCGGCTCCCGCCAGGGAAATGGCAAGCTCGCGGCTGAATGTTCCGGCGTTGGCCAGATCCCGGACGGCCGAGACGAGATGCGAGACCGGGTTCAGCTTCACGAACCATTGGAGCCAGTTCGGCAACGTCTCCACCGGCACGAAGGCGTTGGACAGGATCGTGAGCGGCAGCAGCACGAGCATGGACACGCCCTGCACGCCGGAGGCCGTGCGCGCCGAGACGCCGAAGAACGCGAATATCCAGCTCACGGACCACGCGCAGACGATGACGAGCGCCGCCGCGACGGCGACGTACCCGAGACCGCCGGCGGGCCGGTAGCCGATCAGGTACCCGACGGTGAAGGTGAGCACGGAAGCGATGGCGTACCGGATCGAGTCGGCCATGAGCGCGCCGGCGAGCGGCGCGATGCGCGCGATCGGCAGCGACCGGAACCGGTCGAAGACGCCTTTCTCCATGTCTTCCCGCAACTGGACGCCGGTGACGATGGAAGTGGTGATGACCGTCTGCACGAGGATGCCGGGAATGATGATCGGCAGGTAGCCCCGGACATCGCCGGCGATCGCGCCGCCGAAGAGGTAGGCGAACATCAGGGTGAACAGGATCGGCTGCAGCGTCACGTCGAACCACAGCTCGGGCGTATGCTTGACCTTCAGCAGCGCCCGATAGGCCATCGTGAGCGAGTTGCGCACCGCTTGTCCGAATCCGGCGGCGCCGCCCGGATACGGTCCGTCCATTCGATTCGCGGATCCGTTCATCATACGACAACCTCCCTCTCCGGATCATGATCCTGCGCGAATCCGGGCGAACCTGTCCCGCGCTCCTCCCGGTTCCCGACAGCCGTCCGGCCGGTGATCGCCAGGAACACCTCGTCGAGGGTGGGCTTTCGCACGCTGATCTCCGCAAGCCCGATTCCCCGCTCCCGCAGGGCGATCAGCAGATCGGCCAGCCGGTCGGCGTCCGCCGCCGGAGCGGTGATCCTGCCCGATTCCGGCATCGCGGCGGTCCGGACCCGCAGCGTCTCTTCCACGACGCGGCGGGCTTCCGCAAGATCCTTCGCATGCCGGACCGCAAGTTCGAGCGACGAGGCGCCGACCGACGCCTTCAGCTCGTCCGCCGTGCCTTCGGCGACCACCCGGCCGCGGTCGATGACCGCGATCCGATCGGCCAATTGATCGGCTTCTTCGAGATACTGGGTGGTCAGCAGCACGGTGGATCCCGACCGGACGAGTTCCCGGATCATCTCCCACAGTTGCGCGCGCGTCCGCGGGTCCAGGCCGGTGGTCGGCTCGTCGAGGAAGAGCAGCGGCGGCGTGACGATGAGGCTCGCGGCCAGATCGAGCCGCCGGCGCATGCCGCCGGAGAACGTCTTGAGCTGCCGGTCCGCGGCATCGGCGAGCCCGAACCGTTCCAGCAGCTCCGACGCCCGGCGGCGCGCTTCCCCGCGGCCGAGTCCGAGCAGCCGGGAGAAGACGATCAGGTTCTCCCGGGCGGTCAGCGTCTCGTCGACCGACGCGTATTGGCCGGTCACGCCGATCAGCCGGCGCACCCGGTGCGCGTCCCGCACCGCGTCGTAACCGAAGATCCGCGCCTCGCCTCCGTCCGGCCGAAGCAGCGTGGCCAGCATCTTGAGCGTCGTCGTCTTGCCGGCCCCGTTCGGTCCGAGCACGCCGAAGATCGTGCCGGTCCGCACGGTCAGATCCGCGCCGTCCACCGCGCGGCGATCGCCGAACGCTTTCACGAGCCCGCGGGCTTCGACGGCCAGCTCGGCGTTCGGCACATGTAACGGAAATGAACGCCGCATGGCGATTCCTCCCTTCTCCGCAAGTCTTACGGAGAGGATACAGATGAAGTGTAAACTGAATGTAAACGAATCGGATTGACAAAACGGGAGCGCCGTTGGACCATTAAGGCAGTATCGCGCATCCGTCGTTCATGTTCCGTTTACAATGGCGGCGTATCTTTTCAGCAGATGGCGCAGACGGAAAAGGGGTGGCGATGGTGGTCAACGTGCTGGTGGTGGACGACGATCCGCACATCCGCGAACTCGTCCGGCATTTTTTGCGCCAGGAGGGGTATGCGGTCCATGAGGCGGCCGACGGCGAGGAAGCGCTGGCGGTCTTGCAATCGGTGAAGGCGGATCTCGTCATTGTCGACATCATGATGCCGAACATGGACGGCTGGGAGCTGTGCCGCGTGCTGCGGGAGCACGGCGACATGCCGCTGCTCATGCTGACGGCCAGGGGCGAGACGGCGGATAAGCTTGAAGGATTCCGGCTCGGCGTGGACGACTACCTCGTCAAGCCGTTCGATCCGCTGGAGCTGACGGCCCGGGTGAAAGCCGTGCTGAGGCGGTACCGGATCGCCGCGTCCCGGACGGTGCGGATCGGCGAGGTGACGCTGGACGCCAAGACCTATGAGGTCGTCGCTCAGGGCAGGAGCTTCTCCATTCCGCGCAAGGAATTCGAACTGCTGTTCAAGCTGGCCAGCTATCCGGGCAAAACGATCACGCGGGAGCAGCTCATCGAGGACATATGGGGCTACGATTACGAGGGGAACGAGCGGACGGTCGACGTGCACGTGGGCCGGCTGCGCGAGCGTTTTCCGGAGGACCGGTACGGGTTCCGGATCGCCACGGTGCGCGGGCTCGGCTACCGGTTGGAGGTGCGTCCGTGAAAAACATCCGGAAACGCCTCCGTTTTCTGGCTGCCCTGCTGATCTTCATCTTTGCGCTTGGCGCCTGCTGGA
>LZRV01000136.1 GCA_002159065.1 Paenibacillaceae bacterium ZCTH02-B3 | reverse complement strand
GACCATGACGGTGCCGCGCGCGCTGGAAGCCATCGAGGCGCTGTCCCGCCGGTACCAAAGCGAAGACCCGGAAGCGGACAACTATGCGGTCATCGGCGCGGGCACCGTGCTCGATCCCGAAACGGCCCGGGCGGCCCTCATGGCCGGGGCGGAGTTCGTCGTCTCGCCCAGCCTGAACCGGGAAACGGTCATGCTGTGCAACCGGTACCGGGTGCCGGTCATGCCGGGCGTGATGACCATCGGAGAAATCACGGCCGCGCTGGAACTGGGCGTTGACGTGGTCAAGCTGTTTCCCGGCAGCCTCTTTTCCCCGTCGATCATCCCGACGATCCGCGGGCCGCTGCCGCAGGCCAACCTGATGCCCACCGGCGGCGTGAACCTTGCCAACCTCGCGGACTGGATCAAGTCGGGCGCGTTTGCGGTCGGCATCGGCTCCGACCTTACCAGGGAAGCCCAAAAAACCGGCAACCTCGACCTGGTGGCCGAGAAAGCCCGCGCCTACATCCAGGCGTTCCGGAACGCGGCCGGCGCCGGCTGACCCTTTCCCAACCGGCCCAGACCGGCGAAAAAACGGCAGGGCGCCGCGGTTCGATCACCGCGCTCACCCTGCCTTTTTTCATCCCTGCCTTTTTCGCCGGAAAACTTTCAGGCGCGGGTTGCGCCGGGAACCGGTTCGTTCCGGGCCGGCCGACCGGCGCGCTTGAAGCGCCTCAGAGCACGCCTTTTTTCAGAATGATGCAGCCGTACAGCGCGGTTTCGCCAGTCGCCACGATGGCGTAGGCCTTCTTCGCCCGCTCGTAAAACGCGAACCGCTCCACCATCTCGAACGGATCCTCAAACCCCGCCCTTGCCGCGATGATTTCCCGAAACCGGTCCCAGATGAGCGTCTCCACGTTATGGCCGGGCACTTTTTGCATGAGCGCCGCCGGCTTTTCCGCAAACGCGTCCAACGGCATCAGCGTCAGGATGGCGTCGAGCACATCCGTGGCCGAATGGCCGTCGCAGCGGATCAGGCGTTGCGCGTGGCTGGCCGCCGGAAAATTGGCGTCCACGATCGCGATTTCATCGCCGTGGCCCATTTCCGCCAGCACCTTGAGCAACTCCGGCGACAACAGAGTGGGAATGCCTTTCAGCAAACCTAACACATCCTTTCCGCATCTCGCGCTAAATGTGTCGCTCCATTACAAACGTTTCTCGCCGGCCTGGCCTTTTTCCTTCAATCATCGGGCAATCGCCAGCTCTCCAGTTGTTTTTCGTAAAGTTCGAGCCAATCATCGACCGGCCCTCCTTCCCAGATGGTAATTTCCTTCGCCTCAATGCGGTATTCGTCTTTTGGATGAACGGAAATCCAAAAAAAGACGCGTTGTCCGGTTTGGATGTCTTCGGCTTTGGCCGGGTATCTTTGAATGCCCGCTTGTTTGTAAATCGCCGTTCGCTTGGTGATTTCAATGAAATGATACCCATGATCATCTTCCCCGAACATGGACCGATATTTTTCAAATACGTGCGCCTCGGGCTTAAAGCCCTGCAATCCCAACGTATACAGAGAACGAATCCCGGACGGTTGTTTCTGTCCGCGCTGATCCACCATGCTGACGACTTTGCCGCTGTAAAAAAATTCGAATTCGGATAAAGGAGAAGTTTCTTCCCGTCCACATCCCGCCAGCAACAGCATGAAACAAGGAATGATCAAAAGCTTCCGCAAATCATCACCCGCTTTCTTGATGAATTCCGGTTTTGAATGATCATGCGACGGATCAGGGGGCATGCCGGGACAAAAAACGACGAGTTCCCTCCCCTGGAAATCGCCGAATCGCCGTTCCGATCCCCACATCCCCCCGGTTCAGCCGTCGGACAGATCCGGCGGAAGCGGCGCCGGGCGTTCGCAGCCGCTTTCCATCGTGTAATGGGCGCCCCGTTCCGCCGCCTCGTGGATGCCGATCATCGCTTCGAGGACATGGAACGCAAGTTCTCCCGAGGCGCGGTGTTTGCCGCCGGTAAGGAGCGCCCGCGCCATGTCGGCCGCGCCGATGCCCCGCGCGTTGTCCGCAAGCCCGCGGACGAGCGGCACTTCTCTCCAGTCCCGTTCCCCGGCCCGGCGGTAAAGAACCGGTCCGCCGAAGGCATTGGGATCCGGGGCGATCAGCGTCCCTTCGCTGCCGTACACCTCGATGCGCGGCAGGCTGGAACCGCCCATCACGTCAAAACTGGTCACGATCGTGCCGATCGGCCCGCCGGCGAATTCCAGAATCCCCGCCACATGGGTCGGCACTTCCACCCGCACCTTCTTCCCGTATCGGGGCCGGCTGGTGATCGTGCGCTCCGGGAACGTCGCGCGCGCCGCTCCCGTCACGCGGCGGATCGGCCCGAGCATCGCCACGAGCGCCGTCAAATAGTACGGCCCCATGTCGAACATGGGCCCCCCGCCCTTCAAATAATAAAATTCGGGTGAAGGGTGCCAGCTTTCGTGGCCGCCGCTCAGCATGAACGCCGCCGCTCCCACCGGTTCGCCGATCAGGCCGTCGTCGATCAGCTTGACGCACGTCTGGATGCCGGAGCCTAAAAACGTGTCCGGCGCGCACCCGACGCGCAACCCTTTCCGGCGCGCCAGTTCCAGCACCTGCCGGCCTTCCTCGAGGTTAACGGCCAGCGGCTTCTCCGAATAGACGTGTTTGCCGGCTTCAAGCGCCTGAATCGCCACCCGGGCGTGCGCCTGCGGCACCGTGAGGTTGAGGACGAGCCCGATGTCAGGATCGGCCAGAAGCTCGTCGACGGCGCAGGCGCGCACGCCGTGCGCGGCGGCCTTCTCCCGCGCCCGGTCGGGGTCGATGTCCGCGCAGGCGACCACTTCCAGACTGTCAAACCGCCTGCCGTTTTGCAGGTAAATCCCGCTGATGTTGCCGGCGCCAATGATGCCCGCCCTGATCTTGCCCGTCGCCGCGGCTTGTTCGCCCGGCTCGGCCGCGGATGGCGTTCGCTCGGTCACGCGTGTCACGTCCCTTTTTGCGATTGTTTACGGCCGTTGTTCCTATTGGCTGTCGCCCATCCCCGTGTACGCCGGGAAAACCCATTGCCGCGACGCCGGGTCCGACTCCGCCAGGGCTTTGCCTTCCGCGCACCAAAGAAAGCCGCGACGCATCAGCTCCGAGACCTGCGGCAACGCCACAACGTTCGCCTGGTGGCCGAGGGAACAGTAAAACACCCGGCCCGCGCCCCAGCGTTTCGTCCATACCACGGGCATATCGACCGGCTTGTTCAGCGAATGGGGCCCCGGCACCAGGGGAAAGCGCGTCGTCGCCAGCACCTCGACGGCCGGGTCGACATGCAGATAGTAATGCTCGGTTTTGACCGTGAAATCTTCGATGCCTTCCACCAGCGGGCTCGAACCTTTCCGGATGTTGACCGTGTATTCCACGCCGTCGTTGCCGGGATGCGCCACCCAGTTGCCGCCGGTCATGAACTGCCAGTCCACGTTGTCGCGAAACGCGTCGCACATTCCCCCGTGACAGCCGGCCAGACCGACGCCCCGCTGCACCGCGATGGACACGTTGCGGACGAGCTGTTTGGAAATTTTGCCCATCGTCCAGATGGGGATGATCAAATCGAGCGCCTGCAGCTTCTCCGCGTCCGCAAACGCCTCCAGCGTGTCCGACACTTCCACCGCAAAGTTTTCCCGTTCCAGGATGCCGCGGAAAATTTCGGCCACTTCCGCGGGTTGATGGCCGTCCCATCCTCCCCAGACAATCAACGCTTTCTTCATGTCCTTCTCCTTCCGATTTCCCGTTCAGGTTTGTTTTACCATTTTATCATGTCCGCCGGCCCGGGGAAACGCCCGGCAAGGGGAAACGGGCGCACGGGCTGTCAAGCGTCTGTGAAAATGTCAGGTTAACTGTTCTATGAAAATGTCAGGGATGATAGCTGATTAAACAGCCCCCGTCCTCTTGCAGACTAGCCGGATGCTGTGCTACGCTGTAACTGCTTGCTGGAGAATGATTTTCTCCAGGGATGGTTTTCAGCGGGCTTGCGCGGGGGCGTAGGTGCCGCTTCTTTTTTGGCCGGAGCTGTCGAAGGGACCTCAGCGGCCTGCGTCTCCACACAAGGCCAGGCGCGTCCCTGATCCCATAGCCACACTTGCCCATCCATGCCGACACGCACTTCGACGACGGTCTTCGCTTCCCAACGCGGTACACCGGGGCCGGGCTTTGGCATGTAGCATTTTCCTTTCCAGGAGAAGGTCTGCCCGCCGCTGATTCTCCGGTGTTCCCGTCGGGTAAAAATGTGCTCCAAAGGGGTTTCGGGCAGCGGTCGGTAGGCCGGTTCCGCTTCTTGCGGCTCGACGGCAAACAGGCGGTTGTGCTTTTCGATCAACTCCGGCAGGACCCGGTTGGCTTCCTCCATCGTGCAGACGTTGCGCAGCCGAAGTTCGACCACCAGACGGTCCTGCATGGTTTGCCAGAGCCGTTCGATCCGTCCTTTGGCCTGGGGGGACAGCGCCTCGATATGGGTGATCCCCAGATCGGCGATGGCCTGTCCGAAGGTGGAAAGCGCCTGCGGCTGACCGGCCAGTTCCTGCTCGAGGGTTGGCTTGCCCTTGGGCGGGTGAAAGATGGAGTGTTGGTCGCTGTAGAGCGCAAGCGGTACGCCTTTGCGCCTAAGTCCCTCCATCATGACGGCTACGTAGCCT
>LZRV01000135.1 GCA_002159065.1 Paenibacillaceae bacterium ZCTH02-B3 | reverse complement strand
TCTAAAAGTCGGGCTCAAGGCACCAAGATACAACGACCTCGCTTCGCCAGCCGCAAGAGTATTATACGGTGGGCAGACGACCATTTTCATCCTCTGATGGTGCCGCGTCAGCGGCATGGAGGTCTAAGAAGAAGTGAAGTCGCCCACCGTGCGTGGGCGTGGGTTGAAACATAAAGATTTTCGATCCGCGCACCGAACATCGCCCGTCGCCCACCGTGCGTGGGCGTGGGTTGAAACAAGTGCGACATGCCGTATGTTCGAGAAGATGTTCGTCGCCCACCGTGCGTGGGCGTGGGTTGAAACATCAAGACCACGGCGGCCGAGCGCGGAATCTACGAGTCGCCCACCGTGCGTGGGCGTGGGTTGAAACCCTCGCATCTGTACCATTTGAGCGGTTGCCCCGGATGTCGCCCACCGTGCGTGGGCGTGGGTTGAAACTTGAAAATATCAACTCCCACGCCTCCCGCCACGCCGCGTCGCCCACCGTGCGTGGGCGTGGGTTGAAACCTTCAGATGGCGATGCCAAAGTTCGATCTGCTCCCGTCGCCCACCGTGCGTGGGCGTGGGTTGAAACCTTCTTGCCCCGTCTCGTATTCCGTCATCAATCAGTCGCCCACCGTGCGTGGGCGTGGGTTGAAACAAGGTGATAAAGAGCGTGCTCAATCAGGCCGTCAAGGTCGCCCACCGTGCGTGGGCGTGGGTTGAAACATCGTCGCCGGTCAGATCACCCCAGAACGGCATTGTCGCCCACCGTGCGTGGGCGTGGGTTGAAACTACTACACGCTCTTTCTCCTCGCCCTCACGTCCGGGTCGCCCACCGTGCGTGGGCGTGGGTTGAAACGGGATCTCACCAAACGGCAGCGCGAGAAACAGCCGGTCGCCCACCGTGCGTGGGCGTGGGTTGAAACATTTTGAAGTCTCGTACACAGCGCGGGCTGCAGAAGTCGCCCACCGTGCGTGGGCGTGGATTGAAACCGGCAACGTCACAACCCCGGACTAGCCGTCCTAGGTCGCTCATAATGCGCTGCCGTTGATTGAAACCTTTTCCCTGCCCGAATGTCAAAATAGTCCTTGCGCCGCCAATCGTACGTGGGTTGAAATTTAAGCGGTAAGCGGAAATCGATGTGGAATGAAGGGATGAAAGTCTGCCACATACGGGCTTGGTTTTAATCAGGACAGGGTTTGAGACTTCTGCCCCTCTATCTTAATGCCTTCAGATTCCGGATCAATTCCTCCGGCTCTACATCCGACCGGCCGGCGTTCACCCGGGGCGCCACCTGGTCCTTTCGCGACGCGAGTCCGTGCTTGACGCTGAACAGGATCTCGATCCCGGCTTCGCGGGCGATGCGCACCAGTTCCTCCGTGTAGTATCCGTACGGAAAAGCCATCATCTTGAGCTCGTTGCCGAGTTCCTCCGACAGCCTTTTTTCCGCCTGCAAGAGATCGTCCAGCACCCGCTTCCGGTACTCCTCCGCCGTTTCGCTCCGGCCCTTGTCCTTCAGGTGCTGCCGGCCCGTAAGCGGCACTTCCCGCCCGGAAGCGTCCGCATTCTTCGCATGCAGATCGTATGTATGATTCATGAACGCGATGCCGTCCTGCTGCATCTCCCGCATCTGATCCCAGGTGAGCTTCTTGATGCCGGGCTTGTCGCGCTGGTCGACGCCGGAGACGATGACGAAGTTGATCGCGGGGTAGCCGAACTTCTTCAGGACCGGATAGGCCAGTTCATAAAAGGAAGCGTATCCGTCGTCGAACGTCAGCAGCACCGCGTTGTCCGGCACCTTGGCCCCTTCCAGCACGAACGCGGCGTACTCTTCGGCGCCGATCACGGCAAATCCGTGTTCGGCCAACAGCTCCATCTGCCGCTCGAACTGCCGGGGCGACAGGATGTCCCCTCTCTCGGGCTCCTCCTGCAGGTGATGGTACATCAGCACCGCCACCCGGTCGGAATAATAGACGACGGAAGGCCGCGGACGTTCCGCCCGCGCCGACGGCGATGACGGCGACACCTCCCCCTCCGCCTTCGTCCTTTCCGGTCCGGCCTTCTGGTCAAGGTGGCGCACAACGGCATCCTTTGATCCCGGCCCGCCGGATCCGCGGCTGTCCGTCTTCCCGTCCTGTACCGGCGCAAAGAAAAGCGACCATGACATGAAGACGGCTGCCCCCCACGCGATCGTCCATGATCGAAGCGGATGCATTCCTTGTTCGGTTCTCCTCTCCAAAAGATGCGCAAGCGCCGGTCAGCAAAACGGATGACGGTTTGCAGACCCGACGGCTTTTTTTTCGACAAATTTTTCTGGGCCCTTTGGCTTAAAAATGAAACAAAAACTTCCAATTCACTCAGTAAATTGGCCCTATTCTCGCAAACTCACCTCCCAATATATCGCGAGACGGAAAGCTTGTAAATCCTGAAAAAATCAAAAAAATCCCCCGTCCGGTTCTCCCGGCCGGGGAGGTTTCCGTTTCCCGTTTCCGTCATACCACTCAATCCGACAAAAATCGCCACCGCGGAATCATGGCCGCCTGGCCGCAATACGTTCCGCGCTCGTCCACCACGTTCCAGACGACGGCGTCGATGATTTCAAAGCGGCGGCCGCTCGATGAAACGCGCACGCCCCGGTAGCCGTCCGAGTAACCCTTTTCCCGGACGTCCGCGAGCAGCTTCTCCCGCCCGCCGCGCTCCGCCGGTTCCGCCGTCAGCCGGGAGGGCATGGACGTGAACGCCTCCCAGTCCATCTCCCACAGCTCGAGCGCCTTGCGGTTCCCGTACCGCAGGATCGGGTCCGGCTCCGTGCCGTGCGACAGCAGGGCGAACGGCGCCTCGAACAGCGATTCCGCTTCTTTCCCCGGCGGGGGCTCCGGATCCAGAAGCTTCCGTCCCGTCGCCCGCCGGTAGCTGTCGATCAGCAATCTGGCCCGTTGTTCGTCCATGGCCGCCGGATTCACCCGGTTCTTCCGTTCCATCCGGTTCACTCCACCCTTTTCGGGATGCGGTATTTCATCAGGATTCCGGCGATTTCCCGGTTCTCGTGATCTGTCACCACTTTCATGCCGAATGGCTCAAATCCGAGTTTGTGATAAAAAGGAACGCTCCCGTGTTCACGTTGTGGCACACCAGCCGGACTTCCCGCACGCCCAGCTCGTCCCCGGCCCGACGGATCATTGTTTCCACCAGAAATTTTCCCGCTCCCTGCCCCGGTGCTTCGGGCTGACGATCACGTTGCCGATCCAGCGGCGTTTCCTTCCTCCAGATCATACGCGTTGGCATAGCCGGCAATCTCGCCGTCCCGGAGCACCACCGTCGGAAGAAGGCGCTTCAGGGCCGCTTCGTACAGCGCTTCGGCGCTGAACGGACAGCTCCCCCCGGGATACATGAAAAACGCCTCCCGGCGATCCCTCGGAAAAGCCGCGATTTGCCCGAGATCTTCCTTTTTCGCATCCCTGTATCTGTACATGGTATCTCTCTTTCGCCGTTTCTTTCCTTTCACCGCAGACCTGAGCGCCCGACCGTACTCCGGCGTCCGGCGTTCCAACCGTGCCCGTCAAATACTCTTTTCTTCGAAAGAAACCCGGTTCCTCCCACGGCCCTCTATTTTCAGCATGAAAAAAGAGAAAAGAGAGCCTGCCGACTGATTCGTTGGGAAGCGTCGCGCAGCAGCCCTACTTATTACCGGATATCCTTCTCTTCCAGCGTTCCGATGAATCCAGAGAACGACGTCCCGCGATTCGTGAATGTCACTTCCAGACAAGTTCCGACTTCTTGTCCAATAATCAACTTGCTTCAATAGGGATTTCCGGGAAATTTTCTTCAATCAAACCGTAACCAAATCCCTTCCTTGTGTGTTTGAAAAATGATTTCAGGCGTTGACTCCCCATATGTTGTTATATAATGTAAAAGAAGGTGGTTGCATGAACCGTTGGATCAAGAACTTGAAAGCGAAGCGGAGTCTCCTCGTCGTCTTGTTTGCGATCGTTATAACCGTCGTTTTTGCTTTGACACAATATAACACCAAAGAGAAATATAAAGCATATGTTTCCGCCCGGTTTGGCCCGGATATGCCCCGGTTTGTCGAGCTGTTGGAAAGGGCTGACCGGCTCTATGCCGAGATTCTGGAAAAAGGCTCCATGAACGGCCGCCAAAGTTATCTGCTGTCGGATATTCACCATGACTTGGCGGACATCATCAGGACTTACCGCGATCTAGCCGTTTTTCTCCGGCTGCGGGATGACTCCTTTCGTTACAATCAAAGCTCGCCCAATGCCATGATCATCATGCGTTACTTCAACGACCCGGATATCGAAAGCCCGATCAACCTGGATCAGCGGACACGAAACCACATTGCGGTTTTTCGGGAATTCGATTCAGGATGGCTCGCCGCAGTTGGCCGGGATATTGAGTCTTTTCGCATCAACGACGCTTCGTGGCTTCGCTTTCTGGAGGCGGTTGAAACCAGCACGATAACGTTCCTCGCCGAACGACAAATGGATTCGCTTAATGATTTATGGCAGGATCGCAAAAGCACACAGTGAACCTGTCAGCGGGCATTGAATGTCGAGTCCCATCGTTAAGGCACGTTTGGAGATCCTTTGTTTGGAAATTGCCATCTTTGATACAATTTCTTCTCAAGCGTTTTTCTCGCCCGGTGAAGCTTCTGCTTAACGGCTCCTTCCGTCAACTTGAAACGAAGGGCAATCTCGCGGTTCGATTTTTCATTCCATTTCCATTCCATTATTTTCCGGTTCGCCGGATTCAACTCTCCAATACATTCGCGATTCGGAAAGGAAACGAATCTCGTCCGGAAAAAATAAAAAATTTTAACGTTGGCGGACCGCATCAATGGCAAGATTTCGCGCAACTACTTTGCTTTCTGCGAGGATACATCCATACAGACTGTTGATAGCGAAGAAGCAAAGGATCACTCAGCTATGAAAATGTCATCGGTCCCCCTTTCTTGCCGCGCTGATAAGAGGCCGATGACTCTGGGTTGTATGCTTGCAAAAGAAGGTGATCGCTTGGAACGTCTGGTCAAGATCTTGAATTCGAAACGCGGTCTCATCGCCGCCCTGGCCGTCCTCGTTGCGGCCGTTGTTTTTGCGGCGGAGCAATATAACGCGAAAGAAAAATATAAAGCGTTTGTTTTGAACCGGGCTTATAACACGGATCTGCTCGACTTCTTCATATCGTTGAATACCGCCGATGAGATTTATACCGACATCCTGAATACAGGAACACTTTCCAGCCGCCAGAGACACATGCTGGCGTCGATTCACAAAGACTTGGCAGACTTCGTCAGAAACTATCGCGATCTTGCCGTTTATCTCGGACGGCGGGACGAGTCGTTTCGCAACAACCTGAGCTCGGTAAATGCCATGAAAATTGCGCATTATTTTGACGAGTGGGAAACCGAAGGGACGGTCGTTTTGGACCCATCGACACGGAGCCGCATCGAGGCCATGCGGGATTTCGATGCGGCCTGGCGCGCTCGCGACTATACCGACTATTTGAAGACGGTCACGTATCTCAACGAAGACATTTGGTGGATTGAACTGCTTGAGGAGATTGAAAAAAGCACGTACGCGTTCCTCGCCGAGCGGGAAATCGATACGCTGGACGATTTGTGGTCAACCCGCGGAAAAACACAGTGAACCGTTCCCGGGAGCGGGTCATTCCCCGGGATTGGACGCACCCCCGCGCTCTGCTTCTCGTCAAACTTGCCAACAAGATTCCCGGGAACGCGTTCAACTTCTTCAGGTCGGATAGGCCAGTTCTTAAAAAGAAGCATACCCGCCGTCGAACGTCAGCAGCACCGTGTTGTCCGAACTTCGGCGCCTTCCGGCATGAACGCCGCGTACTGCTCCGCGCCGATCACCTGAAATCCGTTCTCGGCCAAAAGTTCCATCTGCCGCTCCAGCTGCCAGGGGGCCAGAATGTCCCCGTCTCCGGTTCCTCCTGCAGATGATGGTCCATGAGCACCGCCACCCGGTCGGAGCAATACACTGCATGAACCGTTACGTCCCCTGTCGGCTCGCCGCCGGCTTGACGCTCCATCACTTCCTTTATGAAATGGAGTTCGCCACGCTCCATCACCACTGCCGCCAAAAACCACCCAACGAGCACCGACAACACGGCCCGGGCTCCCGTTCCCGCGACAATTGCCGTGAGTCCGTTTTTCCGCATGCCGTCTGCCCTCCTTGCATTCCACGGAATGCAAGTGTAGGGGACAATCCTTAACGGCCTGCGGACCAAAATCTTAGCGGATTCCTAAGTGCCGCCCGTATCCTTCGAGCGGGACCGCTCGACGCGGTAAAACCTTTCAACTATATAAGGAAAATCCTCCTGCGGAATCGGATCCCCGCTGTTCGTCACGGCGATGACCCACTCCCGCCCCCACGGCAGGGGCTCCGGATCCAGAAGCTTCCGTCCCGTCACCCGTTCGTAACTTTCGATCAGCAATCTGGCCAGTTGTTCGTTCATGATCCCCCGCCCCGCTTCGGATTCAGTCCGCCCTTTCCGACACCACCGTGAACCTCGCGCGCACGTGCCGCGGACGTTCGATCTCGTCCACCACGGCGACGGCGAAATCCTCGCAGCTCACGTAGCTTTCTCCTTTGGAATTGAAAAGCAGCCGGTCACCGCCGATCGCATACTTCCCCGTCCGCGCGCCCGGCTGGAAAATCGCCGACGGACTCACGAACGTCCAGGACACCCCTTCCGTTCCGCGCAGGATGTCCAGATATTCCGCCATGTTGCGGGCCGTCTCCAGATAGGCTGCGGGAAAATCGGGCGTATCCACAAGCCGCGTCGTCAACGCCTCGTCCACGTACAGGCTGCCCGCGCCGCCGACCACGATCAGCCGGGTGCCGGGAGCGTTCCGCAGGATCGCGATGAGATGCCGGCAAACCTCCACATGCTGGCGCTCCTGCCCGGGCGGCGCCTTGAACGCTTCCACCACCACGTCGAAAGGAGCCAGGTCCTCCGCCGTCAGACGAAACACATCCCGCTCCAGCACCTTCAGACGGCCGTCCGCCACGCGGGACCGGTTGCGCACGATCGCCGTCACATCATGTCCCCGGTCGGCGGCTTCCTTCGCGATGCGCGATCCGGCCATTCCGCTGCCTCCGATAATGCCGATGTTCACAGCCGCGCCACCTCCCCGGTGTCCAGCACGGTGAGCTCCACGACGCCCCTGGCGGCCGCGGCCAGTCTCTCCTCGGCGTCGGGCGTTTGCCGGTAAACGGGCGGGTGGTGGATCGTCCTCCAATGGATCGGCACAAGCCGTCCGGCTCCCAGCACTTTGGCCGCCGCCACCGCCTGCTCGGGCGTCAGGCTGATCGGCTGCCCGCTGGGCACAAGTCCCGGAAGTTCCACCACGGCGCCGTTCACCGGCAGGAGCGCGGCGTCAAACGGGCCGTACATCCGGGCCATTTTCCACCAATACCCGTGCCACAGCGTATCCCCGCCGTGAAGAATCGTGCGGTTCCCGTCGCTCACGATCCAGGATGACTGCGGATCGCCCACGCCGTCAACGGACCAGGACGCCGTCACCCGCAGCGAACCCACGGTCACCGTTTCCCCGAGCGCGACGCCGCGGAGATTCCCAAGCCCCGTCTCTCCCGCGAGGGGAACCCCATCCGCCGGCAGGTACACGGGCACGCCGCTGCCGTAAAATGCCGCGATGGCTCTCGGATCAAAATGATCCTCGTGATGGTGCGTCACAAACACCGCCTCGACAAGGCCGAATTCGGACAGGGGCCGCATCGGCTCGCGGGCCTCGCCGAATTTGGCCGGGAAATGATACAGCGGGTCGATGGCGATGGCGGCGCCGCCGGACTCGATGCGGACGCCTGCCCAGGGAAGTTTTTGCACGTTCATCTGCGTTTCGCCTCCATTCTAACCATCAAAAGTACTTTTCACCCATTAAAATTACCAAACCATTTCTAACTTGTAAATACCCAATTTATCGGTTAGAATTGAAGACGAAGAAAGGAGCGGATGCGCGTGAAGCCGGATTTCGTGTTTGTGGGGGGCGATTTTGCGGTCGATTTCGTGAACACGCGGATATGCGTGCGGGGCGTGCGCGTGGAGCTGCTGAACAACCTGGACGATGTCATGGCGTGGCTGAAACGGTCCGGAAAAGCGGAAGTCTTGACGGAGGGCATCGATACGCTGGCGCCCGGACGGAAACGCGAAATTTTCGGCCGGATCATGGAGCTGAGGGAACGATTGGACAAAGCTTTTGCCGCCGTGGTGCAAGGCGGGGAGCTGCCCGGGGAGTTTGCGGACTATATAAATAAAGGCTTGGAGACATCTTCCGGCCGTGACCGGCTCGTCCGGCGGGGAACGGGCTGGGCGGTGGAGCGACGGTATGCGCCCGCGGATCTGGCCGCCCTGTTTTTCGAGGAAACGGCGCGGTTCGCGGCGTCCATGGACCCGGAGCGGCTCAAGGCCTGCGAAAACAAGGCCTGCATCCTTTACTTCTACGATACGAGCCGCAACCGGCAACGGCGCTGGTGCAGCATGGACACCTGCGGCAACCGGGTCAAGGCGAGCCGGCACTATCACCGGCACAAGGCGCACCGCCCGGTTTAGCCGGGGATGCGGTACTTCATGAGGATTCTGGCGATTTCCCGGTTTTCGTCATCCGTCGCGGGTGTCAGGCCGAACGGCTCAAACCCGAGCTTGTGATACAGAAGCAGCGCCCCCGTGTTCACGTTATGGACCACCAGCCGGACTTCCCGCACGCCCAGCTCGTCCCTGGCCCGCCGGATCATCGTTTCCACCAGAAATTTTCCCGCTCCCTGGTCCCGGTGCTTCGGACTGACGATCACATTGCCGATCCAGCAGCTTTCCCTTTCCTCCAGATCATACAGGTTGGCATAGCCGGCAATCTCGCCCTCCCGGAGCGCCACCGTCGGAAGAAGACGCCTCATGGCCGCTTCGTACAACGCTTCGGCGGTGAACGGATAGCTCCCCCTGGGCCACATGAAAAACGCCTCCCGGCGATCCTGCGGAAAAGCCGCGATCTGCCCGAAATCTTCCCTTTTCGCATCCCTGAATTCGTACATGGCCGTCCCTTTCCGCCTCCCGAATTCTCTTTCCGGCAACCGGACTATTTCCCGATCCCTTGGTATCCGAACGAAAAAAACCGGTCCAAAAGCGCTTCGTAATACGATTCCGACACGGTGCCCCCGGCGCCGCGGAGGATTTCTTCCATATACCATTCCGGCGGGGCGGTCTCCGGCCGCTTGTCCACGACCACAAACGTCAGCGCGTCCGCGGTCTCGCCGCTGTCCAGTCTCACCGGCACGACAGCCGGACGGTAGATGCCGAGGCGCACCCCTTCCCGGCCATACAGATACCCCTCCAGGGCTTCCACGGGTATGCGGTACAGCTTGCCTTCCGTCACGCCGCCCGTCTCCACCATATCCGCCCGTCCCCCATCGGAAGCCTGCCGGGTGAATTGCAGATTGCACCCGTGCACGGTTCCCCTGCCAACCATATCGCGGAACCAATCGGCCACGCCGGCCTTCTTGAACCGTTCGTCGTCCATGCAGCTGCCGTAGGCGAAATACAGCACGTGCGGTTCCCGCAACATCCGGTGCAGTTTCCAGTCCCCGAAGCAAATGGCGGCGCCGTCGCGAAACCGGTCCGACACGTACGCCAGCACGTCCATCTCGCCCCGGTCCGTCCGGGCCTTCATTTCCACCCGTTCGTAGAGATTGCGCGGATCGCCCGGTCCGTGGTAATCTTCCAGGATGTCAATGCGCGCCAGCGTGGCTTTGTCGACCCGATAGATTTCTCCGCACACCATCCCCGGCGTTTCGCCGCTTGACGCGCCCGTCTCTTTCATCGCCGGGAAGCCCAATCCGGTGTCCACCAGCACCCCCGGCGCCCGAGCCAAAAACGCCTCGCAGCGCGACGACCCCAGGAGCCCGTGGTTGCGTTCTCCCCTTCGCAGCGTCCCGTACACGAACAACCGATGTTCCATGCATACCAGCCCCTTCATGGATTTTCTCCATGACCAATCTATCAAACGAAGATTACAAGGGCTGTAAGGTTGCCGGTCGGAAGCGGACGCTGGGGATGACAAAATGGACAACATGAAGCCATGGGGAGACTTGCGGCATGGCTATCCTTCAAGCCACCGGACCGGGTCATTCCGGTCACAGACCCAATATGTGCATGGATGCGTACATCGGTAACCCTGTCCTCTGACGGTCGCGACGGTGGTCGAATCCAGGCCGCAATCCTGCAAAAAATCCCGCAAATGTTTGATTGTAACTTCCGGCTGATCGATGCGCAGACGGTTTCGCAACTCGCTTGAAGCTACGGGTCTCGAACGGTTTTTCAACAGAAACCGCAGAAGATCCGCCATCCTCTGGCCGACTTTATGGGGCACGCCGGAAACATGCAGATATTTTGCGGATCCGGTGTCGTCGAAGACCACGGCGTTTTCCAGCCTTCTGATCCTGTCAAATTCCGCTCCGTTGAGCAGTTTCGATTGTGAACCGTCATCGCAGGCGTAGGGCTTCTCTTCCTCCTCTTCAAACCCGATTTCCAGATCCAGTTCCTGATGGAAGGGGCGATTCGTTTCTTCCCGCTCGACTGCTCCGGCATAGAGAGCCCTGGCCTTCCGGACGACTTCCTTCATCCTTTGCTTGTAGGCCATGGCCAGACGGACATGGGCCTTGAACAATTGGGATTCGTCCAGCCTGGCCCATGCCTCGACGGGATCCGCCTTCCGGGGATCCATGCCGCTGATGGCGCGGTTGAAATGCTTGATGGCCTTCATCCAGCGTTTCTCGTAGTAATGGATAAAACCGAGACGATAATGGGCAATCGGCACGGGTACCGGTTCTTTCATTTTGATCAGTTCTTCGAAATAACTGCGGGCTTCCCGGTAATTCGCCTGGCGTTCTTTCAGGTCGCAACCCAGCTCCAGGTACAACTGTGCGATGGACCTTTCAAACCTGATTTCCCCGGGACGAAGTTTCCACATCCTTTTATACAGGCGGAGCAAAGCCTTTTTGGCTTCATCGGGATTCGTCTCTTCCAGATCCCACAGTTCCGTTTCGATGGCTTCCAATTCCGCAAAATCGTCGATATGGTCAAAATTCTCGTACCGAACCATGACGGACGCCGTCGCCTCCCCGCTCGCGCGGACCGGGCGCGGAGATGGATGCCCTGGGAAGATTCGGCATCCCGCGCAAATTCTCCTTCTCCCCGCGAAATTCCCGGCGTTGTCGGTTTCTTGCCGGCATGCGGGCGGCCATCCAAACCGTCTCCGTTCCAGGTTCATATATAAAAATCAAAAACGATTTCACGCAAGGACGGAGACGTCGATGGCGAGCATGCGATTTCTGGTTCCCTCGCTGGCCCGAAGGCCGCGAAGGACGGATGTGCTGGTGCTCCGAAGCTTCTCGGGACAAAACGCCGGCGGCCCGTCCGGCTGTTTCGTCGGACAGCCGCCCATCTGGCTGGCGGACGTTAAGCGGAACGGCCGGGTGATTCGGGCCAGGACCGAATTCATTCCGGTTACCCGCAGAAATCTGGCCCGAGCCGGGCTCAAAGTGACGGACATCCGGTTTGTCAGACGGTGTCTGTTCGGAGAAGATTTCTCTTCGTTGTTCTGCGGGAAAATCATTTCGTTGCCGCGCAAAAGAAAAAGGACGTGCGGATGCGGAGCCGCGAAGCGGAAGATGACGGGAAAATAAGGAGCCGATTGCGCGAAAAAAGGGGCTGTCCCTCAGGTTTGCCGGACTGGCGGGACAGCCCTGTACAGTCAGCGATCACTTCTTGGGCGCGGTCTCCGGTTGTTTTTCCGCCGCGACGAACGTTAGCGCGTCCGCGACTTCCCCGCTGTCCAGCGTCACCGGCACGACCGCGGGGCGACAGATGCCCGTGCGCACCTCCTCCCGGCGGTACAGACTCCCTTCCAGCGCCTCGACGGGAATGCGGTACAGGATGCCTTGGGTCACGCCTCCCGTTTCCACCATGTCGGCCCGGACTCCACCGGAGACGTGCCGGGTAAACCGCACTTGGCATCCGTAAACCGCGCCTCTCCCGATCACATCCGCCATTTTGATTGGCCCGTCCTCCATGCAGCCGTCATAGACAAAATACGGCAGGGCCGGTTTCTTCGCCATCCGGTACAGCTTCCATTCCCCGAACGGAATTTCCGGCCCGGCGCGCAACTTATCCGACACGTATACGAGCACGTCCGTTTCGCCGCGGTCCGTGCGCGCCGTCCTCTCCACCCGTTCGTAGAGATTGCGCGGATCGCCAGGTCCGTAATAATCTTCCAGATCGTCGATGCGCGCCAGCGTCTCCTCATCGACCCGGTAAATTTCTCCGCATACGATTCCCGCTCCCTCCGCCTCCCCTTTTCCTTCCGCCATCGCCGGATAACCCCTGCCCGTATCATACAGCGAACCCGGCATGACCGCCAAAAACGACTCGCACCGCGAAGACCCAAGCAACGCGTGGTTGATTTCTCCCCTTCGCAACGTCCCGTACACAAACAGCAGATGTTCCATGAGACCATCCCTTTTTTGGAGCGAAATACGAAAGAGAGCCCCATAGAGGCATCACGCAAGAACAGCTTGAAAAAATTCTTCTATTGATAATAATACACGCCGTCGCAGGTGATCTCGGCGGGACCGGTCATGAGCACGCGGCCGTCCTCCGCCCAGGTGATGACAAGATCGCCGCCTTCCAGGTGGACGGTGACCGGCCTGCCCCGCTCCAGGCGGCCGTTCAGCACGCCGGCGACCACGGCCGCGCAGGCCCCCGTGCCGCAGGCCCGGGTGATGCCCGAACCGCGCTCCCACACGCGAAAATCGATCTCCGCGTCGCCGCGGAAGGAGATGAACTCCACGTTGACCCGCTCGGGAAACACCGGCAACCGTTCGATCCGCGGGCCGAGCTCGGCCACCGGCGCGGCGGCCGCATCCGGCACGATGAGCACCGCGTGCGGGTTGCCCATGGAAACGCAGGTCATCCGGTGCGTTTCGCCGTCGATGTCCACCGCTTCGTCCACGGTCTCGCTGTCGGGATCGCCCAGCATCGGCAGGTCCCGCTTGCGCAGACGGGGTTCGCCCATGTCGACGGTGACCTGCTCCACGCGCCCCGCGGCGCCCGCGTGCGCATCCACGCGGACGACGCCGCCCAGCGTCTCGATGGTGAACCGCCGCTTGGACGTGCGGCCCCGTTCCACCACGTATTTGGCGACGCAGCGCAGGCCGTTGCCGCAGTTTTTCGCCTCCGAACCGTCGGCGTTGAAGACGCGCATGCGAAAATCGGCCCGTTCCGACGGACCGATCAGGATGAGCCCGTCGGAACCGATGCCGGTGTTCACGTCGGAGACGCGCACGGCCAGGTCGCTGAGGATTTCCTCGCGAAGCGGCTGCCCGAACAGGTCGACGAACACATAGTTGTTGCCCAGCCCGTGCATTTTGGTGAATTTGATCGCCTGCGGCATCGCGCTCCTCCTTCCCTCACCGGAAGATGAACCGGCAGTCGGACAGGCGGCGCCGGATCTCGTCCATTACCCGCCGCTCGTCCGCTTCATCCTTCGCCTCGAAAGTGACGGAGAAGCGGATGTACCGGCCGGCGTCATCCCAGGGCACGGTGGAGATGAGCTTCTCCTTGATCAGGAACTGGCTGAAATCCTCCGCCGTCGGAAACTCCGGACCGCCTTCCACGGCGATCGGCGCCTCGGTGTACAGGAAGAAGGACCCTTGCGGCTTGGCCGCCCGGAAGCCGGCTTCGCGCAGGACGGAGGCCAGCATCTCGTGGCGGCGGGAGTATTTCTCCGCGGTGCGCCGGGTGATCTCCGGATGCGCCAACGCCTCAATAGCAGCCTTCTGAATGGCGATGAACTGGCCGGAATCGCAGTTGTCCTTCACTGTGGCGAAGGCCTTGACGACCAGCGGGTTGCCGGCCACGAAGCCGATCCGCCAGCCGGTCATGTTGTGAGACTTGGACAGGGAATGGATCTCCACGCCGACGTCCTTCGCCCCGGGCACGGACAGGAAGCTGAGCGGCCGCGCTCCGTCGAATACAAGACCCGCGTAAGCCGCGTCGTGCACCACGATGATTTCGTGCTTCCGGGCGAAGTCCACGACTTTCTCGAAAAACTCCCGCGTCGCCGACGCCCCCGTCGGGTTGTTCGGATAGTTCAGATAGAGGAGTTTGGCCCGTTTCAGGACGTCCGGGGACAGGGAATCGAGGTCCGGCAGGAACCGGTTGCCCTCGTGGATCGGCAGCCAGGCGATCTCGCCGCCCAGGTATTTCGTGTGCGTGGCGAGCACCGGATAGCAGGGCGTGGGCATGATCGTTACGTCGCCCGGGTTGATGAAAGCCAGCGGCAGAATGGACAGGGCCGACTTGGCGCCGATGGCGTGGTTGACCTCGGTTTCCGGATCAATGCCGTCCACGCCGAACACGTCGCGCAGGTACTTCGCGGCCGCCGCCTTGAACTCGGCGATGCCGTTGTCGGCGTAGAAGCGGTTTTCCCGCTTGCCCGCTTCACGCGCCAGTGCCTCCACGACCAGCGGATCGGCGCCTTCGTCCGGCTCGCCCACGCCGAGGTCGATCAGCTCCACGCCGGGATGCCGGGCCGTCGCCTCCCGCTTCGCCCGCTTGATTTTTTCGAATTTGTAGATTTCCGTGCCGAGGCCGAATCCCGAGCCGCCGATGCGCTCGGCGAACCGCCCCTGGATGTACGGGACTTGTCCCGCCGCGGTGGTCTGTTCCATGTGGTCCTCCTTTCCCCCTTCCCGGGGAGTCATCTTCTTCAGCCGTTCCGAAGCAGCCCGTACACGACCGTCATCGCATGGTCCAAGTTTGGCCGCCCTGGCGCAAGGCATGCACGCCGCCGATCGCCGGCGCATGCCTGCCCGGCCGCTTCGCTCAGACCGTCCGTCACGCCGTGCGGGCCTTGGCGCGCAGGTACTGGTCGCAGGCCTTCGCGGCTTCGCGGCCTTCGTGGATCGCCCACACGATGAGGCTGGCGCCGCGCCGCGCGTCGCCCGCGGCGAACACGCCGGGCACGTTCGTTTCATATTTGCCGTACTCGGCCGCGATGTTGGATCGCTCGTCGGTGGCGATGCCCATTTGTTGCAGCAGCTCCTGCTCCGGCCCGCTGAAGCCGATGGCGATGAGCGCCAGCTGCGCCGGCCACGTCCGCTCCGTGCCGGGGATCTCTTCGCGCCGGACGGCGCCGCCTTCCCGGATGGTCCGCACCTGCACGGTCTTCACGCCGGCCAGGCGCCCGTTCCCGTCGTCGATGAATTCCTTGGCGGACACGCCGAACTCCCGCGGGTCGTCGCCGTACACGGCGGCGGCTTCCTTCTGGCCATAGTCCTTCCGGTGGATGACCGGCCACAGCGGCCACGGGTTGTCCGGAGCGCGCTCCGCCGGCCGGATCGGATAGATGTCGAACTGCACCAGATTCCGGCAGCCGTGGCGCAGGGCGGTGGAGACGCAGTCCGTCGCCGTGTCGCCGCCGCCGATGACCACCACGTCCTTGCCTTCCGCGGAGATGTAGTTGCCGTCCGCGAGGCCGGAGTCGAGCAGGCTCTTGCCGTTCTTCCAGAGAAACTCCATGGCAAAATGGACGCCGGCGAGATGCCGGCCCGGAATCGGCAGATCGCGGTGCTTCTGCGCGCCGATGCAGAGCACGACGGCGTCAAATTCGGCCGTCAGCCGGTCCGCCGGGTAGTTCACGCCCACGTTCACGCCGGTGAGGAACGTGATGCCTTCTTCCTCCAGCAGGCGGACGCGGCGGTCGACGACGTGCTGCTCGATCTTCATTTTCGGGATGCCGTAGGTAAGCAGCCCGCCGATCCGGTCATCCCGCTCGAACACGGTCACGAGATGCCCCATCTTGTTCAGCTCGTCGGCGGCCGCCAGGCCGGCGGGGCCGGAGCCGACGACGGCCACCTTTTTCCCCGTGCGGAATCCGGGCGGATTGGGCTTCACCCATCCTTCCGCAAAACCGCGGTCGATGATGGTGCGCTCGATGTTTTTGATGGTGACCGGATCGTTCACCAGGGCGGCCACGCACGAGCCTTCGCACGGCGCGGGACAGGCCCGCCCGGTAAACTCCGGAAAGTTGTTGGTCATGTGCAGCCGGTCCAGGGCTTCCTTCCAGCGGCCCCGGTAGACCAGGTCGTTCCATTCCGGAATCAGGTTGTGCAGCGGGCAGCCCGTCGTGAGCTTTCCGAAGTTCATGCCGGTCTGGCAGAACGGAACGGCGCAGTCCATGCACCGGGCGGCCTGCAGGCGCAGTTTGTCCTCCGGAAGCGGTTCGTACAGCTCGTTCCAGTCCGAGATCCTCTGGCGCGGGTTGCGCTCGGGCAGATCTTCACGGACGTATTCCATGAATCCGGTTGGTTTTCCCATCGGACTTCCCTCCTTGTTTTTCCCGTTCCACGGATCTTCAAGTCCGCATGGGTCCGGGACGGGGGCACGCCGGGCCGCGGGATGGCGCTGCCCCGCGCCGCGGGACGGCGCTTGCCCGCGGATGCGGCCGCAACGCCAAGCTTTGGGGAGCGGCGCGGACCCGTAAGCCCGTCAGGCCCGCATGGCTTCCGCGGCGACCGGCTGCAGGCCGAGCTTCTCCGCGCGGAACGCCGCCAGCTCCGCATCCGCTTCGGAATAACCCGCCTGGCGGAAGCGATCGATGGCCTCCAGCATGCGCCGGTAATCCCGCGGGATGATGCGGACGAAACGCCGCGACTGCCGCTTCCAGTCGTCCAGGATGGCCTGGCCCAGCGCGCTGTGGGTGTACTTCACGTGCTTTTCGATCATGGCGCGGACGATGGCCGCTTCGGCGGGATCGTCCAGCGTTTCGAGATCCACCAGCGACAGGTTGCAGCGCTTCTTCACGTCCGGCAGGTCGCCGAAGATGTAGGCGATGCCGCCCGACATGCCGGCCGCGAAATTCTGGCCGATCTCGCCAAGGATGACGACCCGCCCGCCGGTCATGTACTCGCAGCCGTGGTTGCCGACGCCTTCCACCACCACGTTGGCGCCGCTGTTGCGGACGCAGAACCGCTCGCCGGCCACGCCGCGGATGTACGCTTCCCCGGCGGTGGCGCCGTAGAAAGCCACGTTGCCGATCAGAATGTTTTTCTCGGGCGCGAACTTCGACCGGGCCGGCGGCCAGATGGCGAGCTTGCCGCCGGACAGCCCCTTGCCGAAGTAGTCATTGGCGTCCCCTTCCACCGTCATGGTGACGCCCTTCGGCACGAAGGCGCCGAAACTTTGCCCCGCCGAGCCGACGAAGTGCAGCCGGATCGTGTCCTCCGGCAGGCCTTCCGCCCCGTAGCGCTTCGACACTTCGCTGCCGAGCACGGTGCCGACGGCGCGGTTTTCGTTGGAGATCGGCAACACCGCGGCCACCGGCTCCTTCGCCTCGAGCGCCGGCCGGCACAGCGGGATGATCTCCCGCGCGTCCAGCGTCCGCTCGATGCCGTGGTCCTGCGCCTCGCAGTGGCGGGTGGCGACGTCCGGGCCGGCTTCGGGCCGGTACAGGAGCGGAGTCAGGTCGAGTTCCGCCGCCTTCCAGTGGTCGTCCGGCTTCACCTGCCGGAGCAGGTCCGTGCGCCCGACCGCCTCGTCCAGCGAACGCAGGCCCAGCTGCGCCAGGATTTCCCGCACTTCGCGGGCGACAAACCGCATGAAGTGGATCACATGTTCCGGCTTGCCCGGGAACTTGGCGCGCAGCTCCGGATTTTGCGTTGCGATGCCCACCGGGCACGTGTCCAGATGGCAGACCCGCATCATCACGCAGCCCACCGCCACCAGCGGCAGCGTGGAGAAGCTGAATTCCTCCGCGCCGAGCATGGCGGCGATGACCACGTCGCGGCCGGTCATCATCTTGCCGTCGACCTCGAGGCGCACCCGGCCGCGCAGCCCGTTGAGCACCAGCGTCTGGTGCGTCTCGGACAGCCCGAGCTCCCACGGCATCCCCGCATGCTTGATGCTGGTGCGGGCCGCCGCGCCGGTGCCGCCGTCGTAACCGCTGATCAGGATGACGTCGGCCCGCGCCTTCGCCACGCCCGCGGCGATGGTGCCGACGCCCGCCTCGGACACGAGCTTCACGTTGATGTCCGCCGCCGGGTTGGCGCATTTCAGGTCGAAGATGAGCTGCGCCAAATCTTCGATCGAATAGATGTCATGGTGCGGCGGCGGCGAAATGAGCTCGACGCCCGGCGTCGAGTTGCGCGCCCTGGCGATCCAGGGATAGACCTTGTGGCCGGGCAGCTGTCCGCCCTCGCCGGGCTTGGCGCCCTGGGCCATCTTGATCTGGATTTCCTTCGCATTGACCAGGTAATGGCTGTTCACGCCGAAGCGTCCCGACGCCACCTGCTTGATGGCGCTGCTGCGCGAATCGCCGTTTTCGTCCGGGACGTACCTCGCCGGATCTTCCCCGCCTTCGCCGGAGTTGCTCTTGCCGCCGATGCGGTTCATGGCGATGGCCAGCGTCTCGTGGGCTTCCCTGCTGATCGAGCCGAAGGACATCGCCCCGGTGCGGAACCGGCGCAGGATCGACTCTTCGGGCTCCACCTCTTCCAGCGGAACCGGCGGACGGTCCGGAACGAACTCCAGGAGCCCCCGCAGCGTGCAGCTTTTCTTCGCGGTTTCGTCCACGTGCCGGCTGTATTCCCGGAACAGCCCGTAGTCGCCTGTGCGCACCGCGTGCTGCAGCGTGTGGATGGTGTACGGCGTGAACAGGTGGTCTTCCCCGTCCGGGCGCCACTGAAGGTCATCACCCGGATCAAGGGCGTCGATCGCCGTATCGGCGTCATCACCGCGCGGAAACGCCATTTCATGCCGCATGAGCGTCTCCCGCGCGATCGTTTCCAGCCCGATGCCGCCGATCCGCGACGGCGTGCCGGTGAAATACTTCTCCGTCACTTCCCGGCTGATGCCGACGGCTTCGAAGATCTGGGCGCCGATGTAGCTTTGGATCGTAGAGATGCCCATTTTCGAAATGACCTTCAAAAGTCCCTTGGTGACGCCCTTTACATACCGATCCAGCGCTTCCTCCAGCGACAGCGGTTCCAGCTGTCCTTCCTCATGCAGCCTGGCCACCGAAGCCAGGGCCAGGTATGGGTTGACCGCCGCCGCTCCGTAGCCGAGCAGCAGGGCAAAATGATGCACTTCCCGCGGCTCGCCGGATTCGACGATGAGGCTGGCTTTCGTCCGCAAGCCGCTCCGGATCAGATGATGGTGCAAACCGGCCGTCGCCAAGAGCGCCGGAATCGGCGCCATGCCGGGACCGACGCCCCTGTCCGACAGCACCAGCAGCGACGCGCCTTCCGCGATCGCCCGCTCCGCCGCCGCAAACAACGCGTCCAGCCCTTCCTTCAGCCCGGCTTCGCCGGGCGCGGCCGGGAACAGCATGGGAAGCGTCGCCGCCTTCAGCCCGTCCAGGCGGTTTTCCCGGATCCGCGCCAGCTCCTCGTCCGTCAGGATGGGCGTGGGCAGGCGGATTTTCCGCGCGTGCTCCGGCCCCGGGTCCAGCAGGTTCCGGTCCGGACCCGCCATCGATTCCACGGAGGTGATCATTTTTTCCAGGAACGCGTCGATGGGCGGGTTGGTCACCTGGGCAAACATTTGTTTAAAATAGTTGTAAAGGAGCTGCGGTTTCTTCGACAGCACCGCGAGCGCCGCGTCGTATCCCATCGAGCCGACCGGGTCCTCCCCGCGGGAAGCGATGGGCTTGAGCGTCTTGTGGATCTCCTCGAAGGTGTAGCCGAACGCCCGCTGCAGCCGGACCAGCTCGTCCGGCGCGGGTACGGCGGGCACCGCTTCCTTCGGCGCGGGCGGCAGCTCGCCGAGCTTGACCAGGTGCTTGCGGACCCATTCCTTGTAGGGCCGCTCCGTCGAAATGGTCCGCTTGATTTCCTCGTCGGGAATGATCCGGCCCAGCGAGGTGTCCACCAGCAGCATCTGCCCGGGACGCAGCCGGTCCTTGCGGACGACGCGGTCGGCGGCCACATCCATGACCCCGACTTCGGAGGCCATGATCACCATGTCGTCGTCGGTGACGTAGTAGCGCGACGGGCGCAGCCCGTTGCGGTCCAGACAGGCGCCGATCCGCACGCCGTCGGTGAACGCCACCGAAGCCGGGCCGTCCCACGGTTCCATCAGGCAGCTGTGGTATTCGTAAAACGCCCGCTTGTCCTCGTCCATCATCGGATCGCCGACCCACGGTTCCGGGACCAGCATCATCACGGCGTGGGCCAGATCCCGGCCGGACAGGCGCAGGAATTCCAGCGCGTTGTCCAGCATCGCCGAGTCGCTGCCGCTCTCGTCGATGATCGGGCGGATCTTCTCCATGTCCGGGAACAGCCCGGACTCAAGCGCCGCCTCGCGGGCGCGCATCCAGTTGACGTTGCCCTTGATCGTGTTGATCTCGCCGTTGTGGATGAGATACCGGTACGGATGGGCCCGCTCCCAGCTGGGAAACGTATTCGTGCTGAACCGCGAGTGAACCAGGGCCAGCGCGGACGTGTAGTCCTCGTCCGTAAGATCCTTGTAAAAACGCGGCAGCTGTTCGGGCGTGAGCAGCCCCTTGTACACGATGGTCCGGCCGGACAGGCTGGGAAAATAGAAGGCGTGCCCCTGCGCGTGCGCCGCCTTGCCGATTTCCTTCTCGGCCCGCTTGCGGAGCGCGTACAGCTTCCGTTCGAAGGCGAAACCGTCGTCCGTTTCGGAAGCCGCCGCGAAGCCCGGCCAGCCGACCACGAACTGGCGGATGCACGGAACGGTCTCGCGGGCGCTTTGGCCCAGCACGGACGGGTCCGTCGGCACCGTCCGCCATCCGGCGATGACGAGTCCCTCTTCCGACGCGATGCGCTCCAGTTCCCTTTCGCAGGCCGCGCGGATGTCATCGTCCACGGGCAGGAACGCCATGCCCACGCCATACGGATTCGGCAGTTCCACCCCGGCGGAAGCCGCCCATTTCGCGAACACTTCATGCGGAATTTGCGTCAGGATGCCGGCGCCGTCCCCGCTGTCCGGTTCCACGCGGCCGCCGCGATGATCGAGCCTTCTCAGGATGTCCAGCGCCCGGCGGACCAGACCGTGCGACCGGATGCCCTTGACATGTGCCAGGAGCCCGATGCCGCAGGCGTCATGTTCGAATGCCGGATCGTAGAGTCCCTGTGGTTGCGGGAAACGAGTCTGCGTCATGCTCCTGCCCTCCCCGTTTTTGTGATGCAATGCTTTAGGTTCACATCGTAATATTGGCGCGGCAATTTATCCACAGCCTTGGAAGAAAATCTGCCATCACCTTTTTTTGGATTAATGATAAAATTTATTTTGATGATCTTTCATTTTTAATAAAAAATGACTTACAAGTTTGTCATAAAAGCTTACGAATCAAGGATTTTCAGGCTCCAATATCTTGACATGAACTTTCCATAAAAAAGAAGAAACCTCCCGCCGCGGGTTCCGAAAAACCCGCCGGCGGAAGGTTCGCCGAAGCGGCCGACGCGTCCGGCAGCGCATCCGGCGGCGCAACCGGCAGCGTCCGTCTCCGGTCCGCGCCGCCTCCGCGGGACGCGCATCAATACGTGGTGAGGTATTGATCGCGTTCCCACGGATGGACTTGCGTCCGGTACATTTCCCACTCGATTTCCTTCGCGCGGATGAAGTGGGTCAGCACGTGTTCGCCCAGCGCCTCGCAGATCACGTCGTCGTTCTTCAGCTCTTCCAGCGCTTCCTGCAGCGAGGACGGCAGGCTGATGATGCCCTTTTCCATCCGTTCCGCGTCGCTCATCGTGTAGATGTTTTGGTTGGTCGGCGGCTGCAGCTTCAGCTTCTTGCGGATGCCGTCCAGGCCGGCGGCCAGCATGACCGCGAGGGCCAGATACGGGTTGGCGGACGGGTCCGGGTTCCGCAGCTCGATGCGGGTGCTCAGGCCCTTGCTGGCGGGCACCCGGATGAGCGGGCTGCGGTTCTTGGCCGACCAGGCCACATAGCACGGCGCTTCATAGCCCGGGACAAGCCGCTTGTAGGAGTTGACCGTCGGGTTCGTGATGGCGGCGAAGCCGCGGGCGTGCTTCAGCAGGCCGGCGATGTAGTGCTTGGCCGTCTCGCTCAGGCCGAGCTCGTCGCTTGGATCGTAGAACGCGTTTTCGCTCCCCCGGAACAGGGATTGGTGGCAGTGCATGCCCGAACCGTTGACCCCGTACAGCGGCTTCGGCATGAAGGTGGCGTGCAGGCCGTGGGCCAGGGCGATGTTTTTCACCACCAGCTTGAACGTCTGGATGTTGTCCGCCGCCTCCACGGCGTTGGCGTACTTGAAGTCGATTTCGTGCTGGCCGGGCGCCACTTCGTGGTGGGAAGCTTCAATGTCGAAGCCCATTTCCTCCAGCGTGAGCACGATGTCGCGGCGGCAGTTCTCGCCGAGGTCGGTCGGAGAAAGGTCGAAGTAGCCGCCGTTGTCGTTCACTTCCAGCTTCGGATGGCCTTCCGCGTCGGTCTTGAAGAGGAAGAACTCCGGTTCCGGCCCCACGTTCATGGCGGTGAAGCCCAGCTTCTCGGCTTCCTTCAGCATCCGCTTCAGGACGCCGCGTGGGTCGCCGGCGAACGGCTGCCCTTCGGGCGTATACACGTCGCAGATCAGGCGGGCCACCTTGGCGCCTTCCTTCGTCGCCCACGGGAAGATCATCCAGGTGCTCAGCTCCGGATACAGATACATGTCGGACTCCTCGATGCGGACGAAGCCTTCGATCGAAGAACCGTCAAACATGATCCGGTTTTCCAGGGCCTTCGGCAGCTGGTCGACGGGAATTTCCACGTTCTTGATGATGCCGAGCAGGTCGGTGAACTGGAGGCGGATGTACCGGACATTTTCCTCCTTGGCCATGCGCAAAATATCGTCGGCCGTGTAGTTTTTCGCTGACATGGGAATCCCTCCTGAAGTTATCTTGATATGAATTCATGAGTCTGAATTCGATGGGTACATTTTTTCACATCGTCATCTTTTATTCCACATATACGTAAGATTTTCTAACATACTTTTTGCAAAAAGTCGCCGAAAATCCGATAAAGACGGCCTTTTCACGGGACGTTCGCCGCAAAGGGCATGTCCGGTTTTCCGTCGCGATACCGGTCTTGGGCATCCAATCTTCCAAAAAAATCTGTCATCTTTTCTGACGTTTGCCCTTTGAGTTTGGGTCGGAATCTGTTACATTATATACAAGTTCACTTCAAGCAAGGTGGTGGATGGGGATGTCCTACCGGAAGAAAAAAGTGATCCCGATCGGTACGGTTGCGGAGCTGACCGGCCTGTCCGTCCGCCAGATTCGCTATTACGAAGAGCGCAAGCTCGTGACGCCTGAGCGGACGAAGGGCGGAACGCGCAAATATTCCTTTGAAGACGTCGACATTTTGGCCGAGATCGCCAATAAAATGGAAGATGGAATGCAGACGTACGAAATCCGCAAGATGTGGGAAAAGGAAAAGGAACGGGAAGCGCTTGCCCAGGAAAAGGCGCGCAAGGAGATGCTGCAGGGGCAATTGAACGCGCATTTCAACTTCCACCGCCTCACCGACTCGCGCCTGTCCGACCCGCGCCTGGGCGACCGGTGAACATGTCGTCAGCAAATAGTACGTAAGATTTTCTAACATTTTTGTTGCTCCACCTTTTTCTTTGTGCATATAATCTGACCATCAAAGGCGTTCATGTCAGATTATTTTACGGAAAGGTGGAGCGTCATGATGAAAACCTTACGCATGTTGGTCAAGACGGCGTTGCTCACGCTGGTCCTCGCCGCCCTGTGGGCCCCGGCCCTGGCAATGGCGCAGGATCTGACGGCGGAGACGGTGGCCGGCAGCGTCGACGCCACGTGGGTGCTCGTCGCCGCGATCCTGGTGCTGCTCATGCAGGCGGGATTCGTGTTCCTGGAGACGGGCACGACCCGCATGAAGAACGCCGGCCACATCGCGATGAAGACGGTGTTTGCCGTCGGGATGATCTCGCTGGTCTTCTGGTTCGCCGGTTACGGCCTCATCTTCGGATCGGAAGGGCCCTTCATCGGATGGGGCGAGTTCTTCTTCAATCCGGCGCCGACCGAAGAAGGACTCGCGAACAGCATCTTCTTCACGTTCCAGCTCGCCTTCGCCGCGGTCTCCCTCTCCATCGCGTGGGGAGGATTCGCGGAACGGGCGAAGATGTCGGTCTATCTCGTCTTCTCGATCCTGTTCGGCCTGTTCGTGTACCCGGTGATCGCCCACTGGATCTGGGGCAGCGGCTGGCTGGCGGATCACGGCAAACAGGACTTTGCCGGTTCCACCGTCGTCCACCTGACGGGCGCCATGGCCGCCCTGGCGGGGACGCTGCTTCTGAAACCCCGGATCGGCAAATACAACAAGGACGGCACTCCCAACCAGATCCACGGCCACAACCAGGTGTTCACCACGCTGGGCGTGTTCTTCTTGTGGATCGGCTGGTTCGGCTTCAACGCCGGCAGCACCACCTCCGCGGGCGAAGGCTTCTTCGGCTACGTCGCCTTCAACACGCAGCTGGCCTTTGCCGCCGGCGCCGTGGCGGGGCTCCTCGTCTCCTGGCTGGCAAAAGGAAAAGCCGACATCCTGGCCGTCCTGAACGGCGCCCTCGGCGGGCTCGTCGGCATCACCGCGTCCTGCGCCTTCGTCGAGCCGTGGGCCGCGATCGTGATCGGCGCCGTGTCCGGCCTCCTGGTGTACTACAGCATGATCTTCTTCGATAAGATTCGTGTTGACGACCCGGTCGGCGTCCTGTCGGTGCACGGCGTCGCGGGGGTCTGGGGAACGCTCTCCAACGGCCTGTTCGCGGTGCCGTCCCTGGCGGAATACGTGGGCGTCGGCCAAGGCGGCCTGTTCTACACCGGCGATTTCACCCAGCTGTGGGTGCAAACCTACGGCGTCGTGGTGTCCGGCGTGTACGCCTTCGTCGCCTCGCTGATCCTCCTCGGCATCATGAAAGCCCTGATGGGGCTGCGGGTGACGGAAGAAGAGGAAATCGCCGGCCTGGACCTCAGCCAGCACGGGATTTACGGCTATCCGGAGCAAATGAAAGCCAGCTCTTGATCGGCGCCGCCGGCGCCCGCGAGGCGCCCGTGAACGGCCCGATCCCCGGGAGGACCCATGAGCGAAGAGCGCGCGGCACAAGACCAACTGGAATGCTTGCTGCGGCAGATCGATGCGGCGGAGACGGCGGACCGTCTCCGCCCGATCTTCTTGTCCGGCGTTTCCCTTCTGGCGCCACAGGCCGAAGGCTGCCAGGACGAACCGGAACGGGCGCTCATGTGGAACACGCGGCTCAACCGGCTGCACGACGCCGTCATCCGCCGGGCGGTCCGGCTCGCCGAAGCCGCCCTCGCGGCGGACGGGCTGACGCCGCCGGGCGGGTATGATTTTCTCCTGTTCGGCAGCGGAGGCCGCGGCGAACAGTCGGTGTACAGCGACCAGGACAACGGCATCGTGTACGAAACGCCCGCCCCCGGCCGCGAGGAAGAATTCCGCAGCTTTTTCCTGAAACTCGGAAACGCGATCCAGGATGCCCTCGACCGCGCCGGCTACCCGCCCTGCCCGGGCAAGGTGGTATGCGGCGAGCCGGCCTGGTGCCGTTCCCTGGCGGAGTGGGAAGCGCAGATGGACGCCTGGATCGAAGATCCGACGTGGGACCACGTCCGGCACCTCCTGATCATCGCCGACGCGCGCGCCGTCGCCGGCAGCGGGCGCCTCGCCGCCGCCCTGGCGGAGCGTCTGCGGCGGGCGGCGGGCGAATCGCCGCGGCTGTGCGCGGCGATGCTGCGCAACACGCTGCACCGCCAGCCCGTCATGGGTCCCCTCGGCAATCTGCTGCGGGTTTCCTACGGACCCCACGCGGGCGGCATCGAGATCAAATACGGGCTGTACGTGCCGATGGTCAACGCCGTGCGCCTGCTCGCCGTCATGCACGGCGTGGCGGCATCGGGCACGGCGGAGCGGATCGCTCAGCTGCGCCTCCGCGGCGCCATCGCCGGACGGCTGGCGGACGACGCCCTGCGGGACTTCGCGAACGTGCTTTATTTCCGCTCCATCACCGCTCCCGAAGGGGACCCGCCGCAATCCAGCGGCATCATCCCCGTACCGCTGCTCACCCGACCGGTGCGCGAACGCATCCGCAGCGCCATCGCCACGGCGAAGCGGCTGCATGAGGCGGGCCGGACGGCGGTGCAGCAGCGGGGCGGAAAGATCGGCGGCTAGACGGTCGCGGATTCGGGCAAATCGCAAGCCGTAAAGCCGCAAGCAAAGGAGCATGCGCATGAAACCGTGGAACCCGTTCAACCGATTCATGGAACTGTACCGGTCGGGCGGGCTGCCGACGTCCCTCGCCTCGCTGGACGAGACAAACGCGCAGCAGATCGCCTTTCTGCGTTCGATGCTGCGGGACATCCGGCAGCAGCGCGAAAACGGCGCCGGCGGCGACGTCCCCCTGGACGAACTGCAGGCGGTGGTGTTCGACCTCGAGACGACCGGTTTCCATCCGCAAAACGGCGACGAAATCATCTCCGTCGGCGCGGCGGCCGTGCGGGGTCCCGAACTTGTCGAGGGCGAGACGATGTACAGCCTGGTCAACCCCCGCCGTCCGATCCCGCCGGAAATCGAAAAGCTCACGTCGATCACCAACGAAATGGTGAAGGACGCGCCCGACACCGCGCAGGTGCTCATCCAGTTTTTCCGCTTCGTGCGGGACCGGGTGCTGATCGCCCACGCCAGCGGGCACGACCGGCGCTTTCTCGACATCGCGCTGCGGCGCAGAACCGGCGCGTCCCTGACCCACCGGGTGCTCGACACGATGATGATCGCCTGCAAGCTGTACCCCGACCGGCTCCACTACACGCTGGATGATTGGCTGGATTTTTACGGCATCGAACGGAAAGGCCGCCATCACGCCCTGCAGGACGCCATCATGACGGCGCGGCTGTGGAGCGCGCTGCTGGGCGAGCTGGCTTCCCGCCAAGTCCGCACGCTGTATGAAATGTACGCGTTTCTGGGCCGCACCTGATCCCCATAAGACCGGGCGCCGGACCTGAAAAGCCCTTTTTCCGCGCGGAACGGTACCCGACGCCCGGTCTTTTTCCTCCGTTTTGAAATGCGTCTCCTCCCATGTTTCCTCATCCCCTTCTTTCCATGCGCCTCACGCGACGCGTTTCCATCAAAAACAAAAGGGAACCATTTTGAACCAGCCTCGTCTAATTAATTGAGGCGAGGTGAATGCCTGCATGGAGTTCGAGTGCGAATTCGGACACATGCGTTATGCGGCGGGAAAACAGGACCGCGACGAGATTCTCGACCAGCTGATGCTGGGTACGGGAAAGACATCTGGAATTATGCCTATTTTCTGACGCGTCGCCGGGATCTTGCCGAAGACATCACCCAGGACGTCTTTGTCAAGGTATACCGGAACATGCACACGTTCCGCGGCACGTCCAGCGTCAAGTCGTGGCTGTTTGTCCGGTATGGAGACCCTTTTATCATCCGCTATCCGTACGTCGGTTTCGAAACGATGGGTTCGGAGGTCAGCCCCGAACCGGTGAATACGCCTGAAGCCTATGCCCGGTGGGCGCGGGAAAACCAGATCGATCTCTTGCGCATTCCGCTGGCCTTTGTCGACGATCTGGCCCGGGAGGGACTGCTCGTCCCGCTCGACCCGCTTATCGAGCGCGACCAATTCGCACTCGACGACCTTTACGAGCCCGTGGTGCGCGCGATCCGGGAAGCGGGCGCGGGCGAGCTGTACGGGCTGGCTCCCGAATTCAACGCCCACGTCCTTTATTACAACAAAACGATGTTCGAACAAAACCAGGTGCCGCTGCCCCACGACGGGATGACGTGGGACGACGTGCTGCTCGCGGCCTCCCGTTTTTCCGGCCAGACCCCCGACGGGAAGCCCGTCTACGGCCTTGCTTTCGGGGGAGGATGGCGCGGCACGCTGCCCCGCGTCGCTCTGGAAGCCGGCTTGAATCAGGGCCTGCGACTCGCCATCCCGGACAGCCGCACGCCCACGCTGGACACCCCGGCCTGGAACGCCTGGTTGGAAGCGGTGATCGCCGGGGCCGGACAGGGATGGATCAGCGCCGAAGAGCCGTCTCTGGTCGGCGGGTTCATACAGGATCTCATCCGGGAGGACGCGTTTCTGTCCGGACGTTCGGCCATGTTGTACAGCGATTACTGGATGCTCCACTTTATTCGGGAAGCGAACAGACTCTCCCAGTTCACGGACGAATGGGGCGCGGTCGCCCTTTCGTCCCAGGGTCCGTCCGGCGGCGCGGATAACGGCGTTTCGGTGTCCTACGTGTTCGCCATCAATGCCGAATCCCCGCACCGGGACCTCGCCTGGGAATGGCTGAAGTTCGTCCACGGCCAGGATTTTGCCTTGCGGGCCGGGCAACAGGGTTTTGGGGATCTCCCCTCGCACCTGAGCGCGGTGAACCGGGAGGACGATCCGAAGGCCGCCTTTTATCGCCTCGACGCGGATCCGTCGGCTATCGTCCTCCGCAGCGAGCTGCAACGTGAGGATTGGTACTGGAATCTCTTTTTCCTTGTGGTCTCGGAAGTGGAACAACGCCTGCCGGACCTGCTTTCCGGCGACCTGTCCGTGGCGGACATGCTGGCCGGCCTGCAGCAATCCGCGGAAGCCTTGCTTGCGACAGGCCCCGGAGAGGCGGTGGCGCCGTGAAGAAGACGCTGATTTTCGTGCTGGCATTCCTTGTGCTGTCGCTGACGGCGGGGTGTTCCGAATCCCGGTCCGCCCAGGATTCCCCCCGGACGGTCCGGGTCGCCTGTTGCGAGGAAACGGTTTTCCAATCCTTCTACCGGGATCTTTTTGCCGCCTACTTTCCCAACTGGGAAATCGAGCACATTCCCGTTTTCAATCCGTCCGGAAACGGGGTGAATCCGGACGATCCCGAGGCGCTCCGGGAGTGGCTGGAAAGCGAAAGGCCGGATTTGCTCATCGTTCCGGAATACTGGTTCAGGCGCCTTGTCAACGCGGAGCTTCTCATGGAGCTTGCCGGGCTTTCGAACCGGGACCGCTCCATTTGGGACGGCCTGGAAGAAGGCGTCCTCGAACGGCTGCGGGCCATCGGGGAAGGAAAGCTCTACGGCGCCAGCGCGTTCTTTGCCGCCGATGCGATTTACTATAATGCGGACCTGTTTCGGGAAGCCGGCGTCCCGCTTCCGGAGGGGCCCATGACCTGGCGGGAAGTGCTCACGCTGGCCCAGCGTTTCGCCGTGCCGGGCAGATCGGAGGATGATCCTGCGGGCTTCCATATGCGCTGGGTCACCGACTCCCCCTACGACCTGGCCATGCGGATCGCCGGCACGGAAGGGCTCCGCCTGGCGGATTCCCAAGGCGGCGACCTGAAGCCGCAAACCGAAAGCTGGGGCGAAGTGCTCCGGCTCGTGACGGATGGGTACCGGAACGGGGCCGTCGCTTCCGTCCCGGTTTCCGGGCGGGAGACGGACAGCGGCGTCGTCTTCTACCCGGAAGATATGGAGCGGGCGAATATGTTTCTCAACGGCAAGGCCGCCATGACGGTCGGCGGGCCGGACCTCATGCAGGAACTGAAAGCCGCCGTTTCCTTTGAACTCGGCATCGTGCCGGGTCCGGTCCACACGCATTTGCCGGATGCGGTCGGAGGGTTCGCCCTCGGCGACGTCTTCGCGATTCCGGTGACCTCCGGCCAGCCGGAGACGGCGTGGGAAGCCATCCGCTTTTTCCTGTCGGAACGGATGGGCCAAATTTCCGCCCGACTCGGCGGAGCCTTCAACATTCGCCCCTATGTGTTCGCCCGTTCGAAATATCCCGTATGGAAGGGAGATCCCGATTACGCCGTTTTCTACGGACTGCGTTCGGCGCCGGAACCGGAACAACCGCTGGAAGGGAGCGCGCAGGCGGCGTTTGACGCTTCGTTCCGGGAACTGTTCAATCAGGAAATCGAGAGCGAAGGGAACGTCCTGCTGGCGCAATGGCGGGACGGCAACTGAATCGCGCGCAAGGCTTGGCGGGGCGGCAAGCCCCGCCGAAAAAACAAATTTGCAGAATTTTTTCACCCCGGGCAGCGGAACCTCCCGGTTTTTTTTGCGTCTAACCGAATGAATGAAAGGGAACGGACCGCATCGTGCCGAATCGGTACGATGTTGCGCTCAGCGCGGGAAGACATCCGGATCTGGGAGGTATGCACCTTGCGCGCCCTCATGCGCCTGCTCATCCCGCTTCTAGCCATCCTGCTTGTTTACGGCTGCGAAACCGGCCGTCCGCCCTCCGGAACGGAACCGTCGTCCGGCGGCCGGACGGAGTCCGGCCCGCCGGCCAGCCCGTCGGTTTCCATGTCCGCGGAAGAGGCTTCCCTGCTCGAGGCGGCGGGGGAAGTGGTGCGGGCGTTGCGGGACCGCGATCTGGACCGGCTCGCGTATTGGGTCCACGAAGAAAGGGGCGTGCTGTTTTCGCCGCACCGGCGGATGGATCCGGCCGCTTCCCCGACGTTCCTCCCCGGCGAACTGCCGCAGTTTTCCGAAGACGCGAAAATCGCCTGGGGCATCCAGGAAGGCACGGGCAATGCCATCGAGCTTTCGTTCCGCGAATATTTCGAAACGTTCGTGTACGATGAAGATTTCGCGCAGGCGCCGGCCGTTTCGGTCAACCGTCCGGCCAGTCCGGACGATTCCCCCTATAACGGCCAGGAAATCTTCCCGGGGTCGTCCTATGTGGAATACTACTTCCCCCGTCAGGAGTCCCGCGGAGGCGCGGAATGGAAAAGCCTCATCCTCGTCTTCCTTCCCGCGGACGGGGAATGGCGTCTGGTCGCCGTCGCCCACGGGGAAGGATGAAGCCGCAAAAAGAAATCCGCCTCGCCATGGCGCCGGAAACTTCTCGTCGAATAATCCGGCGATGGGCGGGCGGATGACCGGACGCGGCAAGTCCCGCGCAGCTTCCGAATCCGTTGGCCGTACCGTCTTCAGAGCAGTTTTTGCAGCCTCGCCTTCAGCGTTTCCTTGGATTGCAGCCCCACCAGCTTGTCAACCGGCTGGCCGTCCTTGAACAGGATGAGCGTGGGAATGCTCATGACGCCGTAGCGGGAGGCCAGTTCCGGCTCGTCGTCCACGTTCAGCTTGGCGATGGTCGCCCGGTCCCCGATTTCCCGGGCCAGCTCTTCGATGATGGGTTCCTGCATTCTGCAGGGGCCGCACCACGGCGCCCAGAAATCCACCAGGGATACGCCTTGCTCCACCGTTTTCTGGAAATTCTCCTTCGTCAGCGTCGTTGCCATGTTTATCCACTCCTTTTCGTGGTGAAATTCTATGATGATCGGGATCGCTCCCGCACATCTCCCGCATGTCTCCGGCGCTTCTTCCGCGTGTCTCTCCCGCGCGTCCCGCCGCTGCCGCAAAGAATTCCGGCGCGTCAAACCGGGCTGCGCTCACGAATCCTTTCCAGCAAACCTCCGATGGTGATGCCCCCGAAAAACGCCTCCAGCTGCCGCTCGGCGCCGCAGAACACTTCCCGCATCACTTCGCGCATGTTGGCGCCGACCACGCAATCCATGTCCGGATCGCCGCTGCACCAGGAAGGCGTAAGCCATCCGGTCTGCATGGCGCGGCTGATGTCGGCCAGCGTCACGCCGGACGGATCAAGCCCCAGGCGAAAACCTCCTCCCGCCCCTTCCCGCGCGACCACCAGACCCTGCCGGCGCAGCAGGCTCAACACCTTGCGCACCCGCGCCGGATGCGTGCACACATTGGCGGCGATCTCCTCGCTGGACAGCGTTTCGCCGGGGCGGTGGGCCATATAGACCAGGCTGTGCACGGCTACGACAAAGTCGCTGTTCATCGCGCCATGCCTCCCCGTTTTGACTGTAATTATATCAGTTACAGTTTCACCTGTAAAGCCGGAAAGGACATTTTCACTTTCTATAGTTCCCCGCGTTCGCCGGTTCAGACGACATCCGGATCCATGCCGAACCTTAAGTTCCGGTTCAGCCCGTCGATGCGCCGCATATCTTCCCCGGACAGCTCGAAATCGAACACGCGGCTGTTTTCGGCAATGCGTTCCTCGCGGGACGATTTGGGGATGACCACGTACCCGTGCTGAAGGTGCCAGCGGATGACGATCTGCGCCGGCGTCTTGCCGTATTTTTCCGCCAGTTCCCGAAGCAGCGGCAGATCGAGCCTTCCCTGCATGATCGGGCTCCACGACTCCACCACGATGCCTTCCCGCCGGCAGAAATCCACCGTTTCCCTCTGGGTGAGCAGCGGGTGCAGCTCGATCTGGTTGACCATCGGCTTGACGCGGCAGGACGCCATCAGGTCCTGCAGATGATGGACCTTGAAATTGCTGACGCCGATGGCGCGGACGAGGCCTTCTTCGTACAGATCCTCGATGGCGCGGTAGGTCTCCTTGTACTTGCCGCGCACCGGCCAGTGGACGAGGTACAGGTCCACCCGGTCCATGCCCAGCCTCCCGAGGCTGGCGTGAAACGCGCGCTTGGTGTTGTCGTATCCCTGCTCGTCGTTCCACACCTTGGTGGTCACGAAAATCTGTTCCCGCGGGATGCCCGACGCCCGGACCGCCCGGCCGATGTCGGTTTCGTTCCCGTACATGGACGCGGTGTCGATCAGCCGGTAGCCAAGACGCAAGGCCGCCAGCACCGTCCGCTCCGCTTCCCCTCCCGGCCGCAGGCGCCACACGCCGAGGCCGAGCCTCGGCATCCGCACGCCGTTGGCCAGTTCCACCGTAGAATCGATGGTCAGCACGCGCCCGTCCCTCCGTTCCTTTTTTCCGTCATCCGGTTGCCACGCCGCGTAAAGTATGCCACACTGGAAACAACCAAACCCCGCGTCGGGCGTCTGCGAGGTGCGCCATGCGAATCGACATTTACTCGGACATGGTCTGTCCCTGGTGCCGCATCGGCAAAAAGAATCTGGAAACGGCGCTGGCCGAATGGTCCAAAGGCGCCGCCGAACCCCTGGACGTGGATTTCCACGCGTTTCTGCTCGACCCCACCGTGCCGCCGGAAGGGCTGCCGTTTCGGGAGAGCATGACGGCTAAATTCGGCTCCTCCTCCATGGTGGATGCCATGCTGCGGCGGGTGACGGAAGCCGGAGCCGCCGCCGGCTTGACGTTCCGCTTTGAACGGGTGGCCCGCATGCCGAACACCCTGTTGTCCCACCGGATCACCGCCCTGCTGCCGGACGGCCGGCGCGGGGACTGGATCGACGCCGTGCAGACCGCCTATTTCGAGTACGGGCGCGACATCGGATCGCTGGACACGCTATTGGAAATCGCCAAAAACCTCGGGTTCGATCCGGACGACCTCCGCGAGCGGCTGGAGGACGGGGAAGGAACGTCCGAAGTGGAGGCGGATCTGGAGGCGGCCCGGGCGATGGGCGTGACCGGCGTGCCGTTTTTCGTGCTGAACGGACGCTACGCGCTGTCCGGCGCCTATCCGCCGGAAGGGTTCCTCGACGCGTTCCGCAAGATCGCCGAACGCGAGCGGGCCAGGGCGCAGGACGGCGGCCGGACGGACCCTCCGTCCGGAACGTGATTCCATTATACCAGAAAAAACCGCCCCGCAACCCCCGGCAATCCGAAGCCTTGCCGTCCCCTTTCTCTGCCGGGGATTTGTATCATTGGAAAATGTATGATAAAATGGCGCTGCAGCCGTGCCGGGTCCGCCGCGGCGGGCGCGACGGCGGGACGCGCGCGCGGCTGAAGCGCCGAAACGAAGCGGTGAATGGGGATGCGAATTTTTTCCGCCGAAAGACGCATACGGGAGCAGACCTTTGGTCGGGCCATCAGCCGGGCGGGCTGACGGCCCGATTCGTTTTGTGCGCGGCAAACTTTCTTTGGGGGTTGCAGGATTATGGCGCGGACGCATTCTCCGTCCGTGACGGCCATCGGCATCGGACTTTTCTGCAATGTGCTGCTTTCCGTCATGAAAATCACCGTCGGCCTCATGTTCCACAGCCCCGTCCTGGTCGCCGACGGGGTCAACAACGCGGGCGACATCGTGGCGACGCTGGCGGCGCTCGTCTCCTCCCGCGTGTCCAAAAAGCCGGCCGACGCCGACCATCCGTACGGGCACGGCAAGGCGGAAGTCGTCGCCGCCGGGCTGGTGGCCGTCCTGCTGGCTCTGGCCGCGCTGTGGATCGGCTACCAGTCGTTTGCCGCCTTTTTCGAGCCGCCCGCGGAAGCCAACTGGCTGCCGCTCGCCGCCGCCGCCGTGTCCCTCGTGCTGAAGCAGGCGCTCTACGTCTACACCATGCGCGTCGGCAAAGCCCATCGGAGCAAAAGCGCCCAGGCCGCCGCCTACGACCATCTGGCGGACGTGTATTCGTCCGTCGCCGCGCTGCTCGGCATCGGGATCGCCCTGTGGGGCGGCCGGGGGGGCGTCGCCTGGGCTCCCTACGCGGACCCCGCGGCCGGTCTCATCGTCACGCTGCTGGTGTTCCGGCTGGCCTACAAGCTCGGACGGGAAGCGACGGACATCCTGATGGAAAAAAACGTGCCGCCCCACGTCCTTGAACAGTACGGGCGGATTATCTCCGAGCTGGACGACATCCGCCGCATCGACCGCATCCGGGCGCGGGAACACGGGCATTACATCATCGTCGACGTGCGTGTCGGCATCCCCGGCCACTACACGATCCGGCAGGGACACGACATCAGCCGGCAAATCAAAAAGCGGATCATGGACCATGATCCGCACGTGGGCGAAGTGCTGGTGCACCTGAACCCCTGGGAAGACGGAGAGGAGAACGCCTGACCGGCGCCGGCCGCCGGCATGCCACGCTTCGCTTCCTCCGGCGCCCCCCGGCAGGCTTCACTCCCCTTCCTCCAGATCGGGCAGCTGCTGCGCGTAAAGATGGGACAGCCTTTGCAGCTCCAGCGCCCGGTTGAACTCGTCCTCCGTCGCCTCTCCGGAGCCGTCCCCGGCCAGCGGCAGATGGACGCCGTCGGCGAATCCGCTGCCCGGGATGAACAGCACGCGGTCGTTCAGGAACGACCCGGACGGCACGAAATGCCGCTGCGGCAGCAGATTGTAGCCGGAGCCGTTCAACAGATCCCGGCCGAAATGCAATTGTCCCTCGAGCGACAGGCCGAGCAGGTTGGCGATGGTCGGCAGCAAATCCACCTGCCCGCCGACCTGCTTGAACACGGCCGGATGGGTGGCGCCCGGCGCCGCGATGATAAGCGGAACGTTCAGCATGTCCCGGTAATCGTAGGGACGCCCGGTCATCGTCTCCAGCAGCTCCCTTTCCCCGTCATGCAGGGAAGTCTTGGGCAACCCGACATGGTCCCCGTAGACGACGATCAGGCTGTTGTCCCACAGGCCCCTCAGCTTGAGTTCCGCAAAGAACAGCCCCAGGGCGTAGTCGGCGTAGTTCTGCGCCAGGATGTAATGGCCCACCATCGTGTCCCGCAGCTGTTCCGGCAGGGTGATCCGGTGCTTTTCCTCCGGCAGGGTGAACGGATGGTGCGCCGTCATGGAAATCACCTGGGCGTAGAAAGGCCGCCCGGATCGCCGGATGCGCTCCAGCTCTTCGGCGGTTTTGGCGTACAGCACCTCATCCGACGCGCCGAAGAACACCTTGTCCTCATCCCCGAAAAACTCCTTGTCATAGTAGCGGTCGAAACCGAGGGCCGGGTACAGCTCGCCCCGGTTCCAGAATTCCACCACGTTGGTGTGGAACGTGACCGTGTCGTAGCCCGCCTCCGACAGGAGCCGGGGCAGGCCGGGCAGGCGCTTCCGCGCGTAGGCGTCGGCGGCCGCCGCGTCCGGCGGGATGTACAGGGACGTGTTCGCGACGAATTCGGCGTCCGACGTGCTGCCCTGCCCCACCTGCTGGTAGAAGCGGGGAAAATAGAAATGCTCCCTGGCCAGCCGGTTCAGGACCGGCGTGACTTCCTCCCCGTTCACTTCCAGACCGATCGGGAAATTTTGCAGCGACTCGAGCTGCACGACGATCACGTTGCGGCCGGCCGCCAGGCCGCGGTAAAGCCGGACGGCCGGTTCCGTCCAGCCCTTCAGCGCGTCCACGGCCTCCTGCGTCAGCTTCGCTTCCTCAGGCGCCTCCCTCATCGCCGCGACGGCCGGCGGATCCGCGAACAGCGCGTAGGCCTCGTAATTCAGAATGCCCATGCCTTCCGCTTTGACGAGTTCGTTCATGCTGGCCCGGTTGGGCAAAATGTGCATCAGGCACAGCCCCACCGAAACCGCGAACACCGCGGCGATCGCCCTTCTGCTTGCCCGGCGCGCGGCAGGCTGGAACCAGGCCAGCTTTCCCTTCCGCCACAGGAGCAGCGCCCCGATCACCACAATGTCGGTGAATACGAGCACGTATTCCGGGTTCAGGAGGGAAAACACGCTGTTGCGCACCGCCGTCACCTGGTTGACCTGGTCCAGGGAACGGTAGGTGGCGATGATGCCGTAATACCGGTAGTAGACCGCGACGCTGAAAAAGATGCCCGTCAAAAACAGGTTCCCGAGCAGATACCACAGCGTTTTCCGCCGGCCGGCGAACCACTCGATGAGACAGAACACCGCCAGCACAAACGGAAGTTCTTTCAGCACAACCCCCCAGGGCGGCACCCGGTCGAAGACGACGATCCAGGCGAACCAGCCCTTGAGCAGGAGAAGCACGGAAAAAAACAGCATCGCGCGGATGCTGGCCAATTTGCCGGACAGGTTCCCCGCAATGTCCATGGACTTCTCCTCCCACCCCGATCCTTGTCATTTTATCTGCCGCCTTCGATAGCTTATCATACCGGTTCGGGGGCCGAAAGAGACTTCCGTCGGAAGTTTTTGGCTAGATTTTCAGGCGAAGCTTGAGGAGCCGGCGAATGACCCAGGCGCTGACCGCGGCGCCGAGCGCCAATCCGACGTAATAGAGAATAATCGACGATGCGTTGAAAAAACCGTAGGTGAACGTTCCCCCCGCCAGCGCGCTGCAGCACACGAACCCGGCCTGCAGGATGCGTTCCCACAGCGGAAACACCACCAGCTTGCCGTTGTTTTCCGCGCGGGTGCGCCCATAGGCGATCATGCCGCCGGCGGAGGACACCGCGAATACCGCCGCCATGAAGACCCAAGGGAACGGTCCAGCGGCGAGAATTTCCGGGTAGTCGTAACGGACGGGAAAAAGCAGAACGAAATCGGCTTCCGGAAGCTGAAAAACGCTGTCGTTGTGAATGGTAACGGCGATCCGGACCAAAAGCGCGATCAGAAACGGCAGCACAGGCGCCAAGAGGGCGAACACCGCCTGCGACGCGAGGCTCCCGCTGACCGTGCCGACAAACAGGAAGATGGAATACACGGCGGCCAGGGACAGCCAGGCGAAGAAGAACTGGTCCAGATGGTACCACAGGCGGAAATGTTCCGCGATCGGCGACCCCAGCACGATGGCCATGTCCAGCGCGGTATTGAGCACCAGCGAACCGGTAAGCAGACCGATGCCGAACAACCATTTGGTCCAATAGATGCGCGTTCGCGAACAAGGCAGGGAAAACAGGAATTCCTGCCCGCCGTTTCGGCGCTCCGCCCCGATCTGGACAAGGGCGAGCACAAACAGCACGATCATGAGGCCGATCCGGGCCATCAGTTCCATTTCGCCGTATTCGTAGGCGTCCAAATAGCTGTGGATTCCGTTCAGCCGGGTCTGGATGCGATCCGGTCTGTCCAGGTACCAGTCGTTCAGCCGGTTGCCGCCCAGCGCCAGGAAATGGGCCAGCGGCGTGATCCAGACCAGCCACTTGGCTTGCTCGTATTCCCTTTTCCACAGCGCCCTATCGATCTTCATCGCTCCGACCTCCATGTTTCCACATGAACAAGTCTTCCAGCGCGAGCGGCAGCTCTTCCAGCACCAGCGGATTCATGCGCCGCAGCTCTTCGAGTTTCGCGTCGCCTTCTTCGCGGCTGACGAGCAGCGTGTACACGCGGCCGACGTGTTCCAGCACCATGACCTGCGGGCTGGCCAGCCACGCGGCGGGCGCTTCTCCGTCGAACACGACCTGCAGCTTGACCGCCTCTCCCCGGGAAGGGTCCGCGATTTCGTGGATCTCCACTTCACCCTGACGAATCATCAGGATCATGTCGGAAAGCCGCTCGAGATCCCCCATGGCATGGGAGGCGATGAGCAGCGTCACCCCCTCCGACACGGCCTCCACCAGGAGGGTCAGCACCTGCTGTTTGGCAATGGGGTCGATGCCGTTCGTCGGCTCGTCGAGCAACACATAAGAGGCGCGCGTGGCGATGCCCAGCGAGATGCTGGCCAGCATCTTCATGCCGCGGGACAGCTGGCGGATTTTCCGGTTGGCCGGCAAGCCGAACCGGCGGATCATCTCGTCAAACGCCGCCCGGTCGAACCTCGGATAGACGAGGGCGTACAGCCGCGCGCATTCCTCGGGAGTGTAACCGAACAGCGCCTCCGGATTGTCCGGCAGAAAGACGATTTCCCGCTTGATCTCCGGCCGCCGGTGCACGGATTCGCCCTCCAGCAGCACATCGCCCGCGTCCGGATCGTAAACGCCGGCCATCGTCTTGAGCAGCGTCGTCTTGCCCGCCCCGTTGCGGCCGATGAGCCCGGCCACCATTCCCGGACGCAGTTCGAACGATACGTCCTTCAGCACCGGCTGGCGCTCAATCGATTTGTGAAGGTGACGAACCGCCAGCATTTCCATCCCTCCAGTAGCGTCCGATTTCTTCTTCCACCCACGCCGTCACCTGCTCGCGGCTCACCCCCAGGTGATGCGCTTCCACCATCAACCTTCCCAGATCCGCCCGCAGGCGGGAGAGCCGTTCCTGCAGCATGCCGGGAGAAGACGCCGGTTTGGCCACGAACACGCCCTTGCCCCGCACGGACACGATGACGCCCTGGCGCTCCAGTTCCTGATACGCCTTGGCCACCGTGTTGGGGTTGACGAGCAGACGGGAGGCCAGCTCGCGCACCGAGGGCATTTTCTCCTCCGGCTGCAGCACCCCCCTCGAAATGAGCTCCTTGATGCGGTGCACGATCTGCTCATAGATCGGCAGCATGCTTTTTTCGTCGATGCGGATCATGGCATTTCGCATGCCTCCTCTCATTCCGCCAGGGAGCCGGGACTGGCGGGCGTCCGGCCGCATCGGGAACGGGAGCCGGCCCCGTCCGATACGTATTTTGCCCGCTCCGCCCGAGCCCGGTTGCCATATGCCAGGCGGCCGGCAATTGTCTTTACTGTATTATTACACCTAGTACACATTATACAGATGCGGACCCATTTTGAAAAGGGGCTCAATCAAAAAGAAAGCGCGGACAGGGGGTCCGCGCATGAAAGGATTTGACGCGAATGAACCGCCATCGTCCCTCCCATCCTAAATGGAGGGGGTGAACGCGATGGCCAAGGACGTGCTGTGCGAAGTCAATTCCTGCAAATACTGGGCCGCCGGCAACAAGTGCGCCGCTTCCGCCATCTATGTGGTCAGCCGGAAGGAGCCGGCGCGGCGCTCGGAAGAGACCGATTGCAAAACGTTCGAACCGAAAGTCTGAAGGAAGGCTGTCATGAAAGAAGCGGACCGGACCGGTCCGCTTCCCCTTTTGCCGGGGCCGTCCGCATCCGGCCATCTCCTGCCAGACTCAGTATGCCCCGGACTGAGAAATATTATCAGTCGCTTTATACGCCGCGAATCAGATACAGCCGGCTCGTCTCTTCCCAGATTTCGCCCGGCTCGAGGCCGAAGAGGCCGATTTCCTCCGCCGGCAGATCCATGTTGGGCGCATTGATCAGGTTCGTCTGCGGTTCGGGACAGAAGAAGCCGCTGGCGGCGTCCTTGTTCCAGAGCATCCACTGGCGGAACGAAGTGCCCACGTCGTAGACCAGCGTCAGACCGCGGCGCATGTCGCGCAGCTCCATGCGGTTGCGGCCCTGCTGCGGCGCCGCCGTATAGTGGTGGTCCAGCGGCGCGAAATACGGCGAGCCCGTGCCGTCCCGCATTTTCTCCTCTTCCGGCGACAGCGGCAGCCTGCGGCCGGTGGGCAGCATGCGGTCGGACAGCTCCCACCGCTCGCCGATGGTCAGCCTGATCCGCATGTCGGCGGGCGTGCTGCCCGGCGCGAAGGGCGCGTTGACGGCGGTGTGGAATCCGAGCAGCAAGGGCATCCTGCGATCGCCGTCGTTGCGCACGAGCACGTGGTGCACCAGGCCGTTCTTGCTCAGAGAATAGCGAAGCCGGATGGTGAACCGGAACGGGAAATGGCGGTAGACCGGGTGGGATTCGTCGACGGTCACGGACAGCGCCGCCCAGCTCTCGCAGGGTTCCGCTCCGTAGCCGTCCGTCTCCCAGGGGATGGCGTGAAGAAATCCGTGCAGCCGGTTGTTCCGCTCCGTCTCGTTGACGGGCATCCGGTACACTTCGCCGTCCCACCTCAGCAGGCCGTCCTCGTACCGGTTCGGCGGAAACAGGATCGGAATGCCGTACACCGAAGGGTTCTCGCGGAACGCGTCCATTTCCTCCGGAGCCGGTTCGCGCAGGAAACGGAAATTGCTTTCCCGGTCGCGGAACGCGATGAGGTTGGCTCCCCGTTCCGGCAGCACCGCCGCCTCGTACCGCCCGAACCGCAGCCAGATCGCCTGCTCTCCCTGATAAATGCCTTTGATCGCCTTGGCTTCCATCCCATCCATCACCTTCTGATCCGTCATCACCTTCAAATTTTCGGAACCATCCGTTTCTCCGCTACCGTCTAGAATAGCACGGACCGCCAGGAAAAAAAAGCCCGTTCCGCCAATTTATTGTCGGATATGCCCGTGGCGGCAACCGCATCGCCGCATGCTACGCCCCCTGTGCCGGCGAAGAAGGCGCGTCCCGCCGGAAGGCGCCGCCGTCCGCCGTGCCCGTCCGCCCGGACGGCCACCAGTTGGCCTCCCCGAACAGCCGCACCATTACGGGGACGAACAGCGGCAGCATGATCAGCGCGTACATCATCAGGCCGAAGATCACGATGACGGCGATCTGCAGGAGCGTCCGCACGCCGGAGGGCATCATGGCCGCGAATGTGCCGCCCAGAATCACCGCCGCAGACATGATGACCGTGCCCGTGTTCCCCATGGCTTTCAAAATGGCTTCCTTGGGCGGCATATTGCGGTATTCCCGGAAGCGGTCCATCAGGAAAATGCTGTAGTCGACGCCAAGGGCGATCAGCATGACGAAAGAGAAGAACGGCACCGCCCAGTTGAGCCCGGAATGGCCGATCATCCGGACGAACAGCCATTCGGCGAACCCGATCGAGGTAAAATACGTGATGAACAGGGAAACAAGCAGATACACCGGAATGACCACCGACCGGAACAGCGCGAGCAGGATGAGTCCGATGCCGATCAGCATGACCGTAACGGTACGCCGGTAGTCCTCGGCGGAAATGTTCTTCAGGTCGTGGTAGATGCCCGTCACCCCGCCCACCGCGACTTCCGCGTCCGCGTAGTAGGGCGTATCCCTGGCGGCGCGCTTCACCGCCGCGACCAGGTCGTCGACCCTGTCCAGCGTCTCCATGTCATAAGGATTGCCTTCAAACACCACGTCCAGGGTGGCGATGGTCCGGTCGCTTGACAGATACGAATCCAGGGCCTGACGGAACGCCTCGTTCTCCAGCGCTTCCTCCGGCACGAACCAGCCGGACAGCTGCGCGTCGGGCGCCGCGGACAATTCGTCCAGATAGCCTTGCGCTTCGGCAAGCCCGTCCCGCAGCTGAACCAGGCCGTCGGCGCTTTGCCGCAGGCCTTCCGTCAGCTGTTCCAGCTGCCCTCTCATCTCGGCGAAGCCGTCCGCCAGCTCCCGCTGGCCCGCGCCGATCTGTCGTGCCCCGGCGGCCAGTTCCGGCAGGCCGGCCGACAGCTGTCCCTGGCCTTCCGCCGCCTGCGCGATGCCGCGTTGCAATTCGGCCAGGCCGTCCGCCAGCCGATCCAGCCCCGCGGCCAGTTCCCTCTGGCCGGCGCCGGCCTGGACCAGGCCGTCGTTTGCCTGTTTCAGCCCCGCAACCACGCCTTCAAGCCGGGCCTGCAGCGTCCGCAGGCCGCCTTCCAGCCCCGCCGCGCCTTCCCGCAGGGCGGCCGCCGCTCCCTGCGCGCGCAGGAAGTCCGGATCGCTTTGCAGCTGGGGATATTTCAGGGCCAGGCCGCCCAGGCCCCGCTCCAATTCGGCGAGCCCGCTTGCCAGCTCTCCCGCGCTTTGCGCGATTTCGCCGTAGGCGCCTGCCAGCTGTCCGAGGCCTTCCTCCATCCGGCGGTAATTTTCCGAAAGCTGCTCTCCCGCTTCCGCCAGACGGACGGCGCCTTCATGGGCCTGTTCGAGCCCGGCGTGCAGTTCCGCGGCCCCGGCGGAGCCTTCCCTCAGGCCTTGCTCCAGCCGGCGCAGCGCGTCGCCGACCTGCGCGATGCCCTTCTCCAGCTCAGCCGTCCCTTCGGCCAGTTGCCGCGCCCCTTCCACTGCTTCCTCGAGCCGCGGCGCGTTCGCCGCGAGTTCTTCGCCGGCCTGGGACAGGCCGTCCGCAATCAAGCCGAGGCCTTCCTCGCCCTGGCCAAGTCCGTCGCCCAGCATCTCCGCCTGCCGGGTCACCCGGAATTCGTCCGGCGCCTCGCCGACGGGCCGGGTGGGGCCGCGCACCGATTTGACCCCTTCCACCGCCGCGAGTTCCCGCGCCGCCCGTTCGAGAAACGCGAGCCCATCCGGGGAATCCAGCGGAACATCCGAACGGATCGCCACCGTCGCGGGCAGCGATTCGCCCGGTCCGAAGCTCTCGGCGATCAGGTTGAACGCCCGGACGGATCCGTAATGGTCTCCGATTTCCTCCAGAGAGTTATAGGTTGTGGTAGCACGATACGTCGTCAGCAAAGGAACCGCGATCAGCGCGACGATGAGCAGGGCCCCCAGCGGACGGCGCAGCGAGAATCGGCCCACCGCGTCCCACAGCCGGCTTTCTTTGTGTTCCAGCGAACCCTTGAACGGCCAGAACACCGCCTTGCCCAGCGTCGCCAGGAAAAAGGGCACCAGCGTGAAGATGGCGACCAGCATCACCGCGATGCCGATGGCCACCGCCACGGCGGACTGATACAGGCTGAACCGCGACAGCCCGATGGCGGCGAAGCCGAGGAACACCGCGAGTCCCGCCACGAATACCGTTCTTCCCGCCGTGCGGAAAGTGGCCACCACCGCTTCCGTCCGGCTGCCGCTTCTGCCCATTTCCTCCCGGAACCGGCTGAGGATCAGGATGCAGTAGTCGGTGCCGATGCCGAACAGAATGGCGATGAGAAACGTCTGCGTGAACGTGGAAAGCGGAAAATCGGCGTATTCCGCGAGAAACGCCACCACCGCCTGCGAAGCCAGGTACGAAACCCCGACGGTGATGAGCGGCACCAGCGGAGCCAATGCCGAGCGGAACACCGCCAGCAGGATGATCAGGATGAAGACGATGGTGATGCCTTCCGTCCGCTTCGTTCCCGCCTCGGCACTTGCGATGACGTCCAGGTCGATCAGCCAGCCTCCGGTGATCTCATGCTCCACCGGCACGCCTTCCAGCGCGGCGTACAGGCCGTCGCGCACGTCCAGCAACTCCCGGTTTCCCCGGTCGACGGTCACCATGACCAGCGCCGTCCGGCCGTCTTCGGACGTGAGCAAATCGGCCATCTCCGGCCTGTCGAAGGGGGACACCACCGACATGACGCCGGCTTCCGCGCTGTCGCGGAGCGCTTCCACGCCCCGCCGCACCTCTTCCATATCCGAGTCCGTCAGCCCGTCCGCGCGATGGAAAACCAGAACGGCGGACAAGCCCCCGTCTTCGCCGTGGCTTTCCTTCAGCTCATCGATGAGCTCGTGCGCCCTGACCGACGGATAGCCATCCGGCAGCCGGATGTCTCCCTTGTCTCGCACCAGCAGCGTCAAATTGGGAGCCGTCAGCAGCAAGGCGGCCAAAGCGGCGATCCATGCCGCCAGCACCAGCCAGCGATATTTCACAATGCCCCTCACGGTTTCTCTCTCCCCTGTTCTCTTTGCGCGATTCGCTTCCGGCCGGGTCTGCCTGCCGCCGCGGCCGTTTTCCGGACCGGATCTTCCCCGGTCCCCTCGGCCGTTTCCAGCAGATGGGCCAGCTTCTCGAAGGTTCCGATGAAGGTGGACACCTCCTCCACCGTAAAATGGCTCAGGTACCGCGACACGACCCGCTGGATCCGCCCGGTCAGCGTCTCGCAGAGCCGCTCGCCCTTGCGGGTCAGCGACAGGAATATGACCCGGCGGTCGCTCTGGTCCTGCGTCCGACGGATGAGCCCCTTTTCCGCCAGCCGGTCGACGATGGCGGTGATGGCGCTTTTGCCCACGCAGTACGTTTCGGACAGCTCCGTCGATGTGCACGACCGCCGCAGGTTGATGTACCGGATAATGTTGTACTGGTCAAGGGTCAGGTCCCCCGCGATGGTGTTGCGAAAAAGCGCCGACATGCGGCGGGTCACTACCAGCATCGCCCTTTCGTAGCGTTCGATCAGCGACTCCAGCCGGTCTTCCCGAACGGCGTCCATGATGCTAACCCCCAGGTCCGAAACTTCCCGAAATATCGGGGCGCGTCGCCCGACGGCGAAGCAAATGATTCAACACAAGAACTATTTTAGACTTGAACCATATCGCAAAACAAGAGCACAGCCCCGCAGACCCTTGCCCGGACCGCCGCCATCTGAAACAATAGGGAAAAGGACACCGCCGGAGGAAAAGAACATGGACGCTTTCCGGTCCATTGCAGAAGAGAAAATAAAAGAAGCCATCGAACGCGGCGAATTCGACCGTCTGCCCGGCTTCGGCAAGCCGCTGCCGCCCGACGACGCGGAAGGCGTGCCGGAAGAGCTGCGGCTCGCGTTCAAGGTGCTGAAGAACGCCGGGCTCCTGCCGGAGGAAATGCAGCTGCGCAAGGAAATGCTGACTCTGGAGGATTTGCTCCGCTGCGCCAGGGACGAAGGGGAGCGCAAACGGCTGCAGACCGAACTGACGCTGAAGCGCCTCCGCTACAGAACCCTTATGGAACAGCGGGGATGGAAGGATTTGTCCGTTTTTCCGGCCTACGAGACGAAGCTGGAGGAACGGCTGGCGGAAGGCAAAGGGGAAGGCCGCGGACCCCGGAACGACTGATCCTTCCAGGTTTTTCAGGTTGAGCCAGGCGCAGGAGTTCCCCTATAATCGTGAACCGAAGAAGGGGGACGGGGACGATGAAGAGAAAAAGCGTCTTTCTCGCCTTTCTCGTCGCCATCCTGACGCTCGGCATGACCCTTCCGGGTCCGTCCGCGGCGGAAGCCGCCCAGGCGCCGGTCCTGAAACCCGGCAGCGCAAACGGCGACGTATGGGACGTGCAATACCGCCTGAAAGTGCTCGGGCTTTACACGGAAACCCTGGACGGCATCTACGGACCGAAAACGGCGGCGGCGGTGCGCAAGTTCCAGGCCCGCTACGGATTGGCCGCCGACGGGATTGTCGGCCCTTCCACGTGGCGCGCCCTGCGCAAATATACGGTCAACCAGCCGGAAATGGAGCTTCTGGCCCGGGTCGTCTACAGCGAAGCCCGCGGCGAACCCTATGAAGGCCAGGTGGCGGTGGCCGCCGTCGTGATGAACCGGCTGCGGTCGGACCGGTTCCCGGACACCCTGCGCGGCGTCGTCTTCCAACCCGGCGCCTTCACGGCGGTGGACGACGGCCAGATCTGGCTGAAACCCAACGATACGGCCTTCCGGGCGGCGAAAGAAGCGGTGCGCGGGTGGGACCCGAGCCGCGGCGCGCTGTTTTACTACAATCCGAAAACCGCCGTCAACCAATGGATTCGTTCACGCCCGATCCTCGTGAAAATCGGCAACCACGTGTTCACCTCATGACCGGGCCGGGCAAGAGTTCGTCCAGCCTCGCGAACGTATATCCCCGCCTGCGGGCTTCGTCGATGATTCTGCCCATCGCCTCGGCGTTGTCCCGCGACACGGCATGCAGCAAAATGACGGCGCCGGGGTGCAGCTGTTCCGTCACCTGGCGGAAGGCGTAGTCGGCGCCCCGCTGCCGGTTCGTTTCCCAGTCCTTGTAAGCCACCGACCAGAACACATTCACATACCCCAGCTTCCGGCTGACGGCCAGCGTCCGCTCGCTGAACACGCCCCGGGGCGGCCTGAGAAACACCATCCGGCGCTGTCCGGTCAGCCGGGCCACTTCCTTCTCCACCCGCTCCAGCTCGTCGCGGATCCGTTCCTCGCTGAGCCTCGTCAGATCGGGATGGGACCACGAATGGTTGCCGATCAGATGCCCTTCGGACACCATCCGGCGAAGCAGCTCCGGCTGCGTCCGGACGTAATGCCCCGTGACGAAAAACACCGCCGGAACCCCGCGATTTTTGAGCACGTCCAGAATCTTGGCCGTATATCCGTTTTCGTAGCCGTTGTCGAAGGTCAGATACAGCGTCTTATGGGACGAATCGCCCATGAAGATGGCGCCGTAGCGGTCCAGCAGGGGCGCGAATCCCTCCCCGTCGATGGACGCCGGCAGGCCGCCGCGGCTTTTCTTGAATCCGAAATGGTACACGCGTTCCCCTTGGACGGGAGCGCTTTTTTCGTCCCCTCCGGCCGGAACCGCCGCGGCGAAAGAAGCGAGGGATGCGGCAAGCAGCGCGTTAAGAAGCACGGCGGGTTTCATGGACAAGGCACCTCCATGCGGAAGGATTTGGTCTTGATTTGCGAATCAGATGTAATATACCCTGAAAGCGGAAGATTTTTTCGGACAAAACCGGCATGCCTGTAATCTCGATCACAGTCCGCTGCCGGCTTGCCGATATAAATAAATAAGTAGGACCATCATCATGGGACCACCGAAAGGAACGGATGCCGGATGAAACGAAGCATCGTCCTGAAAATCACGCTTGGGCTGCTGGTCGTTTCGACCACCACGTACGGAACCAGCGCCCTGTTCATATTCGGCCTTGGCAGATTGCTGCCGGACGTGCCCCAGTCGGTCATCATCATTGTCACGCTGCTGCTCGGGATCTTCTGGACCACGTTTCTCGGCTACCTCGCTTCCCTGTACATCGTCCGCCCCTTGCGGGAGCTCACCCGGGTGACGGATGAAGCCGCTTCCGGCAACCTCCAGGTGGAAGTAAAGGTGCCGAAAACCGGGGACGAGTTGCAGGTGCTGGCGCAGTCCGTGCGGACCATGGTGGGCAACCTGCAGTCCATGATCGGCGAAATCGCCTCCAGCGTCTCCACGACCCACACGCATACCAGCTCCCTCAGCGACGCGGTCTCCCAGGCGTCGTCCCAGCTGGAGCGGATCACCGAAAACATCATGGAAATCGCCAAAGGCGCCGCAGACCAGTCCCGGTTCATCTCGTCCACGCTGGACCAGTTCGGCAACCTCGTCCAGGAGACGAGGGAAGTGGAAATCCAGGCCGGCCAGACGCGACAGCTGTCCGGCGAAATGACCGATACCGTGGATCGCAGCATGGAAAGCATCTATACGCTGTTGCACAACCTGAACGAGATCGGCCAATTGCACCGCGGCGTCCTGGAACAGGTGGAGCTGTTGTCGCAAAAGGCGGAAGAGATCGGCCGCATCACGCAGCTGGTCGTGGAAATTTCCGCACAGACCCACCTGCTCTCCCTGAACGCGGCGATCGAGGCGGCCCGATCCGGCGAGGAAGGCCGGGGCTTCGCCGTTGTGGCGGATGAAGTGCGCAAGCTGGCCGACCAGAGCGAACAGGCGGCCAAGGAAATCAAGCAGGCCATCCTGGAAGTCCAGAAAAACATCCAGGCGGTGGTGGAAGGCAACCGCAAGCAGGCCGAGATTGTGGAGCAAGAGCTGGAACAGGGGCAAAAGGTGCGGCAGGCTCTTGAGGAACTGCGCGCCTCCGTGATGGAAGTGGGCGGCGCGGTGGAGCGGATCTCGGGCGTGGTCATCGAGAAGCTCCGCGGCCTCGACCACATCTACGACCTCGCCCGCCAGATCAGCGACATCGCCGAGTCCACCAGCGGGCGCACGGAAGAGATCTCGGCGACCATCCAGCAACAGCTTTCCTACATGGAGGAGATTTCGGCGTCGTTCGCCACCCTGGAGTCACAGGCCCGCAATCTGCAGGGGCAAACCAAGCGGTTCCGCGTGTGAACCTCGGGTACACGCCCGGAAAGCGGAAGCCGGCTGCCGCGGAATACGCGGCAGCCGGCTTTTTCGCGGCCGTCAGCTCTTGGGCTGATACAAGTCGTGGTCCACGTAGCGCTCGCCGTTCAGCTCGCTGATGATATTGATGGCCACCTTGGCTCCGTCGCCGGCCGTGATAATCGTATGGACGCTCACGCCGGCGCAGGTGCCCGCCGCCCAGATGCCGTCGATGTTCGTCCGCCCCTCGGCGTCCACGTCCAGAACGGTCTTGATGCGCGGTTCCGTGCCGGGCTTCGTCCGGACGCCGATCTTTTCCGCCAGTTCCACGGAAATGCCCGTCGCCAGGATGACCCTCTTCGCCTCGTAAGAACCGCCTTGCGCCGTCTTGATCACGAACTTGTCGCCTTCCCGGACCACGTCCGTGACCTCGTCGTCCACCACTTCGGCGCCGAACTTCCGGGCCTGTTGCTTGCCCAGCTCCACCATGTCCGGGCCCGCGATTTCCATCACGCCGTAATGGTTTTCCACCCACGCCCGCTTGGTCAACCCCTTGTCGTTGTCGATGACCAGCGTCTTTTTGCCCGCCTTGGCGGCGAACAGCGCAGCGCTGGCCCCGGCCGGGCCCGCGCCGACAATGGCGATGTCGTACATGGGTTTCCCTCCAGTCGGAACTTCGGCCGCGCGGCGGCGCGGCCTTTAAAATTTATATTAACTACATAATAGCTTCCCCGGGTGCCTGAACGCAACCGCCGGGCGGCCGGCAAGGCCGGGAAGGGGCGGCTGCCCGCGCTGTTTTCGCTTTCCCGGAAGATCATGATAAAATAGGACTGCTTCCGATTTTCCGATTTTGCGAATTTTCATCCGCTGGAGGAAACCCGATGACGGATTTTGCGGTCAAACTGGAAAAATACGCCGCGCTGGCCGTGGAAGTCGGCGTCAACGTCCAGCCCGGCCAGACGCTGGTGATCACCGCCTCCCTGGATGCGGCCCCCTTCGTGCGCCAGGCGGTCCGCAAAGCGTATGCGGCCGGCGCGCGGTACGTGCACGTGGAATGGACCGACGACGAAGTCACGC
>LZRV01000134.1 GCA_002159065.1 Paenibacillaceae bacterium ZCTH02-B3 | reverse complement strand
TTTTCCTTCAACGCGTTCGGCGTCGTCGGCACGATCGCGCTGGCCGGCGTGTCGCCCTCCCGGTTCCACCGGAAGGTGATCGCCGCGGGATCCGGCCGGTCGCCTTCCAGAATCGCCAGCGAATTGTTGATCATGACCACCGGTTCGAGACGCGCGTCCGTCGCTTCGTCCACATCGCCGATGAACGTGTCGCCGAACACGAACAGCGTCTTCGTCTCCGCGGCCCGACCGTGCGTATCCGCGCCGTTCAGGGCGATGGAATAGATCCCGTCACCGCCGGTCCAACCCTTCTTCCGGTGGAACAATCGGGTCCAGTCCTCGGCCGGTTCGGCCGCCAGTCCGGTTCCGGCCGCGAAATGCGCCGCGGGCGGTGCGGAGGCGTCCGACGTCGCGGCGATGCGGACGTAACGGGCATGAACGTCGCCTGCTTGCGCCGCGGATTCGCCATTCGCGGGACGCGACGCCTCGCACGCCGGATGCCACTGCTTTCCATTTAAGGAACATTCGATTGCGATCCGATCTTTCCCTGCCGCGAACCATTCCGGCGCCAGCCGGATTTCCCCCACCGGGTAGGTGGCCGCGAAATCAAAAACCGTCCATTCCCCCATGCCGGCGCCGCTCGCGTCGGGCGCCGGACCGTCGCGCCAAACCCGGCGGACGGGAATGGGATCGCCTTTCCTGCACGGCACCCGGTCTTCTTCTCCCTTCATTGCGGAATCCTCCTTGTGGACGTGTCGCCGGGGCAGACGCCGCCGCCCCGGCCGTCAGGATGCCGGCGCGATTTCCCGGATCCGCAGCCAGCGGGGCCGGTAGATGTCCCCGTTGATCGCGTCCGCCATCGCATCCGTCGTATTGACGTTGTACGTAATGAGCAACTCGCCGGCCTTCGACAGGTGGGGGTGGGCCTTGGCGTTGTACGTGAGGATCCCCTGCCCGTCCTTGATTTCCGGCGTGTAATGGATCGGCGCCGGTTCGCTGAACGGACCGGCCGGCGAATCGGCAACGGCGTATGCGATGTATCCGCTGAGCGTATTGAGCTCGAAGACGGCCGCATATTTCCCTTTCCAGGGACCCTCCGCCACCGCCGTCACGCTCAGTTCGGCGGATACGCCGTCGACCAGGGGCGCCGCGTCCTCGATCCGCTCCGACCATCCTTCGCCGTCCCAGAAACGCCACGCCGCGAACGTTTCCAGCTGATCGGGAAGCGTGCGCGCGACGAGCAGCCGTTTCAGGCCCGACGGCTCATTCCGGTAGCCGTAGACGTAGATGTACCCGTCGGGATTCGGCGCGCCCGCCTGTTCGGTCAGATCCAGGATCCCCGCGCCGAACACGAGCTCGCCGCCGTCCGGCAGCTTCCGGTAGAGCGGCGTGTCCGTCTGCGTCTGCCGCGCGAAGTCGGGGCCGTCTTCCGACAGCGGCACGGTGATGAGCGACACGCCCCGGATTGCGAATTGGAAACCGGGAGGCTGCGCCGGATCCCGCGTCATCAGCAGCGGGAACAAATACAGCTTGCCGTCGCGCGACAGACCGTCCTGCAGCCAGTACCAGCTTTCCGGAAGCGCGACGGCCGCCGGCGTATGCGGCGTAAAGAGCGACAGATCGGCCGTCTTCGGCGCCCACTTGAAGCGGATCGCCGCCGGATCCGGCTCGCCGCCTTGCAGCAACGCCACGGAGTTGTTCACCAGGCCCCTGCCTTCGCGAATCCGGCTCACGGGATCGACGCGGCCTGCATACGTATCGCTGAACAGGAACAGCGTTGGCGTCCGCTCGGCGGCGCCGGGCCGGTCATCCCCGTTGAGCGGAATGGAGTAAATGCCGTCCGCCCCCGTCCAGCCCTCGTACCGGCTGAACAGGGCCGTCCATTCAGGCGCCGGCTCCACCGCGATGCCCGCCGCGCTGAAAAACCGCAGCTCGCTCAGCCCGTACAGCGGCCGCCCGTCCGCTTCCGCACCCCAGTTGCCTTCGCCGGCTCCGCCGGCCGGCACCAATTTGACGTAACGCGCCATGACCCCGCCGAAGTCGACCGGCCCCCGCCCGCCGTCCAGATTGGTGGCCGCCAGGTTTCCGCTTCCGTCCGCTTGCGCCAACCGGTACGGATAGCCTTCGCCCGTGAGTTCGGTCCAGTTCTCGCCGTCGAGCGAATGATAAATGCGGACGTCCCGCACGCCCCGATCCGTTTGCGGGCGGCCGTGTTCATCCGTGCCGTTGTAATTCCAGATCCACATTTCCCCGAGCGGGTACGTGCCACCCAGGTCGACGGTCAGCGCCGGTTCGAGGCCGGGCTCCCCGCGCAGCAGCCACATCGTGCGGGGGTCATTGCCATGCGTGTCATGCCGCCCGTCCAGCCCCGACATGCCGTAATGGTTGACGGTGTGTTCGGGATGCGACGCTTCCCCGCCGGCAGCGTCGAAGGCCCCGACGGGATCGATGGCGCCCCCGTGCACCACCTTGCGGGCGTAGCGGTAAAACCGCACCTCGCTCAACCCGAACGCGCGCTCCGGATGGCCGTCGTCCGACCAGTTGCCCCGGCCCGCCGCCTCGTCGGCCACCAGCTTCACATAGCGCGCCGGGATCCCCCCGAACCGGACGGGGCTGCGCTTGCCGTCGTTCAGATTGGTCGCCGCCAGGCGGTCGGAGCCGTCAGCCCTGGCGAGTTGATAGGGATAGCCCTCTCCCCTGAATTCGTCCCATGTATCGCCATCCGCCGATGTATAGATGCGGATGTTTTTCAAACCCCGGTGAATCTTGACCGACTCCGGGGTGCCTGTATCCGCTTCGTTATAGTTCCAAACCCACATTTCCCCGAGTGGAACCACCCGGCCGAGGTCGAACGTGATGACCGCCGCCTCCCCTTCTTGCGGCGCCACGCACCACATCGTCCCCGGTCGGTTGCCGTGGGTATGGGATTTGGCGGCCGTTCCCGACATGCCGGACTGGTTCACGGCGTTGACGGCATCACATCCGTCCATCGCCGCAGCCGTCACGGACGCGACGGGCAGCCACTCCCCGTACGCGGTATCCGGTGCCCGGCGGTCGTCGTTTCCATCGCCCGCCGCCCTCGCCAGCAGGACGGCAGCCACCGCCGCGGCGGCCGCCAACGCAAGACCGGCCTTCCGGATCCTCGTCCGTTTCACTCTCGCCAACGCGATCCCCCCTATCCTTGTGCGGGCCGCACCTTTAGCGGGGGTCCGAGCCTTCGTAATACACCCAGCGGTTGCTTGACTTCAAAATGATCAGCGTCAACACCATCGAAATGATGAGCAGCACCCAGGCCAGCGCGGACGCGTAGCCCATCTGCAGATCCTTGAACGCCTTGTTGTACAGGTACAGCGCAAAAAACAGCGTCGAGTTGTTCGGGCCGCCGCCCGTCATGATGTACGCCTGCAAAAAGACCTGGAACCCGCCGAGAATGCCCATGATGACGTTGAAGAAAATCGTCGGCGTCAGCATCGGAATGGTAATGTTCCAGAACTGCCGCAGAGGCCCCGCGCCGTCCATTTTCGCGGCCTCATACAGGCTGCGCGGCACGCCCTGCAGGCCGGCCAGGTAGATGATCATGCTGCCGCCCACGGCCCACAAATTCATCAAAACCATGGAAAATTTGGCCCAACGCTCGTCGGTCAGCCAGCCCGGACCGCTGATGCCCAGGTTGGCCAAAAACGTGTTCAAAAGCCCGAAATTGCCGTCGAGAATCCACTGCCAGAGCAGGGCGACGGCCGCGCCGGAGACGACGCTCGGCAGAAAGAAAATCGTCCGGAACACCCGGATGCCGAACACTTTCTGGTTCATCAGGAGGGCAATCAGCACGCCCAGCACCGTGTTCAGGGGAACGCTGAGCGCCACGTAGTACAGCGTGTTGCCCAGGCTTTTCCAGAACAGCGGATCCTGGGTGAACATGATCTTGTAATTAAGAAAACCGATCCACTTGGGCGGACTGTAGATGTTGTAGGACGTAAAGCTCAGATACAGCGAAAACAGAATCGGAAACGCCATGAATAACAGAAAACCGATCAGCCCGGGCGCGAAAAACAGATAGCCGTTTATCGCTTCCCGCGTGCTCAGTTTCATCGGCCGTTTGCCGTGCACGTCGAACCGCCCCCTTTCCGGACGTTCTCTCCGCCCGCCCGCGGGCGGACGGAGAGAACCAATGAAGGTTACTGTTGCGTCTTGGCATAGTTCGCAAGAGCGTTTTCGGCGTTTTTCTGCGCCCCGTCGAGGAACTCCTTCGGATCCTTGCCCGAGTTCAGCACCGCCTGTTCGATCTGGTCGAGTTCGCCGTGCCAGGACGGCATGGCCTCGATGTACTCGATGAAGCGGGAAACTTCCATTTGTTCGACGATCATCTGCCAGTTCGGATCGGCCATGAATTTCGGATCCTTCGCCGCTTTCATGTTCGACACGAGCGAACCGGACGCTTCATGAATCTTGACCTGCGCTTCCGCGCCGGTCAGGTATTTCATCAGTTCCCACGCCGCATCCGCGCGCTTTTGATCGCCGTTGTTCACCAGTTCCAGATCGAAGCCGGCGGACCAGCTTGCGGGCTCCTTCTTGCAGGGGATCGGAGCGACGCCAAACTCCAGATCCGGCGCGCGTTGCTGAATTTCCCGATACAGGTTGTTCACGTCCACCACCATGGCCGCCTTGCCGGCGATAAACGGGCTAAAGCCGAGGGCGCTGGCCTGCGAGTTGAAGGCGGACATGGCCTTCACGCCGTACTTGTCTTGAATCTTCTTCTCCCATTGCAGCGCTTCCACGTTTTCCGGCCGGTTGAACGTCGGGTTCCCTTCGTCATCCCAGAAGTCGCCGCCGTTCGTCCAGGCGAGCGTCCACAGGTGCAGGTTGCCGATGGCCGGGGAAAAGC
>LZRV01000133.1 GCA_002159065.1 Paenibacillaceae bacterium ZCTH02-B3 | reverse complement strand
TCAGGCTTCCCAGGATCCGTTGGCTCTGCATCGTCAATTGGAGGTGCTGCTTTCCCATCCCGAAACATCCGCCAATGTCACACCGAAACCCGTGATGGCTACCTGACGGCCTCATTGGGTAACAAAACTACGTGAGTGATCCTTTTTCCTTCGGTAACATTTTTAAATGAGTTGACACGCTGTCCGGGGGTGCCGCGGCCATGCGGCGTCGGGGTTTCCCGTGCGCCGCCCGGAATGCCGGAGCGCCATGACCAGGGTTGCCGAGACTATGGCTGCCGGAGCGCCTCCACCGGATCCAGCCTGGCGGCGCGGCGGGCGGGCATGATGCCGAACACGAGCCCGACGCCGAGAGAGAAGGCGAAAGCCAGGAGGATCACGCCCGGCGACGGGATGGCCGGAATATTCATGGCGCGGGAAAAGATCCAGGCCCCGCCCAGGCCGGCCGCGATGCCGCACAGGCCGCCGATGCCGCCGATCATGGACGCCTCCACGAGAAATTGGAACAAAATGTCGCGCCGCTTGGCCCCCAACGATTTGCGGATGCCGATTTCCCGCGTCCGCTCCGTCACCGACACGAGCATGATGTTCATGATCCCGATGCCGCCGACCACCAGGGAAATCCCGGCGATACCGGCCAGCATGGCGGTCAGCGTGCCGGTGATGCTGCCGAACGTCTGCATGATTTCCTGCTGGTTGAACACGTTGAAGCCGTCGGGACCGCCGAACTGGCTGGCCAGCCTGAGCCGCAGCAGATTGACGACCCCTTCGACGAGCTCCGGTTCGGACACCCGCGCGTACACGGTGCGGATGGCATTGGTGCGCAGGACGATGCGGGCCGTCTGCAGCGGCACGAAAACCCGGTTGTCGTTGCTGCCGCCGATGGTGGCGCCCTTCGCCTCCAGCACGCCGACGACGCGGAACGGGATGCCCTGGATCGTGACGGTGGCTCCCACGGGGTCCGCAAGGCCGAGTTCCTCGGCGACTTCCGGTCCGATCACGGCCACCTTCTGGGCCAGCGCGTTGTCGATGTCGAGCAGGAACCGTCCCTGCTCCGCCTCGTGGTTGCGAATCCAGGCGTAGTCGGCCGTCGTCGCCTCCAGCGGCACCGTGGCGGAACGGCTTCCCGCCTTGACGGTGACGCTGCCGGAGATGACAGGCGCATAGGCGGCGATGGCTTCCATATCCATCAGGCGATCGATCTGCTCCGGGCTCAGGCTGTCCCTGGTGCCCCGGCCGATGATATTCACCGCCACCAGATTGGTGCCCAGGCTCTCGAGCTGCCGTTCGATTTGCCGGGTGGATCCCTGGCCGATGGCCACCAACACCGTTACCGAAGCGACGCCGATGAGCACGCCGAGTACCGTCAACAAGGTGCGAAGCGGATGGGCGCGTACGCTGCTCCACGCCATCAGAACGCCTTGCGCCAGTTTCATGAAGCCATCCCCCGCTCTTCCGCCATCGTGCCGTCGGTGATGCGCACGATGCGCTTCGCCCGCGCCGCCACCTCGGGATCGTGGGTGATCAGGACGATGGTGCGGCCTTCTTCGTTGAGCCGTTGCAACAGGTCCAGCAGGTCGCGGCTGGTCTTGGTGTCCAGCGCTCCCGTCGGCTCATCCGCGAGGAGCAGCGGAGGATCGCCGACCAGCGCCCGGGCGATGGCCACCCGCTGCTGCTGGCCTCCCGAAAGCTGTCCCGGCAGATGGTGCAGGCGTTCGCCGAGCCCCACCCTGCGCAGCGTTTCGACGGCCTTCTCCCGTCGTTCACGGGCCGGCACGCCCCGGTAAATCAGGGGCAGCTCCACGTTTTGCAGCGCGGTCAGGCGCGGCAGCAGCTGAAAATTTTGAAAAATGAACCCGATCTTCCGGTTGCGGATTTCGGCCAGGCGATTGTCGGAAAGGCGCGTGACGTCGGCGCCGTCAAGCAGATATTTCCCCGACGTCGGCGTATCCAGGCAACCCATCACATTCATCAGCGTCGACTTGCCGGAGCCGGAAGGGCCGACGATGGCCACAAAATCCCCGTGGTTGACGCGCAGATCGATGCCGTTCAGGGCGTGGATCGTTTCGGAGCCCATCCGGTAGGTTTTCCGGATGTCTTCCATGAGGATGAGCGGCGGTCGCGAATCGTTCGTTTCGGCGCCTACGGCTGCCGCCTTGGACATCATGCCGTCACCCCCCGCCGCGGGTTCCCGCGCCGCCCGGGAAGGCGCCTCCGCCGCCCGGACCCGGTACGCTGCCCGGCCTTTGCCCGGTCTCCCTTGCGTTGGCGAATCCGTAGCCCGGGCCGCCCGGGTTGCCCATCACGACCCGCCTAAGCCCGGAGAAGCCCGCATCGTTGGAAAACCTCGGAATGAGCACCTCGTCGCCTTCCGACAGGCCGGAGACGATCTCGATGCGCGATTCATCGTACAAACCGATCTCGACGGGGACAAGCATGGCGTTCACATTCCCCAGCGCCGTGGGGAAGCGAACCGCACCCGCCGCAGGACCGCCGGCTGACGGAGCCGCATCCGGGGCCGGAGCGTCGTTCATGGGCGATTCGCCAGCCGGAGGAGGACCGCTTCTTCCGTCCCGGCTCCGGTCAGGAACCGTTCCCGTCCCTCCCGTGCCATTGGACGGATCGCCGCCTCCCGCCTCCGACGCGGGCCGAAGCACATAGTAGCGGCCGCCCGACATCTGTACCGCCTCAATAGGCAGAAGCAGCGCGTCTTTCTTTGCCGCCGTCACGATCTCCGCCGTGCCCGACATGCCCGGCCGCACCTGTTCCGCGGATTCCAGGCGGATCGCCACCAGGAAGGTCGCCACGCCACCGGAATGCGTCCCTTCCATGGAAATCTCTTCCACCGTACCCCGGATCGTCCTGCCGGGCAGGGCGTCCAGAAGGACGACCGCTTCCTGTCCTTCCCTGAGCTTGGGAACGTCCAGCTCGTCCACCGTGATTTGGAGCTCGAGGGCTTCGTAGTCGGTGATCACCATCGCTTCCGTCTGCGGAGTCACCGCGTCCCCCGGCTTCACGTTCACCGCCGTCACGGTGCCGGAGATCGGCGCCGTCAGCGGATCCGGGCCCGCCGCCCGTTCCCTCGCATCCTCAAGGTCAAGCTCCGCTTCTTCGATGTTCAGCTGGATCGAACGGAGATCCATCCTCGCCCGTTCGATCTGCGAAGCCTCCGCGCCGGCAACCTGCAGTTCCTTGAATGCCAGTTCCGCCTGCCGCAGCTGCAGCCGCAGCTGTTCCAGGCGCAGCTCAAGCCGGGCGATCTCCGAGTGATTGGCGCTTCCCTCGAAGGTGGCCAGCACCTGGCCCCGTTCCACCCGGTCGCCCGTTTTTACCTCGACGGATTTCACGGTCCCGGCGGCGGAAGGTCGGACGGATTCCCGGGTGCTTACGGCCACGCTTCCGGCCCCGGACAGCCGGACTTCAATGTCCCCGCGCGCGACCCGGACGCTGGTCAGGTTTGGCGCCTCCCGCGCCGCCCGGTCCGGGGCACGGCTCCACCACCAGGCAATGCCGGCGCCCGCCAGCACCAGAACGGCAAGCCCGATCGCCCATTTCTTCCTTCTCCCCATACGATTTCCTCCCGTCCCGTTTCCGCGTTGAAGACATGACCGGTTGAGCGGACGGCACCGGTTTTCCGCCAATCCCCTCCGGCGTGCCGGCCGGGATGTTCACAGGATGCTTATTGGAAAAAACGCCGGTTTTACTCCGGGAGTTCGAAATTATGGTACACATCCTGCACGTCGTCGTTGTCGTCGAACGCGTCCAGCATCTGCGCCAGTTTTTCCGCGTTTTCCCCTTCCACCTTCACGGTCGTTTTCGGAAGCCAGCGGACCTCCGCGGTGGCAAACCGGTGGCCGGCTTCCTCCAGCGCCGCCTTCACCTTGTCGAAATCGGACGGCTCCGTGAGCACCTCGAAGCTGTCGTCGTTCACGATCACGTCTTCCGCGCCCGCTTCCAGCGCCTGCATCAGCACCGTTTCTTCGTCCGGCTGTCCGTTCTCGCGGGGGATGACCAGCAGGCCTTTGCGGTCGAACAGGTAGGACACGCATCCGCTTTCCCCGAGGTTGCCGCCCCTTTTGTTGAAAATGGCGCGGATGTCCGCGGCGGTCCGGTTGCGGTTGTCCGTCAGGCACCTCACCATGATCGCCGCGCCGCCCGGACCGTAGCCTTCATAAATGATTTCTTCGTAATCGACGCCGTCCTTGTCCGCACCGGTTGCTTTTCGGATCGCCCGCTCGATGTTTTCGTTCGGCATGTGGATCGCCCGCGCGTTGGCGATCGCCGCCTTCAGGGCGGGATTGGCTTCGGGATTCGGTCCGCCCCGGCGGGCGTGCATGTAAATCTCGCGGGCCAGCTTCACAAACCGGGTATTCCGGGCCTGGTCCAGTTTGCCCTTTCGCTCCGCAAACAGTTTGTACTTCGGCATGTCCCCACGAACCTCCAAAATACTTCAGGAAAATCCAGCACAAGTGTAACACCGTCCGCCGCCGCCGGTCAAAACCCGCAAAACCCCGCTCCCGTGCATAGCGCTCGCGGCCTCCGCAACGCCCTCGAACAATCGAGTAGAAGGGGGCGGCTAGCCCCCGTCCTCTCACACCACCTGGCATGCGGGTCCGCACCAGGCGGTTCCGAAGAGTTAACGAAATGCCAAGTAACATTCAAGCATGCTGACCAGCCCTTGCGCCTGAAAATATCGGGTGTCAAGGGCGTTGTTCAGGTTGCGGGACATCTCCCATGGCCCCCGGCGTGAGTTCGCCATCATATGGACGAAGTGTTCCGGTACCCCCAGCGCCCGCAGTTCACGGTAGCGCGTCCGTATCCGTTTCCACTGCTTCCATAGGCACATCCTCAGCCGCCGGCGTATCCACTGGTCAAGAGTTT
>LZRV01000132.1 GCA_002159065.1 Paenibacillaceae bacterium ZCTH02-B3 | reverse complement strand
GTTCAGGATTTCCCCGCCGATGATGTAGGTCGGGTCCAGCCCGCAGGTCTCCATGACCAGCGCGATCATGGAGGAGGTCGTCGTCTTCCCGTGGGTGCCCGCCACGGCGACGCCGGAACGGTCGTTCAGCAGACGGGCGAGCATCTGGGAACGATGCATCACGGGAATGTTCCACCGTTCGGCCGCCAGGCGCTCTTCGTTGTCCGACGGCAGCGCGGTGGAATAGACGACAAGGTCGGCGCCGCGCACATGCTCCGCCCGGTGGCCGATGAAGATCCTCGCGCCCTGCACCGCCAGCTTGTCGGTGGATTCCTGCCGGGCGATGTCGGAACCGGTGACCGTATACCCCATCTCCAGGAGCACCCTGGCGATGGCGCTCATCCCGTATCCCCCGATTCCGATGAAATGAACGCGCTGAGCCGAACGCAAAAGCGTGTCACCAGCCTTTATCCGTGGTTTTGCGATGGAGCAGCCAGGAACGGACATCGGCGACCAGGTACAGCGAGCCGGTGACCACCGTGAGGGTGCGCCCGGGCGCGTCGCCGGCGAGCCGGATGGCCGTATCCAGGGCGCGCCGCCAGTCCGGTTCCGTCACGATTTGCCGCGGACCTCCGATCCGTTCCCTGAGGCCGCCGATGAGATCGGCCAGGGCGTGCGCGCCCATTTTTTTGAAAAAAAAGGGCTCCGTCACAACGAGCGTATCCACTATTGGTAGTATATGCCTAAGCGAATCCCCGTGATTCTTGTTGGGCATCATGCCGAGGAGCATGTTGACCCTGTCGTATGGATAAAGATCCCTCAGGGCGGCGGCCAGCGCCTGCATGCTCTCCGGATTGTGCGCCCCGTCGAGCAGGATGGGAGGATTCTGCGACACCATTTCCAGCCTGCCGGGCCAGGAGGTCTCTTCCAGCCCCGCCCGCAGGTCTTCGTCTTCGACGACGAAGGCGTTGAACTGCCTGAGGAGTTCCAGCGTCATGACCGCCGTGGCGGCGTTTTCCGCCTGGTGGGCGCCGCTCAGGGGGACCTTCAGATCTTCCAGCGTCCGGTACGGCCCGCGGAACGTGAACCTCGTCTCGCCCGGACTCAGGGATAAAACCTCGTAATCGAACTGGTCGCCGAGAAGATAAAGGGTCGCTTTGCGCTCCGCGGCGGTCCGCCGGAGCACCTCCACGGCTTCCGGCTGCCGGGCGGCGGACACCACGGGTACGCCGGGCTTGATGATGCCGGCCTTCTCCATGGCCACGTCGGCCAGGGTCGGGCCCAGGAGGTCCATGTGGTCATGGCCGACATTGGTGATGACGCTGACCACCGGAAACACGATGTTCGTCACGTCGAGGCGGCCGCCCAGGCCGGTCTCCCACACCACATAGTCGGGGAACGTCTCGGTGGCAAAATAAAGCAGCGCCAGCGCGGTGGTCACTTCGAACATGGTGGGCGGTCCCCACTCCGTCCGGGCCAGTTCGTCCGCCACCGGCTTCAGCCGGTTGGCGAGCCGGACCAGGGCGTCGTCCGGCATGTTTTGCCCGTTGTACCGGAACCGGTCGTTGTAGGAGCTCAGGTACGGCGAGGTGAACAGGCCCACATCGTAACCGCAACGGCGCAGCACCGCGTCCAGATACGCGCACACCGACCCCTTCCCGTTCGTCCCCGCCACGTGGATGAACCGGAGCTTAAGGTGCGGGTCCCCCAGCCTGTCCATCATGATCCGGATCCGGTCCAGGCCGGGCCGGATGCCGTTCGTCGGCATCAGCCCGGTGATCCATGTGACCGCTTCTTCGGCGCCGCGAAAGGCGGACCCTTCGGATTCGGCGTGCCAGGAAGCGGTCTTCGTCCGCCCAGCCTTTCTCATGAACGCTCCACCCCGTATCCTTCACCCGCGCAGTTCCGCGATCCGGGCCAGCACTTTGTCTCTCTTTTCACGGTAGTCTCTCTCCTTCGCCCGCTCTTCCTCGACGATGTGCAGCGGCGCCTTGGACACGAAGCCTTCGTTGGCCAGCTTCTTCTCCACGCGCTCCACTTCCGCGTTCAGATGGGCCAGCTCTTTCTCCAGGCGGGCGATTTCCTGCTCGATGTCGATGAGGCCCGCCAGGGGCAGGAACAGCTCCGCCCCGGTCACCACCGCGGTGACCGCCTTGGCCGGCGGCGCGAGGTTCGGGTCGATGACGAGCGACGACGTGCCCGCGAAGCGGACCAGATACGCCTCGTTGCGTTTGAAAAGTTCCAGCTCCGCCTCGCCCGCCGGCTTGACCAGCAGCTCCACCTTCTTGCCGGGCGCCACGCCGGATTCGGCGCGGACGTTCCGCACGGCGCGGATCGTCTGCTTGAGCAGTTCCATCTCCCGCACGGCTTCGGGGGCGTTCAGCCGGTCGTCCGGCCGCGGCCACTCGGCCAGCATGATCGTTTCGCCGGCCTCCGCCGCGCGCGGCAGATGCTGCCAGATTTCCTCCGTGATGAACGGCATGAACGGATGGAGGAGCCGCAGCGTCCGGTCCAGCACCCAGACGAGCACCCGCTGGGTCGTCTTCCGGCGCTCCGGATCGTCCCCGTACAGGCTGAGCTTGGAAAACTCGATGTACCAGTCGCACAGGTCGTCCCAGATGAAATCGTACAGCACCCGGCCCGTTTCCCCGTTCTCGTACTGGTCGAGCAAACGGGTGACTTCGCGGGCGGTTTCGTTGAACCGGTGCAGGATCCAGCGGTCCGCCGCGGTCAGCGGGCCGTCCAGGTCGGGATCGCCGGGTTCGTAGCCGTCCAGGTTCATGAGCACGAAGCGCGAAGCGTTCCAGATCTTGTTGGCGAAATTGCGCGCCTGCTCCACCTTCTCCCAGCGGAAACGCACATCCTGGCCCGGCGTGCTGCCGGTGGAGATCATGAAGCGCATGGCGTCGGCGCCGTACTTCTCGATGACCTCCAGCGGGTCCACGCCGTTGCCGAGGGATTTGCTCATCTTGCGCCCCTGGGCGTCGCGGACGAGGCCGTGGATGAGCACCTCGCGGAACGGGATCGAGTCCGTGAACTCCAGCGCGGTGAAAATCATCCGGGCGACCCAGAAGTAGATGATGTCATAGCCGGTCACCAGCACGTCGGTGGGATAGTACCGGCGCATGTCTTCCGTGTCGTCCGGCCAGCCCAGCGTGGAGAACGGCCACAGGGCCGAGCTGAACCACGTGTCCAGCACGTCCTCGTCCTGCCTCAGGGCGGTGTGGCCGCACTTGCGGCACGCCGCGGGCGCCTCGTGGCCCACGTGGATTTCCTCGCACGCTTCGCAATACCAGGCGGGAATCCGGTGGCCCCACCACAGCTGGCGGGAGATGCACCAGTCCTTGACATTCTCGATCCAGTGCAGATAGATTTTCTCGAACCGTTCGGGCACGAAGCGCACGGCCTTGCCGGATTTCTGGGCGGCGATGGCCCGCTCGGCAAGGGGCTTCATGGCCACGAACCACTGCGTGGACAGATAGGGCTCCACCACCGCGCCCGACCGCTGGCTGTGGCCCACCTGGTGGACGTGTTCCTCGATTTTGACGCAGAAGCCCTGCGCCGTGAGATCCTCCACGATCTTTTTGCGGCACTCGAAGCGGTCGAGGCCCTGATAGGGTCCGGCGTTTTCGTTCATCCGGCCGGCTTCGTCCATCACGAGGATTTGCGGCAGATCGTGGCGCAGACCCACCTCGAAGTCGTTCGGGTCATGGGCGGGCGTGATCTTCACCGCGCCGCTGCCGAATTCCATATCGACATATTCGTCGGCGATGATCGGGATCTCCCGCCCGAGGATGGGCAGGCGCACCGTCTTGCCGACCAGGTGCCTGTACCGCTCGTCTTCCGGATGCACGGCCACCGCCGTGTCGCCGAGCATCGTCTCCGGCCGGGTGGTGGCCACCTCGATGTAGCCGGACCCGTCCGTCAGCGGATAGCGCAGGTGGTACAGACGGCCCTGCACTTCCTTGTACTCCACCTCGATGTCGGAAAGGGCGGTGCGGGTTTCCGGGTCCCAGTTGATGATCCGCTTGCCGCGGTAGATCAGGCCCTTTTCGTACAGGCGGACGAACACCTCGAGCACCGCGCGGGACAGCCCCTCGTCCAGCGTGAAGCGTTCCCGCGTGTAGTCCAGGCTGAAGCCCATCTTCGCCCATTGCTCGCGGATGGTGTTCGCGTAATGCTCTTTCCACGCCCACACCCGCTTGAGAAACTCTTCCCGGCCGAGGTCGTGGCGGGTCTTGCCTTCCTCTTCCCTGAGATGCTGTTCGACCTTCGTCTGGGTGGCGATGCCCGCGTGATCGGTGCCCGGCAGCCAGAGGGCATCATAGCCTTGCATCCGCTTGAAACGGATCAGGATGTCCTGGAGGGTGAAATCCAGAGCGTGTCCGATATGCAGGTTGCCGGTCACGTTGGGCGGCGGGATGACGATGGTGTACCGGGGCGCGTCCGGGCGCTTTCCTGCCGTGAAATAGCCTCCCTTGAGCCATTTCTCATACCATTTCCGCTCGGTCTGCGCCGGGTCGTAGGCGGTCGGCAGTTCCACGCCGCGGCGGCTTGCGGTTTCCGACATGCGCTTCCAACCTCCATGGCCAATGTGGACAGGATACAAGCAAAAACCTTCCGCCCGCAAAGGACGGAAGGCTCTCTTCCGTGGTACCACCTTTGTTCCGCCGGCCTCCCAAGTCAAGCACAAGCCGGACGGCACTCGTTGCGGATAACGGACGCCACCGTCCCGTCCTACTGTCCGTTCGAACGGGAAGCTCCGGGGCGACACGCGGCAGCCGCATCCTGCGGCACCTCCCAGCGCCATGACGGCGGCGCCGCTCTCTGAAGGCTTGGCTGCAGCGCTTCCCCTTCTTCGCCTTTCGCTATTTTATAATCATACCGCCTGCGCATGGAGCAGTCAAGGAACCGCAGTCACTCAGCTAAAATGTTACCGAACAGGTTTCGGATCACTCAAATCGAAATGTTACCGAAGGGATGTGTCTTGAAATTGAGCCTGAAAACACGCCGTGAAGTGTTCCGAAACCTGGCGGAAG
>LZRV01000131.1 GCA_002159065.1 Paenibacillaceae bacterium ZCTH02-B3 | reverse complement strand
ATCGCCACCAGCGAACAGTTTCACAGCGAAATCAAGACGGATCTCGATCTGGAGCGGTTGCCGGCCGGAAAATTTGCAACGAATAATCTCGTACTGCATGCAGGCGTGTTTGCCTACAATCTGCTGCGCATCATCGGTCAGGAAAGCCTGCGCAAAGACGACGCACCGATTCGCGGCAACGTGCAGCGCCGCCGAATCCGAACCGTTATTCAAAACATCATCTACATGGCGGTGCGACTGGTTCGACATGCGCGGAGTCTGATCTTCAGCTTCGGAAAACACAGTCCCTGGTCACCGGTGCTGGAGCGAATCTACCGGACGTTTGCCTGATGCGAGAAAGAAGACGAAACCGTTATGGGATGGCCTGGCGAAAGACCTTTGTTCGTCAGGTCTGTTCGACATGGCCAAAACCGGTGGTACAAGTCATGATGCGCCCTTCTGCCAGCGGGCGAAGCAGTTGGTTCGTAATGAACATGGAAATAGTCCGGTCAAGATCCGGTTTCAGGAATAAGGTTCCGGGAGGATTCATAGAAGTTCACGGATTCAGGGCGAGAGTTGCAGTTGCAGTATTTGGATCAGGAGGCGGACCATCCGGCGAAGCTTATTTACGACATCTATTTGCCGGATGCGCCGCCGGATACGGTCCACAACGCAGCCAATCTGGCGCGGGAACCGGATTTTCGAAACATGATCATTTGGGTGGAAGGACTCACGCCCGAACGCTGGCCGGCATGGAACGAATTTTTTTACGAGTTTTCGGAATTCAGCCGAAACCGGCCGCCGGAGGATAGAATCCGGTTTCTGATTTTGCTCGACGGTACCCTTTCCGGTTGTCAGCCCAAGATTTCCCTGATAACTTCCGTCCGGGATTGGGCGGGCACGGTTGACCGGCTTAGCATGATGCTGTATTGCACCGCCCTAGTGAGAGACAGGCGCATGTCCATTCTGCAGCGACGCCTGATGGCGGAACTGGTTGCGTGTTTGGCGTTGTGGGATCAAAATCTGGCCGATTATCTTATTCAACAAAAATTGGAAGACTTGCTGGAACCAAATGATTTGTTATACGATTTTGCCCGGGAATTGAATTGGAATGAAAATACAGAAGAATCCTGGCCGGCTGGGACAATCAATGCATTTGAGAACAAGAACCTGGTACATTCGGCTTGTTTGGTGGCAAAGGGTCGCGAACAGGACATTCGCCGGCGCGTCTGGCAAGCACAATTGTCCGTTTTGTTTCCGGTCATTGAGGAATTGCGGCACGCATTGATCGATCATCTCGGTGACCATCTCACGGTTCCATTTACCGACGAGAAGGGAAGATTGATTACGGATCGAACCGAGATGGAGGTCGGACATATTTACTATCAACTACGCAACAATTCAAAAGGGGATCATCCTCTGAGAAAACAGGTGAGGTATCTCAGGGATTTGAGAAATCATTTGGCGCACATGGATCCGGTACCCAAAGACAAATTTCATCTCATCGAGAACGTGGAGGTTTTGCTTGAAAATTTGTCCACCACACATTGAATTCGAACCGTTTCGTTGACAACAGTTTAAATATGATGTAGGAAGATTGCTTGAAACAGGTGATGCCTGAGCGAGAGGAGTAGAGAACCCGGGTTGGAAACGATTCTGCTCATCATCGCATTGCAGCTCGCCTACGCAATGAAAAATCCCCGGTTTCGCGAAGAAACCGGGGATTTTTGTATCCGGACCCTGTATCACACCCGGGGCAGGCTGGCCAGGCTCTTTTGCAGGTCTTCTTCCGCGTACGGGACGTCCTGCAGCGAGCCGCTCAGGTAGGCCTCGTAGGCCGACATGTCGAAGTGGCCGTGGCCGGAGAGGCCGATGAGGATCACACGCTTCTCGCCGGCTTCGCGGGCGGCCAGCGCCTCGTCGATGGCGGCCCGGACGGCGTGGGCCGATTCGGGCGCGGGGACGATGCCCTCCGTCTGCGCGAACTGCACCGCCGCTTCGAACACGCGGGTCTGCGAGCAGGCGATCGCCTCGATGAGCCCGTCGTGGTAAAGCTGACTGACCAGCGGGGAGTCGCCGTGGTAGCGCAGCCCGCCGGCGTGGATGCCCGGCGGCATGAACTCATGGCCTAGGGTGTACATCATCAGCAGCGGCGTCAGCTTGGCCACGTCGCCGAAGTCGTAGGCGAATTTGCCCTTGGTCAGCGTCGGGCACGCTTCCGGTTCCACCGCCACCAGGCGAACCTTCTTGCCCGCCGTCAGCTTGTCATACAGGAACGGGAACGCGAGCCCCGCAAAGTTGGAACCGCCGCCGCAGCAGCCGAACACCACGTCGGGGTATTCGCCGGCTTTTTCAAGCTGCAGCTTCGCTTCCTGGCCGATCACCGTCTGGTGCAGGCACACGTGGTTGAGCACGCTGCCCAGCGCATAGTTGGTGTCGCCGTGCGTCGCCGCGTCTTCCACCGCTTCGCTGATGGCGATGCCAAGGGAACCGAGCGATTCGGGATTTTGCTCCAGCACGGCGCGGCCTGCATTGGTTCGGTTCGAAGGGCTGGCGATGACCTCGGCGCCAAAGGTGTTCATCAGAATGCGGCGGTAAGGCTTCTGGTTGTAGCTGACCTTGACCATGTACACGGTGCAATCCAAGCCGAAGAACTTGCAGGCCATGCTCACCGAGGAACCCCACTGGCCGGCACCCGTCTCCGTGGCGATCCGGCGGATGCCTTCCTTCTTATTGTAGTATACCTGCGGAATGGCGGTGTTCAGCTTGTGGCTGCCGGCGGGGCTGACGCCTTCGTATTTGTAGTAGATGTGTGCGGGGGTGTCCAGCGCCTTCTCCAGCCGGGTAGCCCGGAACAGGGGCGTCGGGCGCCAGATTTTGTACAGCTCGCGCACTTCCTCGGGGATTTCCACCCACCGTTCCGTGGTCACTTCCTGTTGAATAAGCGCCATCGGGAAGATCGCCGACAGATCCTGCGGTCCAACCGGCTGACCCGTTCCCGGATGGAGCGGGGGCTTCGGCGGATTCGGCATGTCGGCCAGGATGTTGTACCAATGCGTGGGAATCTCGCTTTCCGACAACAGGATTTTTTTCGTTTCGGACACGGTCCGTCCTCCTTTTTATGTTGGGTAATAGCGGCGCCTGGTTTAAGAGTTTCCATTCAGCCGTATCCTTCAATCCATTCGACAGCCGGCACGCGTATTCCTCTTTGTTTCGGGCTTGTTGTAAGATGGAATTGACGATTTGTTGACAAAATTCCGGCGCGTCGGCTGCGTCGGTTGCGGAGGGGACAACCCATCGGTACCGGGAGAGAAGAAGACAGGGAAAAAAGGACAAACGGCGAGGAAGAGCGCGCGTCTCCGCCGGGCGGCAAATCCCGGGAGCCCACGTCCGGCGAACCGGACCCCGGCGGCCCGTCCGGCGGACCGGAACGGTCCGGGTCCGGTTCGGGGGATGTGTCGTCCGATCGCCCGGAACCGGAACGGGAATCCGAACCCGGACCGGAAGAGGTTACGGGCAGGGTGATCCCTTTCCCCGCGCCCGTAGAGCCGGAAGAGACCGAAGAAGAAGAGAGCCGTCCCGGCGGCCGCAGGCTTTTGAAGGTTGCGGTTATAGCTTTGCTCGTGGTCGCTCTGTTCGGCAACACGCTGGCGTTTCTGCCGTCGATCTACAACCTCGACGCGCTCCGCTTTTTGCGAAAGAGCGCGGAGCTGTCGCAGATGGAGCTGATCCGCGAGGCGAAACGGGCGGTGGTCGTCGTGCGTTCCGACGACGGAAAAGGCACGGGATTCAACATCGCGCCGGATGGCTTCATTGTCACCAACCACCATGTGATCGAGGACAGCCTGCGGATTGTCGTCGATTTCGGCTCTTATGGCACGTTCGCCGCAAAGGTGGAGGCAAGCGACCCCGAGGTGGACATCGCTCTTTTGCGCCTGATCGGGGCGGACGGGAATCTGCCGGTCCTGGAAGTGGAAGTGGAGAACCGGTGGACGCCGGGACAGCCCTTTTACGTCATCGGAAATCCGCTGTTTTTCAGCCGCATCGCCAACGAAGGCACCGTCCTGGGCCCGGTGCCGGTAGCGGGACGGCCGTCGCCGGTACTGGCTCTCCTCGCGCCCATTTACAAAGGCAACAGCGGCAGCCCGGTGATCAATGCGGAAGGCCGGGTTTTCGCGGTTGTTTACGCCACGGCCAAGATCGCCCATGATGGCGGGGAGGCCAATGCCGGTCTGGCCATCCCGGTGGAGGCGTGGAAGAATCTGATCCCATGACGGGGATTTGATTCGAGAGGCGTCCCCAAATTTTATTTAATGCAATAAAATATTAAGAATAGAAAACATAATTCGACAACATTTTATCTCGGTTCAACTTACAATAACTTTGTATAGCTGAAAAACAGGAGGCGCCGCATGCTGATTGATCTGAAAAAACGGCTTCGCGAAGAGGAGATCCGCGAGCTCTTGGCCTGGTCCGTTTTCCCCGATCCGGGAAGGGTGGACGAGGTGATCGAACGCTACGAACAAAGCCCGGACTGGTCCATCTCGGGGCTGGAGGACGACGAAGGGATCGTCGGCCTGATCGGCTACCGCCTGCGGCCCCGCGGCGAGCTGGAAGTGCTGCATCTCGCCGTGATCCCGGAGGCGAGGGGCGTGGGGTTTGGCAGGTTGCTGCTTTTGGAGACGATCGAGCGGGAACGCCCGGCGGCGGTGGTCGCGGAAGCGGACGAGCACACGGTGGAGTTTTTCCGGCATGTCGGCTTTGTGGTGGAAAGCCTGGGGGCATCCCCGTACGGCGAAGAGCGGTTTCGCTGCGTGTTCGCGACGGATTATGGCGGCGGGCCGGAGGATTGAGCAATCGAGTAGAAGGGGGCGGCTAGCCCCCGTCCTCTCACACCACCTGGCATGCGGGTCCGCACCAGGCGGTTCCGAAGAGTTAACGAAATGCCAGGTAACATTCAAGCATGCTGACCAGCCCTTGCGCCTGAAAATATCGGGTGTCAAGGGCGTTGTTCAGGTTGCGGGACATCTCCCATGGCCCCCGGCGTGAGTTTGCCATCATATGGACGAAGTGTTCCGGTACCCCCAGCGCCCGCAGTTCACGGTAGCGCGTCCGTA
>LZRV01000130.1 GCA_002159065.1 Paenibacillaceae bacterium ZCTH02-B3 | reverse complement strand
ATGTAGTTCCATTTGACCGAAGCGGCCAGCCCGAAAAAGACCCCGCCCAGCGCCAGCCAGAAGAAGCTGCGCCCGAAACCGCCGTACCGCCAGGACGCAAGGCCGTATCGGTGCATGGCGTAAAACATGACAACGGTGAAGGTCACGCCGAACACGTCCACGTTCGCCATGCGGGAGTGCACCAGGCGGAAGCCCTCCAGCACGAGAAGCAGCGCGGCGAGAAACGCGTACCGCGTGCGCCCGAACATCCCCCTGGCCGCGGCGTAGACCACGGGCACCATCAGCGTGCCGAACACCGCCGCCATGAAGCGCCATCCGTATGGCGTCATGCCGAACCACCGCACGCCGAAGGACAGGAGCCATTTGCCCAGATGGGGATGGGTCCATTCGTAGGGCTCCATTTTTTCCACGAACTCGTAGGCCGTCCGCCCGTGGTAAATCTCGTCGAAGTACATGGAGTTGCGGTAATCGGGCCGGTATGGCGCCAGATGCTGTTCGTCGAACACCCGCCGCGGGTCGCTTTCGGGGGGCTGCGCTGCCCGTTCGGCCGCGCTTGAGCCGCCATCGGAGGCTGCCGTTACGCCGCCCGTCTGCCGGCCGTCGCCTCCCGCGGCCGCCATGCCGCTCCCCAACGGCCGTACCTCCGCCACCGCCAGCGGCGTCTCCTCCCCTTCCGCGAAAAAGGCGGCCTCATACAACCGGTAACCCGTCTGCGTCGCCACGAAGCGGACGAAGCGCGCCTCGGCGCCCTCGCCTTCGCGTTTCCAGGTGAACACCCGGTTCGTTTTGTGCTCGATCTCCAGATAAGGCTGCCAATGCGATCCGTCGATGGAGATCTCGACCTTTGTTTTTCCCGTCGCGCCCGGTCCTTCGTAAAGATTCAGCCGGTCGAAACGCCGGACTTCCCCGAAATCGACGACAAACCCCTCGCCCGAAACGGACGGCTTCCAAAACGTCTGCGGACCCGAGCGGTTGCCCAGATCCCAGAACGACGTTGCGCCGGCGACGGCGGTAAGCAGCAGCATGAGCCACAGGTCCGCCGCCTTCCACCGGGAACGCCGTGCGTTGACCCCGTACATGACATTTCTCCCTTCCGGTCTGCTCCTATTTTAGTCAAACGCCAGAGACCGGAAAAGTCCGGCAACGGCCATGGCGGCTCCGGAACGGTCTCTCCTGGCGGCGCGCGGACTTCCGGCGGCCGGTCCGCGGCTTTCCGGCACATAGAAACGCATGAATTGGGAATATGCTTTTAAAGATGGAGCGTCGCAGTTCCAAGACAAACGGAGGATGATGGAATGAAGGCACTTCTTCTCGCCGGCGGATTGGGAACCCGGTTGCGTCCCCTGACCGAACATCTGCCCAAGCCGATGGCCCTGGTCATGGGACGTCCCTGGCTGGACCACCTGATCCGCCATTACCGGGATCAGGGCATCAGCCGGTTTGTGATTGCCGTGCAGCACCGCAAGGAACTGATTCAGGCTTGGGTCGGCGACGGCTCGCGCTACGGCGTGTCGGTGGAGTATTCGGAAGAAAAGGAACTGCTCGGCACCGCCGGAGCGGTCAAAAACGCCGAACCCCTGCTTGGCGAACGCTTTGTCGTGGTCAACGCGGACACCGCCCACCGGATCGACCTGAACGCGGCGCTCCGTTTTCACGAGCGGCACGGGGGCGCGGCCACCATCTGCCTGACGCGCGTGGAGGATCCCTCCTCCTACGGCGCCGTGGCCCTTGGTCCGCAAGATGAAATCCTCGATTTCGTGGAAAAACCGGACAAGGACGAAGCGCCGTCCAATCTGGTCAACGCGGGGATCTACATTCTGGAGCGGCGCGTCCTGGATCACATCCCGGCGGGCCGCCCGGCATCCATCGAAAAGGAAACGTTTCCGCTCCTCATCCGGCTCGGCTGCGGGGTATTCGGACACCCGCTGGACGGGTACTGGATGGACATGGGAACGCAGGAACGCTACCGGCAGCTCCACTGGGACGTGCTGGACGGCCGGTTCCCTCTGGAAAGCGGCTGGCAACAACGGGGAGACAAAAACATTCGCATGGGCGAACACGTGCGCATCGCCGCGGATGCGCTGCTCATCCCGCCGGTGGTGATCGGCGACCGCGTCACCATCGGCGGCCGCAGCATCATCGGCCCCTACGCCGTCATCGGCAGCGACTGCCGCATCGGGCGGGGCGTACGGATCGCCCATTCGATTCTTTGGGATAACTGCCGCGTGCACACCGGCGCGCAGCTCAACCGCTGCATCCTCGGCTTCGGCATGCGCGTCGGCCCGCACATCCTGCATGAAGCGGTCTGCAACCGGACGGGGGAGATGCCCCGATGACGCATCCCCCGCGCATCGCGTATATCAGCACCTTCGTACCCAAGCGATGCGGACTCGCCACTTATACGCACCATTTGCGGGAAGCCGTCATGCTGGCGAAAGGAAAACGGCGAGAGGGCGGCTTTCCGGCCGCGGTGCCGCCGCCCGATCCCGTCGTCTGCCTGTGCCACGAAGAAGAAACGGCGCTGTATTCGCTCCCGTGGCAGATCCCCCTGGCGAAGCAGCGGCGGGAGGACTACCGCGCCATCGCCCAGCGCATCAACGCAAGTTCCGTGGATGTCGTGTCTCTGCAGCACGAATTCGGCATTTTCGGCGGGCACGCCGGCGAGTATGTGCTGGAGCTTTTGCGCCATTTGAAAAAACCGGTCGTCACCACGTTCCACACCGTATTCGCCCAGCCTGCTCCCCCTTACACGGACATCCAGCGGGAAATCGCCGCGCTGAGCCGGCGCCTGATCGTGATGAACCGGCGGGCGATCGATTATCTGCGCGGCCAATGCCGCGTCCCCGCCTGGAAGATCTCCTGCATCCCCCACGGCGCGCCCGTCCCCCCGCAGGAAGACCGGACGCGGAAGCGCCGGGAATACGGATGGGACGGCCGGCGCGTGATTTTCCAGTTCGGCCTTCTGTCCCGGAACAAGGGCGTGGAGCTGGTGCTGCGAGCCCTTACCCGGGTCGTCCGGAAGGTGCCGGATCTTCTGTACGTCGTCGCCGGGCAGACCCATCCGGAGGTGTTCCGCCATGAAGGCGAAGCGTACCGGAACGAGCTCAAGGCGCTGGTGATGGAACTTGGTCTGTCGGGGTACGTGCGGATGATCGACCGGTACATTCCGGAAGAGGAGCTGGTCTCGCTGATGCTGGCGGCCGATCTGTATGTGACGCCGTATCCCGGCATGCAGCAGATCACCAGCGGCACCCTCGCCTACGCCGCCGGATTGGGCAAGCCCATCCTGAGCACCCCCTACCTCTACGCCCGCGAGTTGCTCAAGGGCAATGAAGACTGCCTGGTGCCCTACGGCGACGTCTCGGCCTGGAGCCGGAAACTGATCGAGCTGCTTACGCAGCCGGAACGGCTCGGCGCCTGCGCCGCCCGGATGGCGGAAATCGGGCGGGACATGCATTGGCCCATCGTGGGAGAGCGGCACCTGGAGCTTTTCGGGGGGATGATCCGGACGGAGGCGTGTTCGGAAAGGAGGAAAGCGGTCGATGTCGGTTGAACCGGTCGGGCGGGGAGCGGCGGAGCCGCTGTCGTTCGACCATCTGCGGCGCCTGTCCGACGACACGGGTCTTTTGGAGCACGCTCTGGGAAGGGTGCCCCGCCGGCGGGAGGGCTACACCACCGACGACAACGCCCGCGCCCTCTGGCTTGCGACGGAGTGGCTCAGCCTGCGGGACAGGGCCGGCTTGTCCGGGTCCGACGTCCGGCTGCTGGGAGAACTCGCCGGCGTGTACCTGGCTTTCCTGCTGTGGAATCAGGAAGAAGACGGCTGGTGGCACAACAACGTGGCCTACGACCGCACCTGGGAGCCGGAAACCCGGTCCCACGATTGCCAGGGACGGGCCGTCTGGGCCTGCGCCGACGCCTGGATCCGTCTGCCGCTCAAGGAACGCGGCACGGCGTATTTCATGCTGCAGCGCGCCCTGGGCACGCTGGACGGCATCGCTTCGCTTCGCGGACAAGCCTACGCGCTGGCGGCTTGCGCCCATTTGCTCGAAGCCGGAGCCAAAGGCGCCGTCGAACTCCCCGCGGATTGGGAAGCGCGGCTTTGGCGCCATCTGCTGCGGCTGGAAAGGAACCTGATCCGCGCTTTCAGGAGCAGGGCGGACCAACGCTGGGACTGGTTCGAACCGGTCATGACATACGGCAACGGCCTGCTTCCCTGGGCCTTGCTGCGCGGGTACCGCGTAACCCGCCGGCCGGAGGCGCTGGAGACGGGACTAAAGAGCCTGCGCTTTCTGCTGCGCTGCATGACCGCGCCGGAAGGCTGGCTCCGCCCCGTGGGCAACTCGGGCTGGGCCAGGCCGGGCGCCGTCAGCCGGTGGGACCAGCAGCCGCTGGAGCTGTTCAAGCTCGCCCTGGCGCTGGACGAAGCGGAGTCGGCGCTTCTCCGGCTGGACGGCGCGACGCACGGTACGGCGGGCGTCATGGCCGGCAGGGTCGCCGGCGGTTTGTCAGGCGGCCTGGCGGAAGGCATGGCGAGCCGAGGGGTGAACGGTGCGGCAAGCGGCCTCACAACCGATGAGTCCACCGGCTTATCCCCCGACGCGGCGAGCGGCGCAACAGGATTGGCAGCCGGTGCGGGTGTCCGAACGGCACACGATGCGGCAGATGGATGGTCAACTGGCCCCGCTTACGGCTCGGCGGCGAGTACGACGGTCATCATAAGGGATCCCGTTGTCGCCGGCGGGAACGGCAGACTGGCGGAACGCGCGGCGGCGGGCGCCCTGCCGGAACTGCGTTCCCTGCCCGCGGCTTGCGCAAACCTGCGGGAGATGAAAATGCGCTGCCTGCAATGGTTCGACGGATACAACGACCTCGGCGTCCCCATGGCCGATCCCTGGGACGGCAGCTGCAGCGACGGCCTGCAGGCGGACGGCCCGAACCGCAACTGCGGCGCGGAGGCGACCATTTCGTACCTGATGACGCGGGCGCTTTGCATGAATCGAGTAGAAGGGGGCGGCTAGCCCCCGTCCTCTCACACCACCTGGCATGCGGGTCCGCACCAGGCGGTTCCGAAGAGTTAACGAAATGCCAAGTAACATTCAAGCATGCTGACCAGCCCTTGCGCCTGAAAATATCGGGTGTCAAGGGCGTTGTTCAGGTTGCGGGACATCTCCCATGGCCCCCGGCGTGAGTTCGCCATCATATGGACGAAGTGT
>LZRV01000129.1 GCA_002159065.1 Paenibacillaceae bacterium ZCTH02-B3 | reverse complement strand
ATGGCACCCCGGCAGGCTCACGGCGTGATCGAGCAGCCGCGACTTTTCGGCTCGGGATTTTGCCCGTTTGTATTCTTCCGCCAGGTTTCGGAACACTTCACGGCGTGTTTTCAGGCTCAATTTCAAGTGATCCGAAACCTGTTCGGTAACATTTTAGCTGAGTGACTGCGGGCCCTTTACAAATTTTCCTTCGTCTGGTAATATGGAGTTGTCCTTGGAAAATCGAAAACCGAAATCCGACACGTCTGCGAAGCACGCAGGCGCCGGAGCGAAACGCTCCCGCGTCTGCGTTTTTCTTTTGCCGTGGAAAGGAGGCGGGCGGGTGAACCGCAGAAGACAAGCGGCTTTGAGTCTGGCGGCGGCCGCGCTGGCGGGTCTGATGGTGTACGGCATTTACCTCCTGCAGCTGAGGCAGGTCCGGTTTCAGGAGATGGTGGAGGTGATCGCTTCCCGGGAGTTTGTGCCGGCGGGAGCGACGCTCAGGGCGGAGATGCTGATCCGGATGCCCCTTCCGCGCGAGGCTGTCACGGAGGAAATGATTGTCGACCCCGCCGAGGCGGTCGGTTGGGAGACGACGGTGCCCCTGGGAAGCCGGGAACCGCTGCTCCGGTGGAAGCTGGACCGGTTCGGACTGTTGCCGCGTCCGGGCGAAGCGACCTTCCGGATTCCGAACGAATACATCAAGGCGGTGTCCAACGGCATTCGGGCCGGGGATCTGGTGGCCGTCTATCTGTCGGACGTGAAGGGACCCTCGCGGCGGCTGTTCCCCGAGCCCGTGCGGGTGGCGGCGGTGAAGACGGCGGCGAACGTGGAGCTGGACAACCCGAAGAATCCGAATCTGCTGTCCCTGGCCGAGGGGGACAAGGAGAAGATGTACGCTTCCCGCCGTGACGCCAACGGAACCATCGACGCGATCAATCTGAACCTGACGGAAGAGCAATGGCTGCTGCTGGATGCCGCCTGCAAGGACGGCAGCGCGAAGCTCGTCATCGCCTTCGACGCCTTCGCGCCGGTCTTTCCGGAACAGGATCTTCAGGCAAAGGAGGGGATTGCGTCATGAGCGGTCCGCTGATCGTGTTCACCGGATCCACGCCCAACATCGGCACCACCGTCGCCGCGCTGGGCGCCGCCTGGCGGCTGGCCGCCGGATCCGGCAAGCGGGTGGGTTTCTTGTGCCTGAACCTGAAAAGCGCCAAGACGCACCTTTACCTGGGGGTGGATGAACCGAAGGTGACGCTGGACGCGATACGGCCGGAACTGAGGGCGGGCACGCTGACCGCGGACAGGCTCGCGGCCTGTACGCACGCGCCGTCCCGCCTGCGCGGCTTGCACGTGTTGTTCGGCAATCTGCCGCGGGACCAGGCCGAGTACTATGAACCCGGCCAGATCGAGCATTTGCTGCGGGCGGCCCGGGAAGCCTTCGACGCCGCCGTCGTGGACGCGGGAGCGTACTGGGACAACGCCGCCACCATTTGCGCGGCGCGCCTGGCGGATCACCGCTTTCTGGTGACGACGGGGCGGTTTACCCACTTCCGGGAAGACGTCTACCGGTGGATCGTGCAGATCGCTCCCCAGTTCGGCGTCCGGCCCGGGGATTTTCACCTGGTGGTGTTGCGCCGCCCGGGCCTCGACGCGGAAGGGTTCGGCCTGAAGGACATCTGCAGGGAAACGGGAAGCGCCGGCGGTACGGAACTGAAATTCGACACGGAACTGGGCGCGTATCTGGACGGCGGGCGGCTGGACGAGTGGCTGGCCGATGAACGCCGCGCGGCCGCGTTTGACGCGGTGGCGGAATCTTTGAGGCGAAAGCTGGGCTGGCCGGACGGGGACCGGCGGGCGGACGGGCCCCGCGTCCTCCGCCCATGGTGGTTGAGGAGACCGGCGGCCAAACGGAGCGGCGGGGCATGACGGAGCGAGCGGCCGGATACGATACGCGCCCGGCGTCCTCCGCGGACGCGGGGGAGCGCTTTTCGCCTTCCGCCTATGCCGCCCGCCTGCAAATTAGCGCCAGGGGAGAGAGCGACGCCGGCGGGGAAGGCGACGGACGCGTCCAGGCCGACATCCGCGCCCTCACCGAGGAAATCCGCCATCTCCTGGCGGTGCCGCGGGGCTGGAACGAAGAGGAGCGCCGGCGTTACACGGAGAAGCTGAACCGGGCCATCATCGGCTTTCCCGCCGAACGCGCGGAGATTCTGGCGTTCATCTCCGACTGGATCATCAAGCGGAAGCTCAACCATCTGCCCCTTGGTTCCCTGCCGTACGGATCGCTGGCGGAAGCGCTGTTTGCCGAAGTGATCGGCATGAACGTGCTGGAGCTCATTTTGCGCGACCGCGCCGACCTGGAAGAGATTCAGGTGGTGGGGACGCAGATTTTCGAGGTGCGCGGCGGCCGGGTGAGCGTTTCGCCATACCGTTTCGATCATGTCGGACAGGTGGAGCGCATCCAGCAGAATCTCGTGCTGTTCAACAACGACAGGATTTCGCCCCGCAAGCGGTGGGCGGAGGTGCGCCTGCTCGACGGGTCCCGGGTGACGATGACGGGCTTCGGGTTTACTTCGCTGCCGACGCTGACCATCCGTTTTTACACCGTCAGGCACCTCAGCCTGGAGGCGCTTTGCCGTCCCGAATACGCCACCATCGACGAGGACGTGTGCCGGCTGCTGCGGGTGATCGTCCGTTCCCGCTTCAACGTCGTGGTCATCGGCGCCACCAACACGGGGAAAACCCACCTCATCAAGGCCCTTCTGGCGGAAATCCCCGACGAAGAGCGCATCGTCACGTTCGAGAGCCGTTTCGAGCTCATGTTGAAAAGGGATTTTCCGGAGAAAAACGTGGTGGAGTTCGAAATCGACGAAGACGATCCCCTGCACGGCTCCCGGCAGGCGTTCAAGCTGGCTCTGCGCCAGTCGCCCGGCCGGATCTGCCATACGGAGATCCGCGACGAGGACGCGAACCTGTATGTGCGCGCCTGCACCCGCGGGCATGAGGGCAGCATCACTTCCCTTCACGCCAACTGCCTGGAGGACGTGCCCGACACGATTACGGATATGTGCATGCTGGACGGCCGGGGCATGAACCCCGACCGGCTGCTCCGGCGCATCGTCGAACATGTGACGCAGATCGGGATCGAGATGCGGCTGGTGGGAGGCCGGCGCAAGGTGGTGCGGATCGGCGAACTCGAGTACAAGGGAGGCTTGGTGACGGTGCGGGATCTGGCCCTGTACGACGAGGCGTCGGACAGGTGGCGGTTCCCGGCGCCCTTTTCGGAGAAGGCGTCGCGGCGGATTCGGCAGCGGGATCCCGATGGGTACCGGATGCTGCGGGAGAGGGGAGGCGTGACCGGGTGCTGAAGGCGGGCGCGGCGGCCGTCGCGGTCATGTTGTTTTTGTTGCTGTACGTGTTTTTCCGTTTCTCGCTGGAGGTGTGGTGGCGGCGTTTCTCCGTCCGGCAGCGGCTGCGCCGGAGGCGTCGCGGCGGATGGGCGGTCCTGCTGGAGCGGGCCGCGGCGAGATTCCAGGGACCGTACGGGCATTTGGCGGATCTTCTGCATGTGGTGGGATGGCCGATGCGGCCGGAGACCTTCGCCGGTCTGTCCGCGTTCACGGCGGCGGCCGGCGTCGCGGCGGGCGTCTTCTTTTTCCGGAATGCGCGTTCCGCCGTCCTGCTGATGGTCATGCTCGGGCTTTTGCCGTATGTGGTGCTGCGCATGCGGCTGATCGGCCGGCAGATGGCGGCCCGCCTCGATTTTCTGCCGGCGGTGGAGCTGTTTTACCAGTGCTACCTCGTGACGGGAGGGCGGCAAATCCGTACGGCGTTGCGCCAGACGGTGGAAGAAGGGAGGCTCCCCGCGGAAATCCAGGCGGTGTTTGAACAATTCGAGCGGAATCTGTCCGTCCGGGGCAATGACGAGGACAGTTTGCGGCGGTTCGCGCTGGCGGTGGGACACCGGTGGGCCGATTATTTTGCCGGCATTTTGCGGGTGGCGTTGACGGAAGGCGTTTCGGTGGCGGACAATCTGCGCGAACTGATCGCCGACATGCGCCAGTCACAGCTGATGGACCAGCAGGAACGCCACCGGCTTCTGGAGATCCGGCTGGCGAATTTCGCGCCGGGGATTATTCTGCTGATTTTCCTCGTGGTCAATTTCCGCCTCAACCCGGATGCCAGCTACAGGTACTATTTTGGGGACCCGGGAGGCAGGGACCTGCTCCTGAACGCCCTCCTGTTCCTGTTCGGCTCGCTGCTCATGGGGTTGCATCTGTCCCGGAAAAAGATGTGAGGAGGCGGACGGCGTGGGAGAGTACGAGCTTTGGCTCTGGCGGTTGACCGGATGGACGGCGCAGTTCGCCGCGGCGGGGACCGGCGTCTACCTGCTGCTCCGCGCCGCTATTTCCCGGCCGCCCCGCTGGCGGGCCGCCAGATTCCCGTGGCGGCGTGCGCCCGCGCCGCGGTGGTGGCTGGCGCTGTTCCGGGCCGAGCGGGACAGTCCGGCGCTCAGGCAGCGGCGGTCGCTGCTGATGGGCTGCGGCCTGCGATGGTCCGCCCCAGTATATCTGGCCGCGAGGCGCACCGCCATCGCATTGGGGATGCTGATCGCCGGAGGCGCCTGGCTGGCCCTTGCCGCGGGGCGGGCGCCTCCGGGCGCGGTGTGGCCGCCGGGAATGGCCGCCAGCCTCGCGTTGATGGCGCTGCTGGCGGACCGGGCGGTGCTCGGGGCGTTGCGCAGGCACCGCGAGGATCGCATCCGCATCGAGATTGTCGCCTTATGCCGAGGATTGCTTTATTATTCCGGTTCCCGCCTGCACCTGCACGGCAAGCTGATGCGCTGCCTGCCGTACGTCCGCCTGATCCGCGGCGATCTGCAGCTTCTCCTGAACGAGTGGTACCAGGATCCCGACAACTCCCTCGAACGGTTCAAAAAACGGCTCGGGACGGAAGAAGCGCGGGGCTTCGCGGAAGTCGTCCGCACCCTGAGGCTGCATGAGGACGATGAGGTATACGGCATGCTGCGGCAGCTCGCGGACACCTGCAAGGAAAAAATCCGCTTCGCCCGGGAAAGCCGCCGGGAAATGGCTTCCTACGGCTTGTACGTGCTGGCGGGGATTCCGGTGCTGTACATGTTTCATGTCTTTCTTTACCCCTGGGTCCGGGAGGTTCTGGTTCTGCTGGAAGGACTGCAGGCGTGACAGTCCGGTTGTGGCAGCCTCGCGGACCGGCGGCGGGCGTGCAAAATCGGCGCAAAGGAGGTCGAAGAAGGAATGCGCAACATTTTGATTACGGTGATGATGCTTCTAACCGTATCAGACGCCGAAACTGGCGTCATAATTGGGGAGTTCTGCGTGGAAATATCGATTTGTTCACAATTTGACCACATCGGACATAAGTGCTGAAAATTTCTGCGCGGC
>LZRV01000128.1 GCA_002159065.1 Paenibacillaceae bacterium ZCTH02-B3 | reverse complement strand
GTCCGATTTGCTGACAGCTGTGGAGAGCGTGTCGGCAGAGGACATCGCGCCAAAGCAGCGGAAGGACTGGGAGGAATACAAGCAGTTTCTGAAGCAACACCGGAAGCATCTGGAGGACTACCGGAAGACGCTCCAGGCGGCGGGCATCGACACGAGCGGCATGAGGCCGATGGGGAGCGCGGAAGCGCAGATGCGGATCTTTGCCAGACGGACGAAGCGAGGCGGATACAGCTGGAGCGAGCGAGGTGTCAGCGCGATGCTGCGGACAATCATGAGAGGCCGGGAAGCCGGAGTGGTCCTGGTTACGTATGGAGGCAAGACTCCAACGCCGCAGCGCTCCGTCAGCATTCGGAAGTTGCTAAGGGACGTTATACGACCGACCAAAGGATACGTTAACGGGATGATCCGGTTGCTTAGGGGGCCGTGGCAGAGTAGCACAACGGGCATGGCATTGAAAGGGCTTAGAGGATACTAATACCAGAAAAATGAAACGCCAATCCCATAAGGAAGAACACCAAAAGCGCTTACAAGGGAAAGGTTCTTTTCAAGTTCGCATCCAGAATCCAAAAAAGGTGCCCACACTAGCTTGACTCAGACCAACGGATGATTGATGGGAAAAAATTTTTAAGCTTAGATATATTATTAATAGTACATAACAAAAAGGGAGGATTGTGCATGCTGTTGGACCTGGGACTCTTCCTCATTCGGCTGGTGGTCGGGCTGACGTTTGCGGCGCACGGCGCGCAAAAGCTGTTCGGCTGGTTTGGCGGTTACGGCCCCAAGGGAACCGGCGGCTGGATGGAATCCATCGGGCTTAGGCCCGGCGTGGCGATGGCCGTGATTGCGGGACTCATCGAATTCGCCGGCGGCCTGTGTTTCGCGGCGGGGCTGATCACGCCCGCAGCCGGCGTGCTGCTGGCCCTGGTCATGATCGTGGCGATCGCCAAGGTGCACACCCCCAAAGGATTCTGGAACTCGAACGGCGGGTACGAATTCAACCTGGTGCTGATCGCCGCGGCCGTCGGCGTCGCCCTGACCGGCGCGGGAGCCTGGTCGCTGGACGCCGTCTTGGGAATCCCGTAAGGAATTTGATGAAAGCGGTGACAATCATGGCGAAACGTACCGCGGGCATCCATCACATCACCGCGTACGCCGGCGACGTGCAGGCCAACGTCGATTTCTACGCCGGCATCCTCGGCCTGAGGCTCGTCAAGCGGACGGTCAACTTCGACGCGCCGGAAATGTACCATCTGTATTTCGGCAACGAGACGGGCAGCCCGGGTACCGCCATGACCTTTTTCCCGTATGACTGGGGAAGAAAAGGGCGGATCGGCGGCGGGCAGGTCGGATACACCACCTTTGCCGTGCCGCCGGGCGCGCTGCCTTTTTGGGAAAACCGGCTGGAAAGGTACTCGGTTCCCGTCTCCCGGACGGAGCGGTTCGGCGAAACGCTTCTCCGGTTCCGGGACCGGGACGGCTTGCGGCTGGAACTGGTGGCCCGCGGGGAAGGGCCGCGCAGCAAGTGGTCGTTCGGGGAAATCACCCCCGACAACGCCATCATGGGCTTTGGCGGAGCCGTGCTGTACAGCACGGCTCCCGCCATGACCATGCATGCGCTGGAGCATGTCATGGGGCTCGAGCGGATCGGGGAGGACGGAGGCATGGTCCGTTTCCGGGCTTCCGCCGGGCTCGGCAATCTGATTGATGTGCACGCACAGGCTCTGGGCAGGGGGCGCGGCGGCCCGGGCACGGTCCACCACATCGCCTGGCGGGCCGCGGACCGGGAGGATCAGGAGGAATGGCGGGCTTGCGTGGCGGAGCACGGCTTCCATCCGACTCCGATCGTCGACCGGAACTATTTCACTTCCCTTTATTTTCGGGAAAAGGGAGGCATTCTGTTCGAAATCGCCACGGATCCGCCGGGTTTTGCGCGCGACGAGCCGCCCGAAGCGCTGGGGGAGAAGCTGATGCTTCCGGAATGGTACGAACCCTGCCGCGAGCGCATCGAACGGGCGCTTCCCCCGTTTGAGGTGCGGCTGCCGGATTGACGGCGCCGGTCCGGCGCAATGTTCCTTCCTTTCCGGGAAATAATGAACTCGGTATCGTCCGCAAGAACCCCCAGGAAGGAGAGGACCACCGCATGCCGGAACCCGATTTGCAAGCGTACGCCGTCAGGACCGATTTGGCCCTGGAAGCGCGGGACATGGCGGCTCCGCCGGACGGCGGCGACGTGCCCGGCGTCTGGTCGGAAACCGAGTCCCGGGACGGCATTCGCGTCACCCGCATGGAAATCCGGACGGATGAAGCCTCCCGGCGGCTCGGCAAAATGAAGGGACATTACGTCACCCTCGAGGTGCCGGGACTGCGCGGCGGCGACTCCGATCTGTACGACCGGGTCGCCGACTGCTTTGCCCGCGAGTTTGAGGCGTTTCTCGGGCGGCTCGGCGTCTCCCCGTCCGCCAGCGTGCTGATCGTCGGTCTCGGCAACGTGAATGTCACGCCGGACGCGCTGGGACCGCTGGTGGTGGAGAACCTGTTGGTGACCCGGCATCTGTTCGAGCTGATGAGGGATCAGGTCGACCCGGGCTACCGCCCCGTCAGCGCCGTCGCCCCGGGCGTCCTGGGCACGACGGGCATCGAGACCAGCGAAATCGTGCAGGGCGTGGTGGAACGCACGAAGCCGGATCTGCTCATCGCCGTGGACGCCCTTGCCGCGCGGTCGCTGGAGAGGGTGAACACCACGATCCAGATCGCCGACACCGGCATCCATCCCGGTTCCGGCATCGGCAACCGGCGCCGCGGCCTGACCAGGGAAATCCTGGGCGTTCCCTGTCTGGCCATCGGAGTGCCCACCGTCGTCTACGCCTCGACCATCGTCAACAACGCCCTTGACCTGCTTTTCAGCCATATCAAGCGCCAGACCGCAAACAGCGATTCGATCATCGGCTCCATCGGCCGGCTGGAGGAACCGGAAAGGCTGCAGCTCGTCAAGGAGGTGCTGGATCCCCTCGGCCAGGATCTGCTGGTCACGCCCAAGGAAGTGGACGAGTTCATGGAAGCCATCGCCAACATCGTCGCCACCGGGCTGAACGTGGCGCTGCACGAGGCGGTGCGCAGGGACAACGCGGCGGCGTACACGCGCTGAAGGCCGCGGAACACGCAGGAAGCGAGCCGGCGGTTCTAGAATCTATCATCCTCTCATATGCTTTTTGGTGATAAGCGAAAGAAAGATAGAGAGACCCGCCCGGGATTGGGATGCGGCAAGACCCGCGCGGGGGTCGGGGAGGATGGAGGATCGTGAAACGGATCGCCGGTCGCGCGTTTTGGTTCGGTCTGAAAAACGAATGGCGCCGCCTGCTCGTGTCCGTGCGCGCGCTGGCGGCGCTCAGCCTGTTTTCCGCCGCCCTGTTTGTGGCCCTGGGACTGGCCGGCATGGCGCACAACCGTTGGGCGCCGTCTCCTCCGCAAACGGTCAAGGAACTGGCGGCTTCCGTGCCGTCTCCGTTTTTCTCCGCCATGCTCGGCCTGGAGCTTCCGCGCATGGAGGCGGCGCGCGAAGGGGACGCGCCGTCCGGCGGAGCGCGGCTGGCCGCGCGCTTGGTGCGCTTCGTCACGGGCCTGGACCCGGACGATCCGGCCGGCCTTCTGGCCCGGGAACTTCCCGGCGCGCCCTCGCCGCGAACCGGATCGGGCGGCAGCCGGGAGGCGGTTCCGGTGGACCTCGGCGCTCCCGTGCCGCTGTTTCCGGAGGACGTTCCGTTTTTTCCCGATGATTCGACGTTTTTGCCGGAAGACGATCCGTCCGCTCCGGACGGGGAGGATGCGGGGCAATCCCCCTTCCGGGAGGCGGAGCCGCCGGAAGCCGCTTCGGCTTCCGTTCCGCGGGGATCGGAAATCCGGCCGGTTCCCGCGGCGGCCGGGCGCACCACGCTGGGGCGCAAGGCGGTGTTCATCTACCACACCCACAACCGGGAATCCTTCTACCCCGAGCTGAAGGGCAAAATGCGCGATCCCCAGGATGCGAAGATCAACATCACCCTGGTGGGCAGGCGTCTGGCGGAGCGGCTGGAGGAGTACGGCATCGGCGCGGTGCACTCCGACAAGGATTACGCCGCGTCGGTGAAGGATTTCGATTGGAACCGTTCCTATCAGTATTCTTTGGGGACGGTCAGACAGGCCATCGCGGATTACGGAGATCTCGAGTTTTTCTTCGACATCCACCGGGATTCCTCCCGGCGTTCCAAGACCACCGTGACCATTGACGGCGTCGCCTACGCCCGGGTGTATTTCATCATCGGCCGGCGCAATCCCGGCTGGCGGGCCAACGAAGCGTTCGCCCGCGAGATTCACGAAGCCCTGGAGCAGACCCATCCGGGTTTGTCCCGCGGCATTTGGGGCAAAACTGCGGAAAGCGGCAACGGCGAATACAACCAGTCCGTCGCTCCGGAAAGCGTCCTGATCGAAATCGGCGGCGTCGACAACACGCTGGAGGAATGCTATCGGACCGCCGACGTGCTGGCCGGCGTGATCGCCGACCTGTACTGGAAGAAGCGGGACGCGACCCCTGCCGGAGCGGCGGTGGCCGCGCAGGCCGAAACGCGCGGGTGAGCACGGAGGTGGCGAAACATGGGCCGGGATTTGATCAAGCTGGTGCTTCTGGCGGGCCTGGTCGGCCTGGCGGTGCTGTACGGCATGGAGCTTGCCTCCGACGGCATCGCCGGGGTCTACGGCCCGCTGGACGACCGGGACCGGGCGCTGTACCGGCAGACGGAAAACACCTGGCGCACGGTGCGGAATCTGCCGGAGCGGCCCCCGGACCGGCGCGCCGCCCTGGACACGGAAGAGTACCGGGACGACGGCGCGGACGCTTCGGATGCCGGCGATGCCTGGGAACGGACGGCCTGGGAAGGGCGAAGGCCGTTCGTGGACAAGATCGCCGGCGAAGCGGCGGAGGCCTTGAGCCGGCTGTCGCGGGAGGGCATCCGGACCCTCGTCACGGTCGTTTCGCGGGCGACGGAATGGCCCGAAGCGGTCCGGGACGGGGGAGAACCGCCGAGGTAAGGCGCCGCGCCCGGATTCGCCGGCGGGGCCGTCTCCGGCGACGGCTTTTTCCGCCCCGTTTCGCGTCTCCTCCCGTCAAAAAAAAAAGACTCCGCCCCCGGGTTCGAACGGCCCGGGGTCATTTTTTTTCAGTCGGGCCACACCCGCCTTTCCGCCGCTTGGAACCCGGACGCCCGCCGGTCGCACGCTGCCGGGAACCGGGGACGGAAGCTCCCCGTTTTCCCGCGCTCCGCGTGTCAACTCATTTAAAAATGTTACCGAAGGAAAAAGGATCACTCACGTAATTTTGTTACCCAATGAGGCCGTCAGGTAGCCATCACGGGTTTCGGTGTGACATTGGCGGATGTTTCGGGATGGG
>LZRV01000127.1 GCA_002159065.1 Paenibacillaceae bacterium ZCTH02-B3 | reverse complement strand
ACACGGAACAGAGCATCCGCCGCTACCTGCGGCGCATCCGCCGCAAGACGGCCCTGCTCATCGCCGTCAGCTGCCTGCTCGGCGCGCTGGCCGCGGAAGCGCCGCCCGCCGCTGCCGCGGCGCTGTACCGGTACGGATACAACGCGGGCATGGCGTTCCAGATCACGGACGACCTCCTGGATCTGCTCGGGTCGGAAGCGGTCACCGGCAAGCCGCCGGGAAGCGACCTGAGGCAGGGAAACCTCACCCTGCCGGTGCTCTGCGCGCTGCGGGAAAGCGGCATTCGCGAACCGCTGCTCAAGGAAATCGGGCGCATCCGGGACGGCGGAGGAGATGTCGCCGCCGCCATCGGTCTGGTCCGGCAAAGCTCGGGGATTCGCCGCGCGGAAGCTCTGGCCGACCGGTATGTGGACAAGGCGCTGGCGGCGCTGGAGCGGCTGCCGGAAGGACCGGCGAGGGAGCAGCTTTCCGAGATCGCCCGATTCATCGCCCGGCGAAACTATTGAAGCGCGGGCGGCGCCGCCAAAACCGCCAAAACACGGATTGGACAAGGAAAGGTAAGGAAAGGAAGCGGGAAAGGACATGGAAATGGAACGCACCTTCGTGATGGTGAAACCGGACGGGGTCCGGCGCGGGCTGGTCGGGGAAATCATCGGCCGGTTCGAACGAAAGGGACTCAGGCTTGTGGCGGCCAAGTTCCTGCGGATGCCGCGGGAACTGGCGGAACGCCATTACGAGGAACACCGGGGCAGGCCCTATTTCGAACCGCTCGTCGAATTCGTCACCTCGGGTCCGGTCATGGCCATGGTGTGGGAAGGCGAGCAGGCCGTGGCGGCCGGGCGCCAGCTGATCGGCAGGACCAATCCGCTGGAAGCCGCGCCGGGGAGCATCCGGGGCGATTTCGCGCTGAATACGCGGCAAAATCTCGTCCACGCCTCGGATTCGGCGGAAAGCGCCCGGCGGGAGGCGGCCAATTTCTTTTCCGAGGAGGAGCTGGTGTCCATTGGCGACGGGGATGGAGGACCGGCGCGGGGCTGACGTCCCGTCCGCGGAAGACCGGGATTTTTACGACTTTGTGGAAAAGGTCAGAAGGCTCACGTCCATCGACCTGTCGCAGTACAAGGAACACCAGATGCGCCGCCGGCTGAACACGCTCCGCCTGCGGCGCGGCTTCGCCACCTTCGCCGACTATTTTCAGGCACTGACCCGGGACGAACAGCTCATGGCGGAGTTTCTCGACCGGGTGACGATCAACGTGTCGGAATTCTGGCGCAACGCCGTGCGGTGGGAGACGCTGAGGGACCGCTTTCTGCCCGAACTCCTCCGGCGTTCTCCGCGCTTCAAGGCCTGGAGCGCCGCCTGCTCCACGGGCGAAGAGCCTTACACCCTGGCGATGATCCTGGACGGCATGGGCGCCCTGGACCGATCGTCCATTCTGGCCACCGACATCGACGAAGGCGCGTTGCTCAAAGCCAGGCGCGGCCTTTATCCCGAACGCTCGCTGCGGGAAGTGCCGCGTGAGCTCATCCCGCGCTATTTCAGCCGGGAAAACGGCATGTATCTCGTGTCCGAGCGGCTCCGGCGCGCGGTTCGCTTCGAAAGGCACAACCTGCTCCTCGATCCGTTCGGGGAGGGCTACGACCTCATCATCTGCCGGAACGTCATCATCTACTTCACCGAGGACGCGAAAAAAACGCTGTATCAGAAACTGGCGCGGGCGCTCAGTCCGGGCGGCATCCTGTTCGTGGGCAGCACCGAGCAGATCTTTTACCCCGAGCGGTACGGGCTGAAGTCCGTCGAGACCTTTTTCTACCGCAGGACGGAATGAAGCGGACGGCCGGGCGCCAATACTACCTGAAAAACGCGTCCGCAAACGGCGCCCGATGGTCCGTACTCTCTGGAGGGACTGGGATCTTCATGGACAAGCGCGAAGTCATCATGGCCTACAGGCGCGGGCTCATCTCGCTGCAGGAATGCGCGCAGATTCTCGGCCTCGACAATGTCCGTCTGGTTGGCCTCGTGCGGGAGGCGGAAGGCGATCCGCCGGCCCGGCCGGCGAAGCGGCCCGTCCGATGGTGACGGGTTGTTTTGTTGTCAACCGCTTTGGCGCTGTACTATAATGAACGAAGCGTAGCCGGAACGTTCATCCGAACGGGTTGAGGAGGAACCGACGTGAGCTTGCGTTTTCTGACCGCGGGGGAGACGCACGGGCCGCAGCTGACGGCCATCATCGAGGGGTTGCCGAGCAACCTGGAAATCGATTTTGCGGCGCTGGATGACCAGCTGCGGCGCCGCCAGAAAGGGTACGGCCGCGGTCGGCGCATGCAGATCGAAAGCGACAGCGCGAAAATCGTCGGCGGCGTGCGTCACGGCAAGACCACCGGCGCCCCGCTGGCCATCGTCATCGAAAACAAGGACTGGACCCACTGGAAAACCGTCATGAGCGTGGAACCGGTGGAAGGCGACGACGAGGCGAAGCGGCGCGTCCACCGGCCACGTCCGGGCCATGCGGATCTGAACGGCGGACTGAAATACAACCTGAAGGATTTGCGCAACGTGCTGGAGCGCTCCAGCGCCCGGGAGACGGCGGCAAGGGTCGCCTGCGGGGCGGTGGCGCGGCAGCTCCTGGAGAAGTTCGGAATCAAGATTGCGGGGTTTGTGGTTTCCATCGGCGACGTGACGGCGAACGTCCCCGACCTGCCCCTTGACGAACTGATCCGGATCACGGAAGAGTCGCCGGTGCGGGTGGCCGACCCGGAAGCCGAGAAGCGGATGATCGAGCTGATCGACCAGGCGAAGAAGGAAGGGGATTCCCTCGGCGGGGTGGTTTGCTGCATCGTCGAAGGGGTGCCCCCGGGCCTGGGCAGCCACGTGCAATGGGACCGCAAGCTGGACGGGCGCATCGCCCAGGCCGTGGTGTCGATCAACGCCTTCAAGGGCGTGGAATTCGGCATCGGATTCGAAGCCGGAAGAAGGCCGGGCTCGCGGGTCCACGACCCGATCCTGTACGAACCCGGAAGAGGCTTCTACCGGGCTTCGAACAATGCCGGCGGCATCGAGGGCGGCATGACCAACGGGGAACCCATCATCGTCCGCGGCGTCATGAAACCGATTCCGACGCTTTACAAGCCGCTGGCCAGCGTGGACATCGACACGAAGGAACCTTTCCTGGCCCAGGTGGAACGTTCCGACACCTGCGCGGTACCGGCGGCCAGCGTGGTGATGGAACACGTGGTGGCCTGGGAAGTGGCGCGGGCCTTCCTCGAAAAGTTCGGAGGCGACTCGATGGAGGAAATTCGCGCCAACTACGAAAACTACTTGCGTCAGGTGGCGGAATACTGATGGCGGACGGGAACGGGACGCGCAGGCTGACGGTCGAACTGGGCGAACGGTCGTATCCCGTGCTGATCGGACCGGGACTCCTGAAGGAAGCCGGGCGCCATTTTCGCGAAGCCGGCATTCCGCAGGGCGGATCCGTGCTGATTGTCACGGACGGGACGGTGGACCGGCTGTACGGCGCCCTTGCGGAGGAGGCGCTGCGTACGGCGGGATACCGGACGGCCCGCACGGCGGTTCCGCCGGGGGAAACGTCCAAATCGCTGGACATGTTCGAACGGGTGATCACGGCCGCCCTGGAGGCGGGTCTCGACCGCGGCTCCACCATCGCCGCCCTCGGCGGCGGAGTCGTCGGCGACCTGGCGGGATTCGCGGCCGCCGCCTACATGCGGGGCGTCCGGTTCGTGCAGATGCCCACCACGATCCAAGCCCACGACAGCAGCGTGGGCGGGAAGGTGGGGATCAACCATCGCCTGGCCAAGAACATCATCGGCGCCTTCCATCAGCCGGCCCTCGTGCTGTACGACCTGGATACGCTGGCCACCCTTCCGGCGCGGGAAGTGCGGGCCGGACTGGCCGAGATCGTGAAGGAAGGGCTGATCTGGGACCGGGAACTGGTCCGTTGGTGCGACGAAAACGCCGGCCGGCTGCTCGCCCTGGAGCCGGACGCGCTGGGACACGCGCTCCATGAGGGATGCCGCATCAAGGCCGCCGTGGTGGCGAGGGACGAACGGGAGAACGATTTGCGCGCCATCCTCAATTACGGCCATACGATCGGACATGCCCTGGAGGCCGTCGCGGACTACCGGGATCTCCTGCACGGGGAAGCGATCGCCATCGGCATGGTCGGAGCGGCGAGGCTGGCGGCGCGGTTCGGCCGCGATCCCTCGCTGGCGGAGGAAGTGGAGCGGCTGATGCGGAAGTTCGGGCTGCCCGTGCGCATTCCCGCCGGGTACGATACCGAGGCGATCATGGCCGCGATGATGCACGACAAAAAGGTCCGTGACGGACGCTTGACGTTCATTTTGCCCGTCGAGCCCGGCCGGGTGGAAATCCGCCGGGACGTGCCCCCGGAATGGGTGCGGGAAGTGCTGGACGGGCTCAAGGAAGCCTGAGCGGAGAGGGAAACGGGAGGTCTTGCCCAAATGGCGGTTAGAGGGATCCGCGGCGCCATCACGGTGGATGCCAACGAAGAGGACAAAATTCTGGATGCGACGGCGGAGCTGCTGGAAGGCATCGTGAAACTGAACAACATCCGCCCCGAGGATGTCGCCTGCGCGTTCCTGACGGTCACCCGCGACCTGGACGCGGCGTTTCCGGCCCTGGCGGTGCGGAGGATGCCGGGGTGGGAACTGGTGCCGCTCATGTGCGCGCAGGAAGTGCCGGTCAAGGGAAGTCTCGAACGCTGCATCCGGCTGATGCTGCTGGTCAACACGCCGTTGGGACAGGCGGAAATCCGCCATTTGTATCTCGGGGAAGCGCGGAAGCTGCGGCCGGATCTGGCCGGAAGCAATCCTCCCTGAGGGAGACCGGAGACTTTGGACCTCCTTGGGAAGGCCCTTCCCGAACCGGGCATTGACGCGGCCGGGAACCGGTGGTATATTGTTGACATGTAAATCCCGCGGAATCGCCGTCCGGAGGGACGGAGGCTTACGCCGGGATGAGCAGAGATGAGCTGAGGCGAGAGTGGAAGAGGGAAGCGCGGAACGCACGCGCGTATTCCGGCGCGCCGTCGGGGCGCCGGGAAGCGGACTTCCGTTTGCACGCATCGGCTGAATGCGCATCTCTGTTCGGCAGAGATGCGCTTTTTGTTTCCCTTCGCCGCTTTCGCCCGGAAAGGGGAGAATTGGCATGGACGGTACGGAACTTGCCCGGGTGATCCGCCTTGCGGAGCGATACAACGTCATTCCCGTCGTCCGCCGGCTGATCGCCGACACGGAAACGCCGATCCGCGTGTTTCGCCACCTGTGCCGCGACCGGCGGGCGTTTCTGCTGGAAAGCGCGGAAGGCGGGGTGAGATGGGCCCGCTATTCGTACATCGGCACCGACCCGTTTCTCGTGATGCGGTACAAAAACGGAACGGTCACCTGGGAAGAAGGGGGCCGGACGGAAACGTTCCCGGCCGGCGACCCGATCGGGCTGCTGCGCGAACGGATGCGCGAATTCCGCAGTCCCGAAATTGACGGCCTGCCTCCGTTTACCGGCGGGGCGATCGGCTATTTCGGTTACGACCTGCTGCACGTGTACGAGAAAAAGCTGCCCGGCCACCGGGTCGACGACCTGGACATGGACGACATGCAGTTCATGCTGTGCGACAAGATCATCGCCTTCGACCATTACCGCCACCAGGTGCTGGTCATCGGCAACGTGCGGATCCGCGAAGGCGCGACGGAGGGGGAAGTGCGCGCGGCGTACCGGCGGACCTGCGAGGAGCTGGACCGGCTGATCGCCCGGATCCGCGGGCCTTTGCCCGCCGACGAGCCCCTGGCCGACTCGCCGGCCGACGACGCCGGAATCGGGGATTTCCGCTCCAACATGACCAAGGAACAGTTCATGGCCATGGTGGAACGCGCACGGGAATATATCCGGGCGGGCGACATTTTCCAGGTGGTGCTGTCGCAACGGTTCCACATCGAAACGGACGTCGATCCGCTGCACGTCTACCGCATGCTGCGCACCGCCAACCCGTCGCCGTATTTGTACTACCTGAAGCTGGACGACGAAATCATTGTCGGCGCGTCCCCCGAGCTGCTCGTCAAGGTGGAAGGGGACCGGGTGGACACGCGGCCCATCGCCGGCACCCGTCCGCGCGGAAGAACGCCGGAGGAAGACGAAGCCCTGGAACGGGAGCTGCTCGCCGACGAGAAGGAACGCGCCGAGCACCTCATGCTGGTGGACCTGGGCCGCAACGATCTGGGACGCGTCTGCGAATACGGCACGGTGCAATGCGATTCGTTCATGGAAATCGAACGCTATTCCCATGTGATACACATCGTCTCCAACGTCACGGGCAGGCTGCGCCCGGACCGGCACGTGTTCGACGCGCTCCTCTCCTGCCTGCCCGCCGGCACCGTTTCCGGCGCGCCGAAGCTGAGGGCGATGGAAATCATCGCCGAGCTGGAGGATCACAAAAGGGGTCCCTATGCCGGTGCCATCGGGTATCTCGGCTTCACCGGCAACCTCAATACGTGCATCACCATCCGCACCATCGTCTTCAAGGGCGGAAAAGCCTACGTGCAGGCGGGCGCGGGCATCGTCTGGGATTCGGTGCCGGAACGGGAGTACGAGGAATCGGTGAACAAGGCCATGGGACCGTTGAAGGCGATCCGCGCGGCGGAAGCGGCGTTCGCGCCGGCGAAGGCGAAGCCTTACGCAACGGTCGGAGACCGCAGACCGAACCTCGACTACGGTTGATACGCGCGGACGTCATTGGGCATCGTCGCATTTTTCCCGAAAGTCAAGGAAATTGGAACGACGGAGGAGGAATCCGGAATGGATCGGGACGCAAACCGGACCATGCAGGCGGCCATCGCCAAGGCGGCGGGAGGCGGCCATCTGGAGGAAGAGGAAGCGGAACAAGTGATGGGCTGCATCATGAGAGGCGAGGCGACGCCGGCGCAGATCGCCGCCATCGCCGTCGCCCTGCGCATGAAGGGAGAGACGGTGGAGGAAATCGCCGGCTTCGCCCGGGCGATGCGCGCCTTTTCCAACAAGTTGCCGGCGCGTTCGGAGGACCTCCTGGACACCTGCGGCACGGGAGGCTCGGGCCTCAGCAAGTTCAACGTGTCCACGACCTCGGCGGTCATCGCCGCCGCGGCCGGCGCCCGGGTGGCCAAGCACGGCAACCGGGCGATGTCGGGGAGGGCCGGCAGCGCCGACGTGCTGGAAGCGCTCGGCGTCAACATCCAGCTGACGCCAGAACAGGCCGCGGCCTGCCTGGAGAAGGTCGGCATCTGCTTCATGTTCGCGCAGCTGTATCATCCCGCGTTGCGGCACGCCGCCGCTCCCCGGCGCGAAATGGGCGTCCGGACCATTTTCAACATGCTCGGCCCCCTTACCAATCCGGCGGGCGCCGACCGGCAGTTCATCGGCCTGTACGACCGGTCCCGAACGGAGGCGATCGCCCGCGTCCTTCAGCGGCTGGGCGTCAAACGGGCGATGGTGGTCGGCGGGCACGACGGTTTGGACGAGATCAGCATTTCGGCGCCGACGCGGGTGACGGAACTCAAGGACGGAGAAATCCGCACCTACGAAGTGACGCCGGAATCGCTCGGGCTGAGCAGGGCGCCGATCGAACGGGTGTTCGGGGGAGACGCGGCCGAGAACGCCGCCATCGCGCGGCGCGTGCTCTCCGGCGAGACCGGCCCGCACCGCGACATCGTGCTGGCCAACGCCGGCGCCTGCATTTACGTTTCCGGCCGTGCCGAGTCGCTGGCGGACGGCGTGCGGGTCGCCGCGGAGACCATCGATTCCGGCAAAGCGATGGCCAAGCTTGACGAGTGGATTGCCACAGCCGGGGCGTTGAGCCATGTTTCTTGACCGCATCGTGGCGGACAAGCGCCGGGAAGTGGAGCGGCTGGAAGAAACCTTTTCCGTTGCCGGAGCGGAAAGGGAAATCGCCGCGATGCCGCCCTGCCGCGGCTTCGAACGGGCGCTGGCCCGGGAGCGGAAACGGCCGCTGGGCCTGATCGCCGAAGTCAAGAAGGCGAGCCCCTCCAAAGGGCTGATCCGCGCCGACTTCGATCCCGTGCGGTTGGCGCGGGACTATGAGGCGGCGGGTGCGGATTGCGTCTCGGTGCTCACGGACGCGCCGCATTTCCAGGGGAGCCTTTCGGATTTGCGCCGTGTGCGCGAAGCCGTGGGCCTGCCGCTGCTTCGCAAGGATTTCATCATCGACGAACGGCAAATCTATGAAGCCCGGCTCGCGGGCGCCGACGCCGTGCTGCTCATCGCCGCCATCCTGACGCCCGCGCGGCTTGCTTCCCTGCACGATCTCGCCAAGGATCTCGGCATGGACGTGCTGGTGGAAGTGCACGACCGGGCCGAGCTGGAGACGGTGCTCGAATACGGCAAGGCGACGCTCATCGGCGTCAACAACCGGGATCTGCGCACCTTCGTCACCGATCTTCGGGTCACGGAGGAGCTGGTGCCGCTGTTTCCGCCGCACGTCACCGCGGTGAGCGAGAGCGCCCTTTCCTCACCGGAGGACCTGGAACGCGTCCGCCGGGCGGGGGCGAAAGCGGTGCTCATCGGCGAACATTTCATGCGCCGGCCGGACGTGAAAGAGGCCGTGCTGGCCCTGCTCGGTCCGCCGCGGAAGGCGGAGGTGCGGCCGTGACCAGGGACGCGTTTCCGGCGGACGTTTCCCGGGCAAAGACCGGCCCGACGGACGCTTTTCGCGCGAACGGCGTTGCCTCTCCCGTGGCCGTCAAGATCTGCGGCATTCGGGATCAGCAAACGCTGCGGAAAATGGCGGGCCTGCCGGTCGATTACGTGGGATTCGTGTTTGCGCCGAGCCGTCGCCGCGTGACAGCGGAAGAATTCGCCGCGCTGGCCGATTGCGCCCGTTCCGTGCCGATGGCGGGAGGCCGCCCGCCCAGGACGGTGGGCGTGTTTGTCAATCCGTCGATGGAGGAGCTGGAGCTCGCGGTGCGGTTGTCGCGGCTGGACGTCGTGCAATTGCACGGTACGGAGACGCCGGATTTCTGCCGGGAGGCGGCAAGCCGCTTCGGCGTCGCCGTCTGGCGCGCGCTGAACGCGGAAGAGGCGGCCCCGGCGGGCGGCGAAGGGCAAACGGACGAAAGTACGGCGGAGAGTCGGATGACCGGCGCCGGACGGCCCGGTCCGGACGGCATCCTGGCGGCATACCGCGGAGCGGCGGAAGCGGTGCTGCTCGACACCGGCGGAGGCGGCACCGGGCGCACCTTCAGCTGGGACGTGATTCCGGCCTGGAAGGAAGCCGCCCGCCGCCACGGCCTGAAACTGTTTGTCGCCGGGGGACTTACGCCGGACAACGTGCGGGCGCTGATCGACGCTTACGGCCCGGACGGCGTGGACGTGTCCAGCGGCGTGGAAACGGACGGACGCAAGGACATCGGCAAGATCGCCGCGTTTGTGGAAAGGGTGAAACAAGAATGAACCTGGTGAAGACGCCGGACGCGCACGGCCGGTTCGGTCCCTTCGGCGGCCGGTTCGTGCCGGAAACGCTGATGAATGCCCTGTTTGAACTGGAAGAGGCGTACAACCGGTTCAAGGAAGACGAAGATTTCCAGGCGGAAATCCGATATTTGCTCCGGCAGTACGCCGGCCGGCCCACGCCGCTGTACTTTGCGAAACGGCTGAGCGACGAGCTGGGCGGCGCCCGCATCTATCTGAAGCGCGAGGACCTGAACCATACCGGGGCGCACAAGATCAACAACGCCATCGGCCAGGGCGTGCTCGCCCGGCGGATGGGCAAGACCAAGGTGATCGCCGAAACGGGCGCCGGGCAGCACGGGGTGGCCACGGCCACCGTCGCCGCGCTGCTGGGTCTGGAATGCAAGGTGTTCATGGGCGAGGAGGACATGGAGCGCCAGCGGTTGAACGTTTTCCGCATGGAGCTGCTCGGCGCGGAAGTGGTCCCGGTCACCTCGGGCACCCGCACCCTGAAGGACGCCTGCAACGAGACGCTCCGGTATTGGGTCAGCCATGTCAACGACACCTACTACATCCTCGGTTCGGCCACGGGGCCGCATCCGTATCCGATGATGGTGCGCGATTTCCAGCGGGTCATCGGGCAGGAAACGCGGGAACAAATCCTTGCGTCGGAGGGACGGCTGCCCGATGTCATCGTCGCCGCCGTCGGCGGCGGAAGCAACGCCATCGGCATGTTCCATCCATTCCTGGAGGACGAAGGGGTACGCCTGATCGGCGTCGAGGCGGCGGGGCTGGGCCTGGACACCGGCAAGCACGCCGCCACGCTCGCCATGGGACGGCCGGGCGTGTTCCAGGGATCGATGAGCTATGTGCTCCAGAACGAGCACGGACAGGTCCAGCCGGCCCATTCCATATCCGCCGGGCTGGACTACCCGGGAATCGGCCCCGAACATGCCTATCTCAAAGAAACCGGACGCGCGGAATATGTGCCCGTGACGGACGAAGAAGCCCTGTCGGCCCTGAAGCTTCTGTCCCGCACGGAAGGCATCATTCCGGCGCTGGAATCGGCCCACGCGGTGGCCCACGCGATCCGGATCGCGCCGTCGATGCCGAGGGACGCGCTTTTGGTCATCTGCCTGTCGGGCCGGGGAGACAAGGACGTGGAAACCATCCTGCGGCATGAAAGGGGAGAAAAGGCGTGAAGGCGACGGGGACCAACGCCATCGACGAAACGTTCGCGCGGCTGCGCGCTTCCGGCGAACCCGCCTTCATTCCGTATCTCACGACGGGGGACCCGGATCCGGACACCACGGTGGATCTGGTGAAGGCGGCCGAGGAAGCGGGGGCGCACATGATTGAGCTTGGCGTGCCGTATTCCGATCCGCTGGCGGACGGTCCCGTCATCCAGCGCGCTTCGGAAAGGGCCTTGCGCCACCGCGTCACCCTGGCCGACTGCATGAAGGTCGCCGTGCGGGCGCGGGAGCGCGGCGTGAAGATGCCGTTCATTTTGTTCACCTATTACAATCCTCCGCTCCAGTACGGGCTGGAACGGTTTTTCACGGACCTGGCCGAACACGGCTTCAGCGGCGTCATCATGCCCGATCTGCCGATGGAAGAAGACGGGGAAGCGCGCCGGCTGGCGGAAAGGACGGGCGTCCACCTGATTCCCCTCGTCGCCCCGACGTCGGAAGGCCGGGCGGAACGCATCGTTTCCCGCGCCAGGGGATTCGTGTACGCCGTCTCTTCCCTGGGCGTCACCGGCGTGCGCGACGCCTTCGACGCCGGCGTGGACGCGTTTCTCGCCGCCCTGCGGCGCGCCTCGCCGGTTCCCGTCTGCATCGGGTTCGGCATTTCCAGCCGGGAGCAGGCGGAACGCTTCAGCCGGGTGTGCGACGGCGTCGTCGTCGGCAGCGCCATCGTGCGGATAGTGGAAGAGCAGCTGGACGCGCTCACTTCCCCGGACCCGGAGAAGAAACGCCGCGGCGTCGAAGCCGTGCGTTCGTTCATCGCCGGCCTCAAGCCGCGAACCTCCCGGTAATGCGCCGTTCCCGTGCCGACGCGGCATGATCGCGGGCGCCGGAAAACGCCAAACGCCGGGCGGCCGGCGGATTCCGCCGCGGTGTCGCGGAGGCGTCCGCGGGGCTGTACATCGCCGCCGGGTTGTGTCAAAATAGAATCACGTTGCGCGTGCGCCGCGTGATTGTCAGGAGGGGTGACCATGCAACCGAAACCGCATATCATCCATCTTCCGGTCTACCAACCCGGCAAACCCATCGAAACCGTCAAGCGGGAGCTCGGCCTGACGGAAGTGATCAAACTCGCCTCCAACGAAAATCCCCACGGCTGTTCTCCGGCCGTGAAAGAAGCCATCGTGCGGGAAATGGAAAACACCGCCCTCTATCCCGACGGCGGCGCCTTCGCGCTGTCGGAAGCGCTGGCCGCGCATCTGGGCGTGAAGCCGGACCAGCTGATCTTCGGGGCGGGCGCAGACGAAGTGATCCAGATGATCGCGCGGGCGTACCTCATGCCGGGCGACGAGACGGTCATGGCGGCGCAGACGTTTCCCCAGTACAGGTTCAGCGCCATGGCGGAAAATGCCGCCGTCGTCGAAGTGCCGCTGAAAGACGGCGTCCACGACCTTGACGCCATGCTCGAACGGATCACGGAGCGGACGAAAATCGTCTGGGTGTGCAATCCGAACAACCCGACGGGGACGTTCGTGACCCGCGAAGCGCTTGTCCGGTTCCTCGGCGCCGTGCCGCAAAATGTCCTGGTGGTGCTGGACGAAGCCTATTTCGAATATGCGGTGGATCCGGAATATCCGGACGGCATCTCCCTGCTTCCCGATTATCCCAATCTGGTGGTGCTGCGCACCTTCTCCAAGATCTACGGCCTGGCTTCCCTGCGGATCGGCTACGGCGTCGCCCATGCCGACATCATCCGCAACGTCAACCAGGTCCGGCAGCCCTTCAACACCTCCCGGTTTGCGCAGACCGCGGCCATCGCCGCGCTGGGGGACACGGACTTTGTCCGCCGGTGCCGGGAAGCCAACCGGAAGGGCCTTCGGCAGCTGGAAGAAGCGTTCGCCAGGATGGGGCTCAAGACGTTTCCGTCCCAGGCCAACTTCATTTTTGTCGATGTGCGGCGGGACGCGAAGGACGTGTTTGAGCGGCTGCTGAGGAGAGGCATCATCGTTCGCGCCGGCTTTCCGGGATTCCCGACCGGCCTGCGGATCACGGTGGGCGCTCCGGAGCAGAACGAAAAGCTGATTGCCGCCCTGGAGGCGGTGCTGCACGAAGCGAAGGTGCAGGTGTGACGCCATGGGGGACGCAAACGGTGAATTTGGCGCGGGCACGGTGAAGATCGCCATTTTCGGCGTCGGGCTCATCGGCGGATCGCTGGCCCTTTGTTTCCGGGGGAAGCCGGGCATCCGCGTCGTCGGCCATTCGCCCCGCCCGTCCTCCGTTCGCAAATACAAGGAGCTCGGCGTCGTGGACGAAGCGACAGCCTCCCTTGAGGAGGCGGCGGACGGCGCCGATTTTCTGTTCCTGTGCGTGCCCGTGGGAATGATCGCCGAATATCTCGATCGCCTGGCCGGACTGCCCCTCAAGCCGGGATGCATCATCACCGACGTGGGCAGCACCAAGGCTTCCATCGTGGAGTACGCGTCCGGCATGCCGCTGGGCGGGGCCGTATTTATCGGCGGACATCCCATGGCGGGATCGGAACGGTCCGGGGTGGAAGCCGCCAGCCCGCACCTGTTCGAAAACGCGTACTATGTGCTCACGCCGACGGACAGGACGCCGCCGGAAGCGGCGGACCGGCTGGAGGCGCTGCTTCGCTGGACGCGCGCGAACATCGTGCGCATGGACGCCCGCCGGCACGACGAGGTGGTCGGCGCGGTGAGCCATCTGCCGCACGTCATTGCCGTCGCCCTCGTCAACCAGATCCGCAAATACCACGAAGGCGACGCCTGGTACGGAAGCCTGGCGGCGGGGGGTTTTCGCGACATTACCCGCATCGCTTCCAGCGACCCGGTCATCTGGCGGGATATCCTGCTGAGCAACCGGGACGTGGTGCTGCGCCTGCTCGACGACTGGCAGAAGGAAATCGGGCGTTTCGCCGAATTGATCAAAGGGGAAGACGGCGCCGGCATCGAAGAGGAATTCCGCCTGGCGGGACGGTTCCGCGGCAGCCTTCCCGAACGGCGGAAGGGAGTTCTTACGCCCTTCTACGAATGCTATGTGGACGTGCCCGACCATCCCGGCGAGATCGGCAGGATCGCCACGGAAATCGGCCGCGCCGGCATCAACCTGCGCAACGTCCACATCGCCGAAAGCAGGGAAGACGTGCCGGGCGTCCTGCGGCTGTCCTTCGGGAAGGCGGAGGACCTGGAGAAAGCTGTGCGGCTTCTCAAGGAACTGAATTACGACGTGCGGTACTGACGAAGAAATGAAAACGCTTATTGACAATATGAAAACGGATACATTACAATAAAGGCACAGTATGGTTTCTCTCCACTCCTATCCAATCCTCTGCACCTCTGTGCAGCCACCCAGGACAGCGGGTGGTCATTTTTTTCCCAAATCGCTTCCTGGGAAAATTTTCACGGTCTTCCGGCTTTTTTTCGTGGATTTTTCCGGAGAACTCTCGGCCCGGATATGATACAATGAATCAGACGCAACTTTTTTTCCTTTGTCCGGTACATATGTTTGGGACCGGCTGTGTACGTTACCCTTCCACAAAGGAGGGTCGCGGATTTTGATGACCGATTCCCAGCTGATCCGGGAAATCAAGGACGGCAACGTGGAGCTTTACGCCGTTCTGATGGCCCGGTATCAGAAAAAGATTTTGTCCTTCATCCATCATCTGCTGAAAAGCGCCAGGCTGGAACTTCTCGCCGAGGATTTGTGCTCGGAGACGTTCTACAAGGCGTATCGAAGTCTGCATTCCTTCCGGGAAGTGGACGCTTCCTTTTCGACATGGCTCTACACCATCGCGCGCAACACGGTGCTGAGCGAACTGCGCAAGCAACGATCGCAGCAAGTGTCGCTGGACGATGCGGTATACATACCTGCCGCGCCTGCGGAAGTTTCGCCGGAACAGTCGCTGCTCAGAAGCGAGAAAGTGGCCAAGGTGAGGGAAGCGATCAACAATCTGCCGGAAAAACAGCGTTCCGCGCTCATCCTGCGGGAGTATGACGGACTGGATTACCAGGAGATCGCCAACATCCTGGGCCAGACGGTCAGCGCGGTGAAATCGCTGCTGTTCAGAGCCAGATCAAGCGTGAAAGCGCAAATGGAACCTTACATGGGAGAGGCGGCGCTGGCGAAAGAAGTGGAGGAGTTGAAACTGTGATGAACTGCGAAGATGTGCAAAAGCTGTTGGCCTCCCGTTGGGATTTGCCCGAAGATTCGGAGGAAAGCCGGCTGGTCGCGGAACACGCCGCGGGGTGCGGGGAGTGCGCGGAGGCCTGGCGCCTGTGGCGGGAGAGCAGCGCGCTGGTGAGCGGCCTGCGCGCGGATGAGGCGGAGGAGGCGCCGGATGCGGACCGGCGCATAGCCGAGCGCGTCCTGAGCCGCATCTACGCCGAGCAGCGCTGGGCGATGCCCGCGATCCGCAAGACGTACGCTTTTACGGCCCCGTTGCGCAGAAGGCTGGCGATCCTTTCCTCGCTGCTCCTGACATTTTTCGTCATGAGCTTCTGGCATCTGGTGTCGCAGCGGCAGGGGAGTTCCGGCGGGTCCATGGTCGGCGCCCTGGAAGCGGCCCATGCCTTCGCCGCCGGACGGGAGACGGAAACCCTGCTGGTGGAGATCCCCGTGGCCGGCCTGAATCACGTGGTCATGTACTATTCCGCATCTTCGCCGCCGGAATATTGGCTCGGACTGTCCCTCTTCGGCGTCATCGCCATGGTGCTCGTCCTGAACTGGCTGTCCAGGGTGCGCGCATGACGCCGGATTTTCTCAGGCTTGGCTGGGTTCGGCACGGACAGACGGAATGGAACCGGCAAGGCAAAATCCAGGGCTCCACGGACATCCCCCTGGACGAGGAAGGAAAGCGCCAGGCGCGGTTGCTGGCGGAGAGGCTGGCGGCGGAGCGGTGGCTCTGGAACGGGGTGGTCAGCAGTCCCCTGAAGCGCGCCGCGGAGACGGCCCGCATTCTGGCGGACCGGTTGTCCCTTCCCCTCCTGTGGGACGAACGGCTGAAAGAACGGTCCTTCGGCAGCGCGGAGGGAACGACGCTGGAACAACGCCTGGAACGCTGGGGGCCGGAATGGCGGAAACAGGTGGCCGACATGGAAAGCGACGACTCCCTCCGGGCACGCGGCCGATCTTTTGTGGAGGACTGGCTTCGGGAACGGCCGGGGGAAAGCTGGCTCGTGGTCACCCACGGCGGCCTGCTCGCCCGCGTCGTGCGGATGCTCTGTCCTTCCGTGGACGACCCGGTCATCCGCAACGGTTCCCTGACGGTGATGGAGCATACGCAGGGGAAATGGCGCGTGTTGGTGCACAACTGCACCGCCCATCTGCAAACCGGCGAACTGGAACGAAAATGGAAATAGGACGGGCGATCGGGACCCCGATCCGGCCGGAAGGCCGGACCGGGGTTTTTTGCTGCACGTTTAAACCGGAGCGGGAGCACCGATACTGGAGAATGCGGCGTCTGGAAATGCAGCTTTTGGAAACGGGGGATGACGATGCGACTGGCGGACCTGCTCGGCAACGCGGACATCGCCCAGCTCGCCCGGATCGCCAAATCGTACGGATGCCAGTGCGACAGCCATTCCAAGAACGACCTGATCCAGTCGATCCTGTACGCCGCCCAGGGCCGGGAAGCCTTCGAACCCCATCTGGACGGGCTGAACGAGGCGGAGTGGAGATTTCTCCATTCGCTGCTTTTTGAAAACCGCACGGCCTACAGCCCTGAAGAGCTGGCGGCGCGGGCGGAGGCGGCGGCGAATCCCTCTCCGGCGCTTCTGACCAAACCGGAGGTTTCTTTGCCGGTGAAAGCCGTGTCAGGTTCGGCTAAGGGACTTGCGTCGGGGCCGGCGGCGGGATCTTCGGCGGGAACGGCGGCGACATGTTCAGCGCGGACCCGCGCGGGATCGCCGGCGGTTCCCCCCGGCGGCAAAACCGGTAAAGCTTCGGGCCGAAGGAAAAGGAAAAAGGCGGCCCCCGATGCGGAGGCGGACACCGCCCCGGCCGACCCGCACGGCGCGATCGGCCGTTTCCGGTCATTCGGCTGGCTGTTCGGAGGCATGACGCGGCAAACGAGCCACCTCTACCACATGCCCGAGGATGTCCGGCAACGGTTGTGCGACGCCCTCGAAAGGCGTTTCCGGGCGCGGCTCGAACGCCGCGGGCAGCCGCCGGTCTACCGCGACGAACGCGGGCTGCTCGCGGAAGACATCGTCGTCTTCCTGCGGTTCGTCAGGGACCGGGATATTCCCCTCACGGCGGACGGCGTGCTTTACAAGCGGCAATTGCAGCAGGTGCTGGCGCTCATGTCGGTGCCCGAGGCTCCGCCGGACGGAAGCGGTTGGAGATTCGGCTATGGCCGAAGATTCCGGGAGTATCCGGACCGGTTCGCGCTGATCTACGATTTCTGCTTTTACCGCCGCCTGGTGGAAGAGCGTCCCGACCGCCTGGTGCTGACGGAGGCGGGATACGCGGCGGCGGGAGGGGAAGCGCCGCCGGACCCGGCGGACGTGTACCGGTTCTGGCTCCGGCTGTACAAAGGCCCGGTGGCCAATCTGCATCCGGTCGTCCAATGGATCGCCCGGCTGGCGGGAGACTGGGTGACGGAAACGTCACTGGAAGAGGTGCTGCTTCCCTTGCTGCGTCCCTTCTGTTACGACTCGGAACGGGATGTGTTCCGGCTGCGCGTGCTGCGCATGATGACGCATCTCGGGCTTCTCCAGCGGGGGGAGACGGAAACGGGGGAACCCGTGGTCCGGGCCACGCCGCAGGGGCGCGAGCTCATCACCGGCAGCCGCGTGATGTTCGAAGATCTGATTGTGTTCCCTTAGGGGTTCGGCCGCCGGCGAACGGAAGGCCGACGGCCGGGCGGAAGCCCTTTGCCGGTGACACAGGGCGGCCGCCCCGGCCGGACCGACGCTTGCGCATATGCTAATTACAGGAGCCGGCTGGAGGTGCAACCGATGGACATGAAAGTCGCCTATGAAACCATGCTGGGACTGGCGGCGGAAATGATCCTGGACGAGGCGCTGCGCAAATTCCGGACGGAAAGACTGTACAAGGCCATCGACGACGCGCTCGCCCAAGGGGACGCCGAGACCTTCCGGCGTCTGACGGACGAACTGAAAGCGATGCTGGCATGACAAGGTCCCCGGGCGCGCATCCGGCCCGTGCCGCGCAAATCGCCCCGCCGGATAAGCGGGGACGGTTTGCGTTTTTTCGTGTCCCTTCGTTATCATAGCTTCGAAGGAACGCGCCGCATTCGGAGGAAGATGCGATGAAGTTCGGGGAACTGAAAAGGGATGAATGGCCCGCCCTGCAGCCTTACCTGGACACCTGCCTGCTTCCCGTCACCGGCCTGACGGGCCGGGAGTCGCCGGTGGAGGCAGCCGATCTGGCGGCCAGGGCGGGAGCGGTGCTCAAGCCGCTGGAAGAAAGGTTTCGCGGCCGGACCGTCACCATGCCGGCCTTTCATTATTACGGCGCGGATGACGAAGAGAAGCTGGCGGAACTTTGCCGCAGGCTGAAAGAGGAGGCGGGATTCCGCTACGTGGTCGTGGTGACAGGAGTCGCGGGCCTTGTGTCCGGCCGGATTCCCGCCGACCTGGTGGCGGAGCCGCTTCCGGACGAGCCGCCCGAGGCCGCGGGCGAAAGGTGGACAGGCTCCGTGGCCGGTCTGTGGAACAAGAGATGAAAGGAATAAATGGCCTTGCCCGGGGGAATGCCAAAACCGTGAAGGCGCGCACCGCCGCGCGGGATTTGTGACAAAATGACAACATTTTCGTTACGGCCGCGGGAACGGCACGGTGCGGCCCGCCCGCGATTCTTGACGCTCCCTGGGCCCTGGGATATGATAGTTATGTCATTTTGGAACGGGGGAAATCCGTGCCGGACGCGAGAATTGGCGGCAAAGGAGGATACGCATGGATCACGATCAGCAGCAGGAATCCGCGCACGCACCGGCCAGACGGCGCGAGATGACCCGGCGTCAGTTTTTGTCGTACACGTTGGGCGGCGCCGGCGCCTTCATGGTCGGCGGAACGATCCTGCCGATGATCCGGTTTGCCATTGACCCGCTGCTGGCGGAGAAACAGCAAGGCGAATTCGTCAAGGTGATCGAAGCCAGCAAGGTGACCAGCGAACCGCAGCCCGTGGAGTTCGAGGTTTTCACGGTCGACGGCTGGCATGAAAGCAAGAGGAAGATGAGGGCGTTTGTCGCCAGGGGCGACGACGGGCGCATCTACGCGCTGTCCCCGGTGTGCAAGCACCTCGGCTGCACCGTCGACTGGGCGACCCATGACCCGAACGAATTTTTCTGCCCCTGCCACGGCGCCCGCTACACGCGGGACGGCGAGGTTCTGGCCGTGGCCCGGGGGCCGCTGGACGAATACGAAGTCAGGGAAGAAAACGGCTGGGTGTATCTGGGTTCGCTGAAGCCGAACTCGCGGGTTTAGGAGAAGGAGGCCGCTGACGTCCCATGTTCAAAGCCATATACAACTGGATCGACGAACGTCTGGACATCACGCCGATGTGGCGGGATATCGCCGATCACGAAGTCCCGGAGCACGTCAATCCCGCGCACCACTTCTCCGCCTTCGTGTACTGCTTCGGCGGGCTGACGTTCTTTTTTACCGTCATTCAGATTCTGTCCGGGATGTTCCTCACCATGTATTACGTTCCGGACATCCAGAACGCCTACTACAGCGTGGACTATCTGCAGCACCAGGTCGCGTTCGGCGGCATCGTGCGCGGCCTGCACCACTGGGGCGCCAGCCTGGTCATCGTCATGATGTTCCTTCATGCGCTGCGCGTCTTTTTCACGGGATCGTACAAGCATCCGCGGGAAATGAACTGGGTCGTCGGCATGTTGCTGTTTTTCGTCATGCTGGGACTCGGTTTCACCGGATACCTGCTGCCCTGGGACAACAAGGCGTACTTTGCCACCAAGGTCGGCATTGAGATCGCCTCCACGATCCCCTGGATCGGGGACGACATCAAGATGCTGCTGCAGGGGGGCGACACGCCCGGCGCGGTCACGCTGGCGAGGTTCTTTGCCATCCATGTGTTCTTCCTGCCGGGTGCGCTGTTGACGCTGCTTGCCGTGCACTTCTACATGATCCGCAAACAGGGCATTTCCGGTCCGCTGTGAGAGAGGGAGGCAGGCATGGAAAAAGGCCACGATACCAAGGAAAAAATCGTTTACGTCGGCGACTCCCGCATCCGCAAGCGGGACCGGTCCGCCAATGTTCCGCAGGATTATTCGTCGTATCCGGGCAAGACGGAAGCCTTCGTGCCGAACTTCCTGCTCAAGGAATGGATGGTCGGGGTCGTCGTGCTGGTCGGGTTCCTGACGCTGACCATCGCGGAACCCGCCCCGTTGGGCTATCCGGCAGACCCGCTCAACACCAACTTCATTCCGATGCCCGACTGGTACTTTTTGTTCCTGTACCAGCTGCTGAAAATGCCTTATACGTCGGGCGATTATGTGCTGCTCGGCACCATCGCCATTCCCGGCATCGCCTTCGGGGCGATGCTGCTGGCGCCGTGGCTGGACAGGGGTCCCGAGCGGAGATTTTATCGCCGGCCGATCGCGTCTTCGCTGATGATCGTGTCGCTGGTCGCCTGCACCTATCTCACCTGGGAAGCCTGGACGCACTATCAGGAAGAGCTGGAGAAGAACGGCATCATCCCGGAACACCACGAGCGCCGGATGATGGCGGAAGAAGCGGTCAAGCAGGGCAAGCCGCGCCCGGTTCCGGGGAAGGACACCCTGCCGGCCATCGTGGCGGCGGACGACCCTGCCTTCACGAACATCATCCAGGCGCAGTGCATCAGCTGCCACGGCACGGAACTGGAAGGCGGCGTGGGACCCGCGCTGCGCGGCATCGGCGACCGGATGGGCAAGGAAGAGATCGCCGAGATCATCACCAACGGCCGAGGCGGCATGCCGGCCTACGCCAACATCCTGACCGCCGAAGAAATCGACCAGGTGGCGGAATGGCTGGCCAAGCAGAAAGAGGAGGCGGCGGGATAACCGCCCTTGTGCGAAGCGCCCCGGCGGATGTTGCGCATCCGCCCCGGGGCGCATTGTTTTGAAGCCTGCTCTTGAAAGGGGGATCCTCCTTTGCGGTGGCGCTGGCTGCTGTCGCGCGAGGTGCTGCTCTTTCCCGGATTCGTCCGGCTGCTGCTGGTGTTTTACCTGCCGGGCACGGTTTACGGGTACTTCTGGTACGCGGACCAGCTGGCCGAAACGTGGCGGACCCGGCCCTTCTGGCAGATCGTGTTTGTGCCGGACAGCCCGACGGCGTCGCTGCTGTTTTCGGTTGCACTCATCTGTGGGCTGGCATCCCGTGACGGCTTTTTCTCCGCCGGACAGGCGGGAAACGCGGGCGGCGGCAAACATCCGGTTGCCGCGGGCATCCGGTCGCTGGTCGGGGCGCTCGGCACCGTGACCTCGTTCAAATACGGCGTCTGGGCCTGCGTAATGATCGTCGCGGGCTGGGCCCAGGGAGATCCGATGGCATGGGAGCACTGGATGCTGATCGCTTCCCATGCGGCCATGGCGGTGTTCGCCCTGCTGTACGCGCCCCATTTCGGTTTCGGGAAGATCGCCCTTGGCCTGGCGGCGGCGTGGACGCTGACGAACGACGCGCTGGATTACGGTCTCGGAATCCATCCGTATTTGCCATGGCAGCTGGATGACGATCTCACGGCGATCGCGGCGTTCACCTTCGCCCTGACGGGACTGAGCGTGCTGCTTGCCGCCCTGGCCCGGCGGTTTCCCGCCGCTTCGGCGCGTGTTCCGGGGAGTTAAATTTTCCAAGGCGTCATAAAAAGTGGACATCCCCTCATAGAATGCGGCAAGGGGGGATGTCCCTTGTTTTTGATGCGGAATATTCCCGGCTTTCGCCGGTTCGCGGTCCGGAGCGCCCGTTCGGGGGCGTTCGCCGCGGCGGTGTTTTTCGTCCTGGCGGGCTTTGCGTCCGTGGCGGCGCATTCGGTCGCGTTCGCGGACGGAACGGCTTCGGGCCAAAGCCGCGACGCCTTCCACGACGCCGCCCTTGCGCTGTACGAGGCGGCCAAGAGGGATGATCCCGCGGAACTGCTCCGCCGGCTGGGCGAGGCGGAAAACCGGTTCCGCGCGCTCAGCCTGGCAGACATACGTTCGGCGGAAGGGATCGGGGCGCTGGCGGACAGCCTGGCGGAGGTCAAGCGCGCCGCGGCTGCGGTGACTCCCGACCGGCAGCGCCGGGAACGGGCCGCCGCCGCGCTGTGGCTGGCCGCCGACGAGCTGGCGCATCCCGACCGACCGCTCTGGCACCGCTACCGCCTGATCATCAGCGACGACATCGACCGGCTGGAGCGTCTGGCGAAAGAAGAACCGCCTTCGCGGCGGCAAAGGGAAGAAGCGCTGGCGGTGTTCCGGGAACTGTCCGCGCACTACCGGCTCATCCGCCCGGCGGCTCTGCTGCGCGGCGAACCTTGGAAGGTGGAGCGCGGCGATTCGGCGCTCGTGTACGCGGAACGGCTACTCAAGGCTTCCCGGCCCGATCCGAAGCTGTTGGACGGGCTTTTCCCGCAGCTCAGGGAAGCGATGGATGCCCTGTTTCCGCCGGAAGCGGACGCTCCTTCGTCGGCGTTGCCGGTTTACATGCCGCCTCCCTGGGGATTCTACGCCGCCGTCGGCTCGCTGATCCTGTCGGTGCTGGCCTGGAACGGCTGGCAGCGGTACCGTTACGGAGCGGGGGCGGGGCGGAGCCGGCGACGCTGACCGCCTTTTGGCGGCTTTTCATTCTTCCGGCTCTTCCCGGAAGCCTTCGCCCCACACCTCGTGCACGTCCCCGATCACGAAGAACGCCCGCGGGTCGTGTTCCCGCACCAGGTTCTGCAGGCGGCGCGCCTCCATGCGGTTCACGACGCAATAGAGAATTTTGCGCGGCCTTCCCGAATAGCCGCCGGTCGCCTCGATCAGGGTGGCGCCGCGGTCGAGCTCGCGCATGACGGCGCCGGCCAGACGCTCCGGATCCCTGCAGAAGATGTAGAAGGTTTTCGCGGCGTTGCCGCCTTCCACGACAAAGTCGATGACCCGGGATGCGACGAAGACGCTCATGATGGTATAGAGCACCCGTTCCTTGGGAAGCACGGAAAGGGACGTCCCCAGGATGACCCCGTCGATCCCCAGAATGATTTTCCCCATGCTCCAGCCGAACCGCCTGTGGATGAGCCTCGCCAGAATGTCGACGCCTCCCGTGGTGCCGCCGGCGCGGAACACCAGCCCAAGACCCGCGCCCAGGGTGACGCCGGCGCACAGCGCGACCAGGATGAGATCTTCCTCCAGGACAAACGGAGGAATGACGCCGGCGGACAGCACCGTTTCCCATATCCAGAGGAAAAGGGAAAGCAGCACCGTTCCCCCGATGGTGTACAGCATCGCCCTCTGGCCGAGCCTGCGCCAGCCGAGCCAGAACAGCGGCAGGTTGAGAAGCAGCGCGGAAAGCGAGACCGGCGTTCCCGCCGCATAATGAAGCAGCACGGCGATACCGGTCACGCCTCCTTCCATCAGCCGGTTGGATACGATAAAATATTCGAGTGCGAATGCGTAGAGCGCGGCGCCGGCGGCAATCAGCGCCCAGCGGACCGCCGCTTTCCGCATGCGGGAGGCGTCCATGTCGCGGCCCCCTTTCATTCCCGCAGAAAGAAGCATTTTTATCATCCTCCTTCCCGCATGGGGAAATACGGAGCCGTTGCCGCGCGGTTTCACGGGCATTTGTTTTCGTGCGGAAACTGCGATAACATAGGATTGAATCCCGACTGGAAAGGAACGGTTCCATGGCCGAATCCCGCCTGCCCGGCGTGTCCCTCACCGAGCGGACGCTGGCCGACATGCAACGGGAAGTGGACGCGTACATCACCCAGTTCAAGGAAGGCTATTTTTCCCCGTTGGCTCTCCTGGCAAGGCTGGCGGAGGAAGCCGGCGAGCTGGCGCGGGAAGTGAATCACCTGTACGGCGAAAAGCCCAAAAAGCAGGATGAAGCCGAGGGTTCCGTCGAACTGGAGCTGGGAGACATCCTGTTCATTCTCATCTGCTTCGCCAATTCCCTCGGCATTGATCTCACCGACGCGTTCCGCCGGGTGATGGACAAGTTCAACACCCGCGACGCGAACCGATGGACGAGGGTGGACGCCGAAACCCGGTGATGGCGATGCCGGGCGGCGCGCCCGTTCCGGTTGCGGCCGGGCGGAAACGCAAAGGAACCCCTCAAACCAGGGTTCCATCAACCTGTCTGCAGGCATTCCCGCCGTTTGAAGCGGACCCCGGATGGACGCCGAAGCGCGCCTGTTCATATGCTGTACCATCCTTCCGGACGGAGAGGATGGCGCATGGACGGGGAGACCTGCATGCGAAAGGCGTACGAGGCCATCTTTCAGGGGAACTTCGAAGCCGCCGTGGCATGGTTCCTGCAGGCCCTGGAACGGGAACCCGGCAACGCCGACTACCATTACAAAAGCTCCATCACCATCGCGCGCAGCGGCAGACTGGATCTGGCGCTGCGCCTTGCAAGGCGGGCGGCGGAGCTAGATCCCGGCGACCGGGGATACGCGTATCATGCAAGAGTGCTGGAAGCCAGACTGCTGACCGCGGAGGCGGAAAAACTGCTGGACGGAGCCGCGCCGCGCCCGGTGGAGGCCCTGCGCCTGCTGCGGCGGGCGGCGGAGCTGGACCCGCTGTCGGCGGAGGCCCGGATGCTCCTTGCGGAAGCTTACCGCCGACTTGGCGAAAGCGGCCGGGCGGCGGACTGCGCGCGGCAGGCCCTGGCCCTCCGTCCGGACCTGGCCTGGGCGCAGCCGCGGGAAGTTGCCATACAAGAACAACCAAGCGAAAACGGGAAAGGTGATGCCGATGTCAAAGACGATCCGGGTGGCCGTGGCGGGCGCCGGAGGCCGCATGGGCCGCGAAGTGGTCAAGATGGTGATGGCGGATGAAGAGCTTGAACTTACGGCGGCCGTCGATCCGTCGGCGGAGGGCGCGGACGCGGGGACCCTGGCGGGCGCGGCGCCGGCCGGAGTGGCCGTGACCGGCAATCTGGCGGAAGCCCTGATGTCTTCCGGAGCCGACGTGCTGGTCGATTTCACCACGCCGAAATCGGCCATGCCCAACGCGGAGACGGCCATTTCCCACGGCGTGCGGCCGGTGGTCGGCACCACCGGGTTTACCCCGGAGCAGATCAGCTTACTGGACAAGCTGTGCCGCGAGAAGGGAATCGGCGGGGTGATCGCGCCCAATTTTTCCATCGGGGCCATCCTGATGATGAAATTCGCGGAAATGGCGGCGAAATACTTCCCCCACGTGGAAATCATCGAATACCACGGGGACCAGAAGCTGGACGCCCCTTCCGGCACGGCGCTCATGACGGCGGAACGGATCGCGCTGGTGCGGACGGAATTCCGCCAGGGGAACCCGCGGGAGGAAGAGAAGCTGGAAGGCGCGCGCGGCGGATACTATCAGGGTTTTCGCATACATAGCGTCCGGCTTCCCGGCATTTTCGCGCAGCAGGAAGTCATCTTCGGCGGGGACGGGCAGTCGCTGAAAATTCGGCACGATTCCTACGACCGGGCGGGCTATATGCCCGGCGTCAAGGTCGCCGTGAAAAAAGTCATGGAACTGACGGGCCTCGTATACGGCTTCGAACGGCTGATGGACTGACCGGCCTGCGGTCCGCCCGCGGGAAAAGCCGCCGCGAGCCGCCCGTGCCAAGCGGGGAGGAGACCGGGCATGCTGAGCATCGCCCTTATCGCGCACGACCGGAAAAAGGACGAAATGGTCAATTTCGTAATCGCCTATGAACACGTGTTCAGGCCGCACCGCCTGTACGCCACCGGCACCACCGGCGCCCGCATCATGGAAGCCACGTCGCTCAACGTCCACCGGTTCCTGTCCGGGCCGCTCGGGGGCGACCAGCAAATCGGCGCTCTGGTGGCGCAAAACGAGATCGACCTGCTCATCTTTCTGCGGGATCCGCTCACGGCGCAGCCCCACGAACCGGACATCACGGCGCTGCTCCGCCTCTGCGACGTGCAGGGCATTCCGCTGGCCACCAACATCGCCACCGCCGAGCTCCTGGTGCGCTGCCTCGAACGGGGAGACTTCGCCTGGCGGGAAGTGGTGCACAAATACAAATCGGAGTCCGGCGGATGAGCGCGGGGAGGATGCCGATGGCCAGACCGCTCAGGATCGGCATTACCTGTTATCCCACGATCGGCGGCTCGGGAGTCGTGGCGACGGAGCTCGGCAAGCTGATGGCTGAACGGGGCCACGAGATCCATTTCATCACCCACGGCCTGCCGTTTCGCGCGGGAACCTTTCGCCGCAACATGTACTACCACGAGGTCGAGGTGACGGACTACCACGTCTTCCGGTATCCGCCCTATGAACTGTTTCTCGCTAGCAAGATGTACCAGGCGGCCCGGATGCAGAAGCTGGACCTGCTGCACGTGCACTATGCCGTGCCGCACGCGCTGTCCGCCTTCCTGGCCAAGGAGATGGCGGGAGACCGCCTGAAGGTGGTGACCACGCTGCACGGCACGGACATCACCATTCTGGGGCAGGACGCGTCGCTGAAGGAAATCATCCGCCTCGGCATCCGCAAAAGCGACGCGGTGACCGCCGTCAGCCGCAGCCTCATCCGGGAGACGCGGGAGCTTCTGGACATCCGGGAGCCCATCGATCTGGTCTACAATTTTGTCGACGAACGGGTGTATTACCCGCGGGAGAACAGCCAGCTGCGCAAGGAATTCGCCGCGCCGGAGGAAAAGCTCCTGATCCACATTTCGAATTTCCGTCCGGTCAAGCGAACCTGCGACCTGGCGGACATTTTCGCCCGGGTGAACCGCCGGGTGCACGCCCGTCTCCTGCTCGTCGGAGAGGGTCCGGAGCTGCCCAATCTGCAGGCGAAGTTCGACGGGATGGGGCTGGCGGACCGGGTGATTTTCTTCGGCAAACAGGAGGATGTGGCGGAAATCGTCTCGGCGGCGGACCTCATGCTGCTTCCGTCGGAGAAGGAAAGCTTCGGGCTGGCGGCCCTGGAAGCGATGGCCTGCGGCGTGCCGACGGTCGGTTCGCTGACGGGGGGGCTGCCGGAAGTGGTGGAGCACGGGGTGACCGGATTTCTGGCGCCCGTGGGCGACACGGAAACGATGGCGGAATACGCGCTGCGTCTTCTCACGGACGACGTGTTGCGCGCCGAATTCGGCCGGGCCTGTGTCCGCCGGGCCAGGGAGCATTTCGACAGCCGGCGGATCGCGGACCAATATGAACGGATTTATTACCGGGTTCTCGGAATCGGCGAGAGCGCCGCTCTTTCGGTATGCGAATGACGATGCCCGGCCGGCGGAGGCGGACCCCGCTTGCGCGCCGGTTCCGGGCCGAAAGGGAGCCGGGTTTCGATGACGGATGAATCGGTGGCCATCTGGGCGGACGGCATGCGGGTGGCGCGGAGGCTGGAAGAAGCCGGCCACCGGGCCTATCTGGTCGGCGGCTGCGTCCGCGACCGGCTGCTCGGGCGTCCGCTGAAGGACGCGGACATCGCCACCAGCGCGCTGCCGCGGCAGGTGATGAAGCTGTTCCCGGACGCGATACCGACGGGTCTCAAGTACGGCACGGTATCGGTGAGGATGAACGGCCGGCTGTTCGAAGTGACCACCTTTCGCAGCGAAACCGGCTATTCGGACGGACGGCATCCGGACCGGGTGGCGTTCGTCGGAGAAATCCGGGAAGATCTGGCCCGCCGGGACTTCACCATCAACGCCATGGCCGCGGGTACGGACGGGGAAATCCTCGACCCCTTCGGCGGACGCCGGGACCTGGAGTCGGGCGTCGTGCGGTGCGTGGGCCGGGCGGAGGAACGGTTCGCGGAGGACGCCCTGCGCATGCTGCGCGCCGTCCGCTTCGCGGCGGAACTGGGCTTTCGTCTGGCGCCTTCGGTGTGGAAGGCGATCCTTCGGCACCGGGAGCGCCTGCGCATGGTGGCCGTGGAAAGGGCGGCGGCGGAACTGGACCGGATGACCGCCGGCCGCGATCCCGACCGCGCCTGGGCGCTGCTCATCCGCAGCGGCCTGGCCGCATCCCTGAAAGCGCCGTTGCCGGTGCCGGATTTGGCCGGACTTCGGACCGTGCGCCTCGCGGCGGTGGCGGAAGCCGAGCTGCGCTGGCCGCTTCTGTGGATTTCCGGAGGCGCGGACGAGGGCGGCGCGGAAGAGGCGGCCCGCGCCCTGCGCATAAGCCGCGCCCGGGGAGAACGATGGAAGGGCGCCGTCGGCGTGCACCGGCGGTTCGAAACGGTTTTCGGGAATCTGGACGGCGCGGAAGCGAGGGAGACGTGGATCGGCGCGGTGATCGACCGGGGCCGCTCCGCGGCGGAGGACTGGTTGTCGCTGTCCGGCGGGCTTCTTGCCGTCCCTCGGGAGGCGTTTGACAAAGCCGCGCGCTGGCTGCGGGAGATGCCGGTTTATGAAATCCGCGATCTGGCGGTTGACGGCGGAGATCTTACCCGGCATCTGCAGCGTCCGCGCGGACCGTGGGTCGGCCGGTTGCTGCGCCGGCTCCTCGAGGAAACCGCCGCCGGACGCGCGCCCAACGAACGGGAAGCGCTTCTGGCGCTGGCGGATAGGCTTTCCGGCGAGGAAGGGTGATCCGAAGCCGATGGACGGGACGCTGCTTTTGAAACTGCTGGAAGAAGCGGAAGGCGGCTTCGTCTCGGGAGAAGCCCTCAGCCGGCGGCTGGGCGTCAGCCGCACGGCGGTCTGGAAGCAGATCCGCAAGCTGGAAGAGGAAGGATATGCCATCGAAGCGGTTCCGCGGCTGGGCTACCGGCTGGCCGGCAAGCCGCGGCGCCTGTCGCCGCTGGCGCTTGAGGCCGCCCTGCGCACCGCCCGATTCGGCCGGCAGGCGCGTTTCTACGAATGCGTGGGTTCCACGCAGGACATCCTTCATGAATGGGCCAGGGAAGGCGCGCCGGAAGGGGCGCTGGTGATCGCCGAGCGGCAGACCAGCGGGAGGGGGCGGATGGGCCGTTCCTGGGTTTCCCCCGCCGGGAAAGGCGTGTGGATGAGCCTCCTGTTGCGTCCGGAGCTGCCGCTGGCCCGGGCGCCGCAGCTGCCGCTGCTCGCCTCGGTGGCCATTGCGCGGGGCATCAAGACCGCCACGGGGCTCGCGGTCTCCGTCAAATGGCCGAACGACCTGATGCTGGACGGACGGAAAGTATGCGGCGTGCTGCTGGAATCTTCGGCGGAAAACGAACGGCTCGTGTATGTGGTGACGGGCATCGGCATTTCCGCCAATCTCGATCCGGAGGATTTTCCGGAGGAACTGAAGGAAAAGGCGACTTCCCTGAAAACGGCCTCGGGCCGGGAAACGGACCGGATCGGTCTGATCGCCGCCGTGCTGGAAGCTTTTGAAGAGCTTTACGACCTGTACCGGGAAAAGGGATTTGCGCCGGTTCGGCTCATGTGGGAAGCCCTGGCGGAATCGCTGCACCGCCCGGTGGAGTTGCGCACGCCGGCGGGAATCGTGAGGGGAACGGCCCGCGGCCTGGACGATTCCGGCGGGCTGCTGGTGGAACGGGAAGACGGAACCATTGCCCCCGTTTATTCGATTCTGTTATAATGAACCTGTCAAGGCGGTATCGTCGGAACCGCACTTGCGACGCGCCGGTCCTTGGGCGCGCCGGCCGGAAGGCGGCGGTCCAAGGGACTTGCGCGAACAAAACCGGTTTGACAGCCAGCTTTGGCGGGGATTCTGCTCGAAGCCGAAAAGGACCGAGACAGAAGGACGCAGGCTGCGTTCTCGTGCGAGGAGACCTTTTTTGCCCGTGATCCCGATGGATTCGGGACGGCTCAGGCGGCCCGGCGCAAAAAAGGTTTTTCTTTTCCGGCCGAGCGGTTTTCGCGCGACTAACGAGGAAACGGAGGCTCACCAGGATGGCAAAACCGCTCACCCTTCCGCGGATTCGGGCGATGAAGCGGGAAGGACGACCCATCGTGATGCTCACCGCCTATGATTATCCCTCCGCCCGACTGGCGGAGGAAGCAGGAGTGGACATGTTGCTGGTGGGGGATTCCCTCGGCAACGTGGTGCTCGGATACGACACCACGATTCCCGTGACCCTGGAGGACATGATCCATCATACCCGCGCGGTGGTGCGGGGCGCGCCGGGGACCTTCGTGGTGGCGGACATGCCTTTCGCCACGTACCGGCTGGGGCCGGAAGGCACGCTGCGCAACGCCGCCAGACTCATGCAGGAAGGCGGCGCCCACGCGGTGAAAATGGAAGGCGGCGCCGATCTCTGCGAGGAAATCGCGCGGCTTACGGCGGCGGGCATTCCGGTGCTCGGCCATCTCGGCCTGACGCCGCAATCCGTGCACCAGATCGGCGGATACCGGGTGCAGGGCCGGACGCGCGAAGAAGCGGAGAAGCTGATTGCCGACGCCAAGGCCCTGGAACGGGCCGGCGTATTCGGGATCGTGCTCGAACTGGTCATCGAAGAGGTGGCTCGGGAAGTGACACGGTCGGTGGAGGTGCCCACCATCGGCATCGGTTCCGGGCGCGGCTGCGACGGGCAGGTGCTCGTGTTCCACGACATGCTGGGATACGGTTCCGGCATCCGGGAAAAACGGTTCGTCAAATCGTACGCCGACATCGGATCGGTCATCCGTGAGGCCGTCGGACGGTACGCGGAGGAAGTGCGGACGCGGGCGTTTCCCGAAGAGCGGCACGCCTTCTGGCTGGACGAGGCGCCTCGCGGGGCGCCGGAAGGCCGGGAATCCGCGGCGCCGTACGGCTCCGGGCCCAAGGACCGGGAAACGGCATGCGCCGCGCGAAATGGAGGAGCGGGCGAATGAGCGCGCCCAGGGTCATTCGCACTGTCGCGGAGATGCGGCGTGCCGTGGCGGATTTCCGGAAGGCGGCGGTCGATTCCGGATCCGTGGGGTTCGTGCCGACGATGGGCTATCTGCACGAAGGGCACGCCAGCCTGCTTCGCCGTGCCCGTGAAGAAAACGGCCTGGTGGTGCTCAGCGTGTTCGTCAACCCGCTCCAGTTCGGACCGGGCGAGGATTTTGAACGCTACCCCCGGGACGAGAAGCGGGACCTGGAAGTGGCGGCGGCGTGCGGGGCGGACATCGCCTTCATGCCATCCGCCGCCGAGATGTATCCGAATCCTCCGCTGGCGCGGGTGACAGTGGGCGAAATCACGGGCAAGCTGTGCGGCAGAAGCCGCCCCGGCCACTTTGACGGCGTGGCGACGGTGGTCGCCAAGCTGTTCAATATCGTACAGCCCGACCGGGCGTACTTCGGCCTCAAGGACGCCCAGCAGGTGGCCGTGGTCGCGCAAATGGCGCGGGACCTGAACATCCCGGTGGAGATCGTGCCCTGTCCCACGGTGCGGGAACCGGACGGACTCGCCTTGAGCTCGCGCAACGTCTATTTGAACGGGGAAGAGCGGGCGCAGGCGACGATCCTTTACCGGACGCTTGAGCGCGCCCGGGAATGGATCGCGGCGGGGGCGGACGCGGATCGGCTGCGCGACCGCATGAAGCAAAGCATCGCGGAAAGCCCCCTGGCGGACACGGATTACGCGGAAGTCGTGACGTGGCCGGGCCTTGGGGACCCGCCGGCGGGGAGGCCGCTCAGGGATCTGGGCGAGCCGCTGCTGGTGGCCCTGGCCGTGCGCTTCGGCAAGACCCGTCTGATCGACAACATGATTTTCACACCGGAGGAGGTGGCGGCGACATGTTCCGGCAAATGATGAAATCGAAAATCCACCGCGCCGTCGTCACGGAAGCCAATCTGAACTATGTCGGCAGCATCACCATCGACGAAGATCTGATGGACGCCGTGGACATCCTGCCCAACGAAAAGGTGCAGGTGGTCAACAACAACAACGGCGCCCGGTTCGAGACCTATGTCATTCCGGGCCCGCGCGGTTCGGGCGTGATCTGCCTGAACGGGGCGGCCGCCCGTCTCGTCCAGCCCGGCGACCGGGTCATCATCATCGCCTACGCGCTCATGACGGACGAGGAAGCGCGCCGTCACCGGCCGAAAGTGGCGATCATGGGCGAGGACAACAAGCCGGTCCGCATTCTGGCGGACGAACCGCACACGACCGTGCTCTGAACTGCATGAAACATCCCCCCTCGGCGCAGAATGAACCTGTCGACCGTACATGCTGCGCCGGGGGGTTTTTTTATGTTAAAATCAGATCAACGCGAATCCGTGGATTGGTGGCTGGAATTGCAGCAAAAGCTGGACAGGGGACGGGGATACTTCAAGCTGCGGATGTACGACGACGCCGCCCGTCACCTGGAAGACGCGCTCCGCCTGTGTCCGGAACTGCACGCGGCGCGGCTTTTGCTGGCCGCCGCACGCCTGCGCCTGTCGGACTGGATCGGGGCGCGCCGCCATTTTCAGCTGATCGCGGTGCTCGCCGAAAACCCGAAATGGCAAGCCGCCGCCTATAACGGACTGGGATGCGTCCAGGCCGTCCAGTCGCAGCTGGAGCAGGCCAAATCCTGCTTCCGCCGCGCGCTGGAAGCGGACCCCTCCTGTGCGGACGCCATGCACAACCTTCAGGCGTGTCTGGACGCCCGGGGCCGGATCCGGCTCCGCTTCGGCGCGGGGGAGGTGGAAGCGGCGGTGCCGCGGGACGCGGCGGGCGCCGGTCGTGAATCGGCGGGAAAGGGAGCCCGATGAATGAAGTTTGCGGTGCTGGATTTTGAAACCACCGGCATGTCGGCCGATGCCGACGACATCATCCAGGCCGGACTGGTCGTGGTGGATGGCGAAACGGGCGGGACGGAAACCGTCTTCGCCTCTTTCGTGCGGCCGGAAAAACCCATCCCTCCCTGGATCACCCGTCTGACCGGCATCTCCGACGCCGACGTGCGGGACGCTCCGCCCCTGGAAGACGTCATTGCCCGCATCGTGCCGCTTCTCGGCGACGCGGTGCTGGCGGCCCACAACGCGGCTTTCGACGTGCGGTTTCTCCAGGCGGCTCTGGACCGATGCGGCTATTTGCCCTTTGCCGGCCGGGTCGTCGACACCGTGCGGCTGGCCCGTCTTGCTTTTCCCTCCGCGCCGGGATACCGGCTGGAGTCGCTGACGGCGGCGCTGGGCATCCGGCACGAACGCAAACATCGGGCCGACGCGGACGCGAAAGCGGCCGCGGAGCTTCTCCTGCGCTGTATCGGTCGGCTGGAACGGCTCCCCCTCATCACCCTGCAGCGGCTTTCGTCGCTGTTTGATCCGGACCGAAGCGACCTCGGCTGGCTGATCGCATGGATGACCGCCCGCCGGGAGTCGGGCGTCCGCCCTGTAGAAGAGGAGCGGGAATTGGATTTTATTCGCCATTTCGCCCTCAGGGTCCCGGACTGGTTGGACGATCGCGAGGAAGAGACGGTCGAAACCGGCCGTCTGCCGGAAGACATGGACTTCGACGCGTTCGCGGAACGGGTGCTGGAGAAACTCAGAACCCTGATTCCCGGCTACGAGCGGCGGGAAGGTCAGCTGGCGATGATCCGCGAAGTGGGCGGAGCGCTGGAGTCGGACGCGCATCTGTTGGCGGAAGCCGGCACCGGCACCGGGAAGTCCCTCGGTTATCTGATTCCCGCTTTGTATTATGCGCTGAAGGAAGAAAAACCAATCGTCGTCTCCACCCACACGATCCAGCTCCAGGAACAGTTGCGCCTGCGGGATCTGCCGCTGCTCGGGAAAGCTTCCCCGGTTCCGTTTCGCGCGGCGGTGTTCAAAGGACGGAGCAATTACCTGTGCCTGCGCAAATTCGAGCAGCTCACGTCGGCGCCGGATTTCGCCATGTCCGAAGAGGAAGCGACGGCGCTCGGCCAGATGCTCGTCTGGCTGACGGAGACCGAACGGGGAGAAGCGGAAGAACTGAGCCTGTCCGGCGGGGCAAGGAACGCCTGGGACGCGGCATCCAGCGACGCCGATTCCTGCCTGAACCGGATGTGCCCCTGGTTCCGCAAATGCTTCTACCACCGGGCGCGCCACGAAGCGGGCAGGGCGGACCTCATCGTCACCAACCATGCGCTTTTGCTGACCGACCTGCAGGCGGAACGGCGCCTGCTGCCCGTTTATGACCGGCTGATTGTGGATGAAGCCCATCACCTGGAAGAGACGGCGGCCATGCATCTGGGATGGAACATAGGCCACGGTTCCGTCGTGCAGGCCTTGCTCCGGCTGTGGCGGGACGCGTCGTCGGGCCTAATCCCCCGGCTGGTTCACCTGCTGCGCGCGGAGGGGACGGATACGGCCCTTCAGTGGGCGGAACGACTGGAAGAATGCCAAAGGACGGTCCGGGAAGCCTTGGCGTCGTGGGACCGGTGGACGGAACGGGCGTTCGAGCTGATGCGCCGGCACGGGTCACAGGACGAGGGCGGTTCCCTCACCCTGCGCATCCGTCCGGGCGCTCCCCCGGAAGGCTGGGATGAGGCGGTGAACGAAGGGGCGAACACGGTGGCGCTGCTCACCGATCTGCTTCGCCCGCTGGAACGCCTGCTGCCGGCCCTGAAAGACGAAGGCGGCGATCTGGCCCTGCAGGCGGCGGTCACGGATCTGGGCGGGGCGGTGAAGGCGCTCTCCGAAGCGAGAAACGCCATCCGGTCCTTCCTGGCCCTGGATCGGCCGGAATTCGTCTACTGGCTGGAGGGGCACGCCCAATACCGCGGCCGTTCCGTCCGGATGCACGCGGTGCCGGCGGATGTCAGCGGCATCCTGCGGGATGAGTTGTTCGGGCGCAAAGCGAGCGTCGTGCTCACGTCGGCCACGCTGGCGGTGGACCGGTCTTTCCGGTATGTCATGGAAAGGCTGGGACTGGACCAGGCCGAATCGGAAGGACGCCTGCGCACCGCCGTGCTCCCTTCGCCGTTCCGGTATGGGGACCAGGCCCTTGTGCTCATTCCCCGGGATTTTCCGGACATCAAGGGAAAGGACGGGGACGGGCGTTTCACGGCGGAACTGGCCGGTTCCCTGGCCGGCGTCGCGGAGGCGACCGGCGGGCGCATGCTGGTGCTGTTTACGTCGTACCGGATGCTTCGCGCCGTATACGAGCCGCTGAGGCAGCGTCTGGCCGCCGCCGGCATCGAAGTGCTCGGACAGGGCCTGGACGGCGCCAGCCGCACGCTGCTTACGCAGCATTTTGCGGCGAATCCGGCATCGGTGCTGCTCGGCACCAGCAGCTTCTGGGAAGGCGTCGATCTGCCCGGCGACATCCTGACCTGCCTGGCCATCGTCCGGCTGCCGTTTGCGCCCCCGGGCCACCCGGTGGCGGAGGCGAGGGCGGAACGGCTGGCGGAACGAAAGGAAAACCCGTTCATGAAGCTGTCCCTGCCCCAGGCGGTCATCCGCTTCAAGCAGGGTTTCGGCCGGCTCGTTCGCCGGGAGACGGACCGGGGCATCGTCATCATTTACGACACCCGCGTGATCGACACCCGCTACGGCAAATATTTTCTGCATTCCCTCCCGGGTCCGCGGCTGGAACAGGTGACCACCGGCGATCTGGTTCGGCGCGTGAGGGAATGGTTCGCAAGGGAGGCGGTTCGTTGAAGCAAGCCAGAATATCGGAAGCGGTCATCCGCCGCTTGCCGGTATACCTTCGTTTTCTGACCGAACTGATGAAGGCCGGCGTTCAGACCGTGTCGTCGCAGGAACTGGGAGAACGGCTGAGCCTCAATCCCGCCCAGATCCGCAAGGATCTGGCCTATTTCGGAGAGTTCGGCCGCAAGGGCATCGGCTACAACGTGCCGTATCTGGTTGAAAAAATCCGGCAGATCCTGCATCTGGACCGAACGGTGTACGCGGCGCTGGTGGGCACCGGGAACCTGGGACGCGCCCTGTGCAACTACCGGGTATACCTTGAGGAAAATGTAAAAATCGTCGCCCTGTTCGACGCGGACCCCGCCATCGTCGGCACGACGATCAACCACCTGAAGGTGCAACCGATGGAGGAACTGGACGGGACGGTGCGGGAGCTGAACATCGCCATCGGAATGATCGCGGTGCCGGCGGGGGAAGCGCAGCTGGTGGCGGACCGGTTTGTGGCCGCGGGGGTGCGGGGCATTCTCAACTTTGCGCCGACGGTGCTGAAGACCCCTCCGGGCGTGCGCGTCCATTACGCCGATTTCACCGCCGAATTGTACAGCCTGGCCTATTACATGGAAGAGGATGTCCTGGAAAAGGGAGTGGAAAGATGAATTGGCTCATCGAAAACGGAACGTTTCTCACGCAGGACCCCGAGCGGCCGGTGGTGCGCGGCTGGCTGGCCGTGCGCGGGGATCGCATCGCCGGGCTCGGGGAGGGAGAGGCGCCGCAGGACGTGCGGTCCGTCGCGCGGGAACGCGTGGACGGCAAGGACCTTTTGTTTCTGCCGGGCCTGGTCAACACCCACGGCCACGCCGCCATGACGCTGCTCAGGGGTTACGCCGACGATCTGAAGCTTCAGGAATGGCTGAACCACTACATATGGCCGATGGAAGCCAGGCTGACGGACGACGACGTGTACTGGGGAACGCTCCTCGCGGCGGCGGAAATGATCCGCACCGGCACCACCGCCTTTGCGGACATGTACTTCTTCATGGACCGGGCGGCGGAAGCCGTGGAAACATCCGGCATGCGGGCGTCCCTTTGCCGGGGGATCATCGGGCTCGGCTCCGAGGCGGAGTGGCGTGAAAAAGTCGCCGACGGCATCCGTTTCGCCCGCGAATGGCACGGCAAGGCGGACGGCCGCATCCGCGCGATGCTGGGGCCGCACGCTCCCTACACGTGTCCGCCCCCGGTGCTGGAAAAGGTGATCGAAGCGGCGCATGAACTTGGCCTGCCGATCCACATCCACATGTCGGAAACGGCGGCGGAAGTGGAGCAGAACGTGCGCGACTACGGCGTCCGCCCGGCGGAGCATCTTGACCGGGTGGGCGTCTTCACGCGGCCGACGCTGCTGGCCCACGCCGTCCACCTCACCGACGGGGAAATCGCCCTTCTGGCGGAACGCGGCGCGGCGGTGTCCCACAACCCGGTCAGCAACCTGAAATTGGCCAGCGGCATCGCCCGCGTGCCGGATATGCTGCGGGCGGGCGTGACCGTCACCCTGGGCACCGACAGCGTCGCCAGCAACAACAACCTGGACCTGTTCGAAGAAATCAAGCTCACCGCGATGCTGCACAAGGGCGTGACGGGCGATCCCACCGTCCTGCCCGCCGGGCAGGTGTTGCGCATGGCCACCGTCGACGGGGCGCGCGTGCTGGGCATGGAGGACACCGGCATGCTGAAGGAAGGCTGGAAAGCCGACCTGATCGCCCTGCGGATGGACCGGACGCATTTCGTGCCGCGGACGGATTTCGTCTCCCACGCGGTGTACGCGGCATGCGGCGCGGACGTGGAGCACGTCTGGGTGGACGGCCGGCAGCTCATGCGCGGGCGGGAGCTGCTCACGCTGGATGAGGAGCGGATCCGCCATGAGGTGCAGCATCGCTTTGAAAGGCTGCTCAGGGGATGAACCTCAGCCGCCGTGACCTTCGCCGCAAGGCTCCCGTCGTCACCTGGAAGTTCTGGGTCTGGCTCGCGGCGGTGCTCGCATTAAGTATGGTCGCCCTGGTCGTCTGGCTGGTCCGGCAGTCCGGAAGCGACCACGCCATGGAAGAAAGGGAAGCCGTCCGGCGAGCCATGCGGGAAGCCGGGCTGGCCGGCGCGGAATGGGCGTTTCTCCATGTATGGGACGACCGGGTGTGGGTGGTGCTCGGCACCGACGGGGAAGGCGTCCGGTGGATGGTGTGGGAGACGCCGGACGGCTACGTGCGGGAGAGGGAATCGGATCTGGTAAGCCAAGCGGAACTTCGGGCCATGATCCGGGATGAAGATCCTGAACGAAAGATATTGCGGATCGTTCCGGGCTGGTTCCAGAACGAGCCCGTATGGGAAGTCCGTTACCTCACGGGCCCGGATGGAGAACGCCAGGCCATCGATTTCTATTCGGCCCGGGATGGGACGAAGCTCAAAACCTACGATTTGCCGGGTCTGTAAGGAGCCTTCGGACGCGGAGGCGCCGGCAGACCCTTTTTATTGCCAGTCATTTGATAACCATTGATCTATCAATTTATGATATATTCTTTATGTGATAAAATATATATCACCCGAGATTAGTTAATGGTATTAAATAAAAATTCCGAAGCAAGCCGGCCGGAAGGATGGGAGGGAGAGCGCCGTGAACTTCAAATGGACCGCATTTGCCGCGGCGGCCTTGCTGGCGACGGCGGCCCTGCTGGGCGGCTGGACCGCCTGGCGCCATTACGGCGAGGAACAGCCTCTCCACCGGTTGGCCCGGCAGTTGCCCGGCGTGCTTGAAGCGGAAGCGGAATGGAAGGCGGACCGGGTACGGATGATCCTCCGCCTGGCGCCTGACGCCGATCTGCCCGCTATCGTTCACCGGCTGGAAAACGAAGGAAGCGTATTTCTCGGCCGCCGCGCACTGGAATTCGAGTTCGTCCAGGATGCCGGCGACCGGCTGGAAAGCATTTGGCGGGACGCGCTCTTCGAAGTGGCGGAAGCCATGGAACACCGGCGCTATTCGGAAGTCCGGGACCTGGTCCTGGGCCTTGGAGAGCGCCATCCCGGCATCGAAGCGACGGTGCGGATGGACGACCGGTACGTATACATCCGCCTGAAGGACGGCGACAGGGCCATGTTCGTCCTCATGCCGCGCGGAGCGGGCGCGCCGGAGGTGGGTACGGATGCGTAACCTCCGGTTGTACGCGAAAGAAATCGCCCTGGGTTGTCTTGCGGCCGTTTTCGTGTTTTTGCTGTACATCGGCATGCCCGTCATGCCCGTCGCCCTGGTGCTGCTCATCGTCGCGGCGCTGTACGCCTTCGGCCGGCAGCGGGGCGGATGGTTTCCGGAAACGGCCGGACGGCGGGCGAACGGGGAAGGGATCGCCTCCGTCGGCTTCGACGACATCGGCGGCCAGGAGCAGCCCAAGCGGGAACTCATGGAAGCCATCGAATTCCTGGCGTACAGGGACAAGATCGCCAAGTTGGGCATCCGACCGCTGAAGGGCATCCTGCTCGCCGGTCCTCCCGGAACCGGCAAGACGCTGTTGGCCAAGGCCGCCGCGAACCACACCGGATCCGCTTTCGTGGCCGCGTCCGGCAGCGAGTTCGTGGAAATGTACGTGGGCGTGGGAGCCAGCCGGATCCGCGAGCTGTTCCGCAAGGCCAGGAGGCTTGCGCGTAGCGCCCGGCAGAAATCGGCCATCGTGTTCATCGACGAGATCGACGCCATCGGCGTCAGGCGGGACGGCGGACAGCAGCGGGAATACGACCAGACGCTGAACCAGCTGCTGACGGAAATGGACGGCATCCGGGCCGACGAAGAGCCGCTGGTGCTGGTCATCGCGGCCACCAATCGTCCGGAGTTGCTGGACCCGGCGCTGCTCAGGCCCGGGCGGTTCGACCGCCTGATCCGCGTCCCCCTGCCGGACAAGGCCGGACGGGAACACATCCTCCGGCTGCACGCGCGCAACAAGCCGCTGGCCGAAGACGTCTCCCTTTCCAGGGTGGCCGACGAGACGTTCGGATTTTCCGGGGCGCAACTGGAAAGCGTCATGAACGAAGCCGCCATTTACGCGCTCCGGGAGGGGAAGGAGCGGATCGAACAGCGGCATCTCGCCCTGGCCATCGACAAGGTGATGATGGGCGAGAAGACGGACCGCAAGACGGCCAGGGAAGAACGGGAGCGCGTGGCGGTCCACGAGCTGGGACACGCCATTGTGGCGGAGTGCTTGCGCCCCGGAAGCGTGGCGCGGGTGTCGCTGACGCCGCGGGGCCAGGCCCTGGGATATGTCCGGCAACGCCCCGACCGGGACCGCTACCTGTACAGCAAAGCCTGGCTGGAAGAGCAGATCATGATCGCGCTGGGCGGGGCGGCTGCCGAAGAAATCCGGTACGGATCGCGCAGCACGGGGTCCCGGGCCGATTTCGAGCAGGCCGCGGACATCGCGCGGACCATGATCGAGTCGGGCATGTCCCGGCTGGGCATCGTGCATCCGGAAGCGCTGACCAAGGCGGAATGGTCGCGGGAAAGCGCGGCCATCCTGAACGGGCTGGCGGAGCGCACCCGCCGGCTTCTGGAAGGAAAGCGCGCCGTATTCGACCGCGCCCTGGAAGTGCTCATCCGCGAAGAGACCATGTCGGGCAGCCGACTGCGGGAACTTCTGCGCGGGGAAACGTCCGGCGATCCCGAAACCGCCGAAAATCTTGCCGCCGCCGAAAACTGAACCTTTCGGCGGCATTTTTCGTCTCTTTAAAAGAACGCGTTTCGTCTTCCGATGCCGCCGCCGGGGTGGCGAACGGGACGACGGTCACGGGAAATCATCGGCGGAGTGTGGTACGATGGGGACGACCGCCCGACGGACCGCTGCGATTTCCGGTTCGTCAGGAAAGGCAGAGGTGGCCATGCTGGAATCGGAACGAGACTTGGAGTGGATCGTCCGCGCCGCCCCGGACGACCCGGAAGCCAGGCGCGCCGCCCTCGGGGAACTGATGGACGCCTACGGCAAGGACGTCTGGAATTACGCGTTCAGCATCACCCGGAAATGGGACATGGCGGATGACATCACCCAGGAAGTGTTCCTGAAGGCTTTTCGCCATTTACATACCTTTCGGCATGTGGCTTCCGTCCGGACGTGGCTGCTCACCATCACGCGGAATACGGCCATCGATTTCATGCGGTCGGCGTTCATCCGCAGAGTAACGCTGGTCGACCGCCCCGCGGAAAGGGGGCAGCTGCGCTCCGCCGAACAGGAAGTGATCGAGCGGCTGGCGGTGAACGAAACGTGGAAGCAGGTGCTGTCCCTTCCCCGCAAATACCGCGAAGTTCTGGTTTTGTTCGCCCATTACCAGCTCACGCTCAAGGAGATGGCGGAAGTGCTCGGGGTGACGGTAGGCACCGTGAAATCCCGGTTGTTCCACGCCCGCAGAAAAATGATGAGCCTGAAGGAGAAAGCTTCCGATGGATGATCGCTTTGACCGACAGCTGAAAGAAGATCTGGCGAGGGGACCGCTCACGCGGGACGGCTTTGACGAGCGGCTCCGCCGGCGCATCGAGGAACGGCTGGATTTCTCCCGGCGCGCGCCCCGCAGGATGTTGCTGTCGGCGGCGGTTTACGCCACGGCCGGCATGCTGGCGATCGCGGCCTTCTGGACGGGCGTGTGGCGCTGGACCGGGACGGAACGGCATTCGGCCGATGAACTCGCCATGCCGGTCCATGAGCAGGCGGCCGTTTCCGATCAAAGGTACCCAGCGATCCCGGACGGTCAGGCGCTCGTAAACGCCGAGATCCGGTCCGCTTTCCTGATCGGCTTGCGGCGGGACGAGCCGAATCCGGAGGGCGCCGGCGTGATCAGCGAATATCGCACGATGCTCATCGCCGAACGGGACGGGATGCCGCAGGTCGTGGCGGAAGGCTCCGGCATCCTCATGCCGTTCGGCCAGGAGTTTTGGCTGATCCGCGCGTTGCGGGACGGGAAAGGCGGACAGCGGCTGACCGCAGCTCCCGCGGAAATGTCCGCCGCGGACGGCGGCGTTCCGGAGGAATCCGGGGGAGAAGGGGATGAGCCTGGCACGGCGCCGGGCGGCATCATCCAGGAACAGCTGCTGTTTGCGGGCAATCAGTACGTGTCCGTGCGGCAGGTGGCCTGGGAAGCCGGAACGGAATCTTCCGCGCCGCGGGAGCGATGGTGGGTCAAAAATGTCACCATGCTGACGGCGGAACTTTCCGGATCGGGCAAACCTTCCTCGGAAGAACCCCACGTGGCTCTTTTCGAACTGATTCCCGGTGAAGAGGCGGGTCCCGCGGGCGAGGAATGGGCGATCATCCGGGAACCGGGCCGCTGGGCGGTCCGCTATCCGGAGGAAAGCGAAGGAACGGATGGCCGGAGGGTCTGGCGGGCGCTCCCGGTGACGCTGCCGCCCGCCGTCGTGTCCCACGACCGGCTGGATCTGGGCTGGGACGAGATTGCGGCGATGGACCCGCTGGCCATGGATGCGTACACCTCGCCGGCGGGCGATCTGGCCGCGCTGGTCCGAAGCGACGCCCTCCGCGTCGTGCCGTACCGCCTGCCGGACGCGGCCCTGCGCACCCTGACAGTGTCCCTGGACGAAAACGAAACCGTCGTCATGGTCCAATGGGCCCTGGACCGGTACGTGGATTCGTGGAAACGGCAGGCTTCCCTGTGGCTGAAACCGGACAGGGTTAGGCCATGAGAAGAGTCGGACCGCACGGCCGCCCGTCCCGCCGTACCGCCGGAGCCGCCGGGAGGCGGCTTTTGTTTTTTCGGGGCAAAAAAATATGGTAAGATGATACTGGTCCGGACGGCCGTCCGGCTTTGCCCGTCAAGGGCTCTGGAAGAGACACGGCAAGGGTGGAGGGAGCCCCATGTTTCGCTCGATCGGCGTGGTCGGCGGCGGCACGATGGGCCGGAGCATCGCGGAGATGCTGGCGTCGAAAGGCCTTGAGGTGCGCCTCGTGGAAAAGGACGAAGAACATCTGGCCGCGGCGAGGGCCGGACTGGAGGCGAGTCTGGAACGGCAACTGGAACGCTGGGCGATCACGCAGGCGGAGAAGAGGCTCATTCTGGGCCGGATTCACCTCGGGCTCGAAATGGAAAATCTCTCGGGCTGCGATCTGGTCATCGAGACGGTCACGGAGGACATGGACATCAAGAAGCGGGTGTTTGCCCGCCTCGGCGAGCTGCTCGGTCAGGAAACGGTCATCGCCAGCAATACCTCCACGCTCAGCCTTACCGAGCTGGCCGGCGCAACCCGTCATCCGGAACGGGTAATCGGCATGCACTTCGTCTATCCGACGATCCACGCCGGCGTGGTGGAAATCATCCGGGGCCTGCAAACCTCCGACGAAACCTTTGAAAAAACGAAACAGTTCGTGGAAGTGGCCATTGAGAAAAAGGGCGTCATGGTCTACGAATCGCCGGGGTTCGTGACGACGAGGCTGATCTGCCTTCTGATCAACGAAGCCTTGCGTCTCCTGGAAGAAGGCGTCGCTTCGGCGGAGGACATCGACGACGCGATGCGCATCGGATACCAGTTCGAATACGGTCCCCTCGAAATGGCGGACCGGTTCGGCCTCGATTCGGTGCTGGCCGCGCTGGAACGGATGTTCAGAGAATACGGCGAACTCAAATACCGCCCTTCGATCCTGCTCCGCAAGAAGGTGCGCGCCGGCCAGCTGGGCGTCAAGACCGGCGTCGGGTTTTTCGCATACGGCAAGGACGGTGAGCGGATCCGGTGAACATCCTCGTGATCAACGCGGGCAGCTCGTCGCTGAAGTACCAGCTTTTTGACATGACCGACGAAAAGGTGCTGGCCAAAGGCCGCGTGGAGCGGATCGGGCTGGATTCGTCCATCGTGTTCCAGGAAACGGGAGATGGCCGCGAGATCAGCGACGTGTCGGAAATTCTGGACCACACCGCGGCGGTGCGCAAAATGCTGGCGCTGCTCACCCACCCGGAACACGGCGTCCTGGCGGACCCCGGAGAAATCGCCGCCGTCGGCCACCGGGTCGTGCACGGCGGGGAATCGTTCAAGCATTCCGTGCTGGTGACGCCGGAGGTGAAGCGGGAAATCCGCTCGCTGTTCGACCTTGCGCCGCTGCACAACCCCGCCCATCTGGCGGGCATCAACGCGGTCGAGGAAGTCCTGCCCGGCGTTCCCCAGGCGGTGGTATTCGACACCGCCTTCCATCAGACGATGCCTCCGACTTCCTACATGTACGCCATTCCGACCGTTTTGTACCGCCGGCACAAAATCCGCCGCTACGGATTCCACGGAACCTCCCATGATTACGTAAGCAGGCGGGCCGCGGAATTTCTCGGGCGTCCGCTGGAAGAACTGAAAATGATCACCTGCCATTTGGGCAACGGCGCCAGCTGCACCGCGATTCTCGGCGGAAAATCCTACGACACCAGCATGGGCATGACGCCCCTGGAAGGGCTCATGATGGGCACCCGCAGCGGCGACCTCGATCCGGCCATCGTCCCGTACGCGATGGGCAAGGAAGATCTGACGCTGTACGAAATCAGCTCGATGCTGAACAAGCACAGCGGGCTATTGGCGATTTCCGGGATCAGCGGCGACATGCGGGAAATCCTGGAGGCGATGGACCGGGGGCATGAAGGGGCGCGCCTGGCCTACGACATGTTCGTTTATCGCCTCCGGAAATACATCGGCGCCTACACCGCCGCCATGGACGGGCTCGACGCGCTCGTGTTCACGGCGGGGATCGGCGAAAACTCGCCCCGGATCCGGCAAAGCGTCTGCGAAGGCCTGACGTTTTTCGGCATCCGGCTCGATCCCGCGCGCAACGAGGCGGCGTCGGACGACCCCCGGCGCATTTCGGCCGACGACTCGCGGGTGGAGGTGCTTGTGGTCCCGACCAACGAAGAGCTCATGATCGCCCGCGACACCCATGCGCTCGTGCGCGGCGCCGTGACGGCGGACCGTTAGCGGCCGCCGCCCGCGGCGAAAGCCGGAACCCGCAGGCATGGGCGCGGAAATCCCTGACACCGGGACGGTTCCTCTGGGAGAGGGTGAGACGGTGAACGAAAGGGAACTGCTGGCGCGCGGCTGGGCGGAAGCGCTGCAGGACGGGGCGGTCAGCGTGCCGTACGCCCTCCTGCGCACCTACAGGACGCTCGGCCTCAGCGATACGGAAGCGATGCTGCTCATCCAGCTGATGGCGTTTCGGCAGCTGGAGCAAAACGAATTTCCCACCACCGAACAGCTCTGCGAACGGCTGGGCGCCACGCCCGCGGCCATCGGCGAGGCGCTGCAGCGCCTGATCAAGCTCGGGCTCCTTGGCATCGACGAGTACACCGATCCGGGAACCGGCGTGCTGGCGGAACGGTTCACATTGACCGGGCTGTTCAACCGCATCGGCGAACTGCTCGCGTCGGGAGGACGCCTTCGCGCCGCGGACTCCGCGAAAACTCCGCCGGACGGAAGCGTTCCGCCCGCGGTCCGGACGCCGGCGGACGAGGGCGCCGGCAGGGTGTTCCGGGCGTTCGAACAGGAGTTCGGACGGCCCCTTACGCCGATGGAATGCGAGACCATCGAAGCCTGGCTCGACCAGGACGGCTATCCGGAAGAGCTGGTGCTGTTCGCGCTGAAGGAAGCGGTGTTTGCCGGGAAACTGCACTTCCGGTACATCGACCGGATTCTGCTGGAATGGAGCCGCAACCGGGTGACCAGCGTGGAAGAAGCGCGGTCCCATGTGCAGAAATTCCGGCCGGGACGCTGACGATGGCTTCTTGAGGTCTTTCGCCGCCGCATCGCGTGCCATCCGGATTCCGGCCGCATGCGGGTCATCCGTTTACACGGAGAGATCGGGTTGCATGCCGCTGACGCCCGCATCATAGGTAATAGCAAAGCGGATTTGCGGGAAAGGGAGGGTGCGCGGTGGCAGAGTGGGAGGGCGTCCTGTTGCCGTTTCTGGGCGTGGTGGCTCTCGGAGCCGCCGCCGTGCTTCTTCTGATCGCCTCGTCGCCCGGGCGCTGGCGGGATCGCGGACGTCCGGTCGTGTCCGTGCGCGCCCGCGTCGTCGGCAAGCGCCCGGACGTGTCGTCCAGGCCGTTCTACCAGGAAAACGGACCGATCCAGGTGCAGACGGACACCGCCTACTACGTCACGTTCCAGACGGAAGACGGCCGGCGGCTTGAATTCCGCACGGACGGCGCCAGATACGGCCTGCTCGCGGAAATGGACGAAGGGGTGCTGATGTACCGGGGGACCACGTTCCTGCATTTCGAACGGGACGCGGAGCCGGCCAGAAGCCTGGCGCGCTGACGATCGGGAAGGCGTTGCCGGAACGCATGAGAGAAAGCCCGCACAATTCCAATCGGTGCGGGCTTTTGTTCATGGCTGACGGGACATTGCGAATTTTCCGGCGTTCGCTTCTTTCCGGTCAGGAGCGGCCTTCGGCTTCGGCGGCGATGGCGGCGCCGAGTTCGCCGGCCCGCTCCGCGGCCCGCTCCATGGCCCGGATGACCGCTTCCCGGAAGCCCATCCGCTCCAGCGTTTCGATGGCTGCCTGGGTGGTGCCGCCGGGGGAGGTGACGCGCCGGCGGAGTTCGGCCGGCTCTTCGCCGGTAAGCCGCACCGTTTCCGCCGCTCCCCGCACGGTCTGCACGACAAGCTCCCGGGCCGCATCCGGCGAAAGGCCCAGCCGTCCGGCGGCTTCCATCATCGCTTCCATCATGTAATAGATGTACGCGGGTCCGCTGCCGGACACGGCGGTCACGGCGTCGAGAAGTTCTTCTTCGACCACGGCGGCAAGCCCCACGGCCCGAAAAAGGGCCAGGACTCTCTCGCGGTCTTCGCCGCCCACCTCGGGAGAAAAAGCGATGCCGGCGGCGCCCAGGCCGATCTGGCTGGACGTGTTGGGCATCGTTCTGGCCACGGGCTGCCTGCGCCCGAGCAGGTTCTGGATGACGCCGGTGGACAGGCCGGCGATGACCGACACGACCAGTTGCCGCGGCGCAAGATGCGGCCTCAGGGACACGATCGCCTCCGCCGCGTCCTTCGGCTTCATGCCGAGCACCACCACTTCCGCGCGGGCCAGGGCTTCGATTTTTTCTTCTTCGCTGAAAGCCGCCCGGATTCCGTACTTCGCGGACAGCTCGCGCAGCCGTTCGGCGTTTGAGCGGTTGGCGGCCGTGACCCGTTCCGGCGGCAGCAGTCCCGAGCCCGTGATGCCGCGGATCAGCGCCTCGGCCATGGACCCGGCGCCGAGAAAGAAGATGTCGTAATGCGATCCGCCCATCGGGTGCCGCCCCTTTCTACCGGCGGATTTGGCCGTTGCCCCGCACGATGTACTTGTACGACGTCAGCTCCGGAAGTCCCATCGGTCCGCGGGCGTGCAGCTTCTGGGTGCTGATGCCGATTTCCGCGCCGAACCCGAACTCGAAACCGTCGGTGAAACGGGTGGACGCGTTGTGGTAGACGGCGGCGGCGTCCACTTCCCGCAGAAACCGTTCCGCGTTTTCCGCGGATTCGGTGACGATGCATTCGGAATGCATCGTGCCGAAGCGGCGGATGTGGTCCAGCGCCTCGTCGAGACCGTCCACCACCCTGACGTTCAGGATCAGGTCGTTGTATTCCGTCGCGTAGTCTTCGTCCGCGGCCGGCTTCGCCCACGGCGCGAAACGCCGCGTACGATCGCAACCGCGCAGCTCGACGCCGGCGTCGCGGAACTTGCCGAGCAGGCCGGCCAGATGGCCTTCGGCGAACTCGCGGTGCACGAGCAGCGTCTCCATGGCGTTGCACACGGAAGGCCGTGACAGCTTCGCGTTCAGGGCGATCGCTTCCGCCATGTCCGGCCGGGCCGAAGCGTCGAGATAGGTGTGGCACACGCCGGCGCCCGTCTCGATGACGGGGACGGTGGCGTTTTCCACCACGGTGCGGATCAGGGAAGCGCCTCCGCGGGGGATGAGGACATCCAGCAGGCCGTTGGCCTTGAGCATGTCATCCACCGCGCCGCGTCCCGGATCCTCCACCAGTTGGATGGCGTCGGCCGGAACCGCGGTGCCCGCCAGCGCATCGCGCAGGACCGCGACGATGCTCCGGTTGGACTCGAGAGCCGAGGAGCTGCCGCGCAGCAAGACGGCGTTGCCGGTTTTCAGGCACAGCCCGGAGGCGTCCGCGGTGACGTTGGGCCGCGCCTCGAAGATGATGCCGATCACCCCGAGGGGCACGCGCACTTTGGCGATTTCGAGCCCGTTCGGCCGCCGGAAGATTTCCAGCACGTCGCCGACGGGATCGGGAAGGGCGGCGACCTCCCGCAGGCCTTCCGCCATGCCGGCGATGCGGGACGGATTCAGCATGAGGCGGTCGAGCAGCCCGTTCGGCATGCCCTGCCTCCGTCCGCGTTCCAGATCCCGTTCGTTGGCGGCGAGGATTTCGTCCTGGCGGCGGACCAGGACGTCCGCCATGCGGAGCAGGGCTTCGTTTTTCCGTTCGGTGGCAAGACGGGCCAAAACCGCCGCCGCCTTGCGGGCAAGAAGCGCCTTGGCGCGGACTTCGCTTTCGGTTCGAACTTCGTTTTTGGTTTGGATCTCACTCACGGGAATGTACCTCCTTCGGTTGTTCCGGCAACGCGACCCATTCGTCGCGATGGATGATTTCCGGCCGGGGGATGTCCGCGGCCCGCAAGGCCTCTTCGCTGGACAGCCCGCGGATGCGGTTCACCTGGCGGGCGGAGTGCCGGACGATCCCGCGTCCGATGACGCGGCCGTCTTCGGCGGCCACTTCCGCGACGTCGCCGGGGCGAAAATCGCCGACGACCCCGACGACGCCGGCGGGGAGCAGGCTTTTGCCCCCGTACACCAGCGCCCGTTCCGCGCCGGGGTCGACGATGATCCGGCCGCGCGGCTCGGACAGGTAGCCGATCCACAGTTTCTTGACGGGCAGGGTGTGTTCGCCGGCGGCGAAATAGGTGCCTTTGCCTTCGCCGCGCAGGGCGGCGGCGAGATCGCCGGGCTCCGCCACGCGGCCGACGAACACCGGCACGCCTCCCGCCTGGGCGATGCGGGCGGCCTCCATCTTGGAACGCATGCCGCCGGTGCCGACCGTCGTGCCCGCCCCGCCGGCCATCCGCATCAGCTCATCGGTGATGACGCCGACCCGGCCGATCCGGCGGGCATTCGGATCCTTGCGGGGGTCCGCGGTATACAGGCCGTCGGTGTCGGTCAGCATATACAGGCCGTCCGCCTTTACCAGGGCGGCGGTCAACGCCGAAAGGGTATCGTTGTCGCCGAAGCGGATTTCGTCGACGGCGACGGTGTCGTTTTCGTTGATGACGGGCACCGCTCCCTGGCGGAGCAGTTCCTCCAGGGTGGACAGGGCGTTGCGGGCTCGCGTCCGGTCGCCGAAATCCGGCCGGGTAAGCAGGATTTGCGCCACCGGAAGGCCGTATTCCGAGAACGCCTCCTCGTAGGCCTGCATGAGCAGGGCCTGGCCGACGGCGGCCGCCGCCTGTTTTTCGTGCAGGAGACGCGGCCTCGTCTTGTATCCGAGAAGGCGGTATCCGGCCGCGATCGCCCCCGAGGAGACGACGAGCACCTGCCGTCCTTCCCGCAGGACGGACGCGATTTCCGCCGCGAGAAACCGGACGCGCTCGCGGATAAGGCCGCCTTCCGGCGAGGCGAGGGAACTGCTGCCGATTTTGATCACGATCCGCTGGTTCATCGCATGCCACCCCAAAACAAAACGCTTCCGCCCTCCAAAGGACGGAAGCGAGCTTCCGCGGTACCACCTTTGTTGACGGGGTCGCAATACCGGCGTCCATCGCGCCGCAGGTACCGGACTCCGTCCCCTCAGGTCCCGTTAACGGCGGACGCCGTCCGGCTCGTCGCCGGCCGCTCGGGGATGGGGGAAGCGAAAGACCCGGCGGGCCCTTGCAGCCTCGGAGCCCGCTCTCTGGGACGGGCCTTGCCTTCGCTTCGGTTCCCGTCATCGCATTTTCATTTGAGACTTTATTAAAAAGATACCACGGCCCCGGGAGAATGTAAAGAAATCGAACGCCCCGCTGTTGTTGTTCTGTGATATTGTCAGGGTGTAACTGTTCCGAGAAAATGTCAGTATGAGTAAGGCCTGAATCCGTGATCATCAACTGATGAAAATGCGAGAAAAAGCAGGCAAATACACTTCCGAAGGCGAATGACATAAACAAGATAACATTCACCTGCGGGGTGTCATATATGAAAATCAAGTTCGTCCGCTCCAAGGAGCTTATCCTTTCCACCCATGCCGGTCTTGCAACCGTAGGGGCATTGCTTGCACATACCAGATTAGCCCAGCGTTTAAACCATACACGCCTTTCGGAGATGGAGAACCCCTATCATTCTCATGCCGACGTGATGAAAAGTTACATCGGGCTTCTCTGCCAAGGCAAGAGCGATTTCGACCATATTGAGCCGTTTCGGAACGACGATGTATTTCCGATCTGTTTGCAACTGCAAAAAGTGCCCTCCAGCCCGACGCTTCGGCAACGCCTGGATCGTGCTGCGACAGAAGCGGCGGGATGGAACGAGATTCTTCTGGAGGAATCCGCCGATCTGATTCGCCGCGTCCAGGCGCCGCTTACCGGTGTTCAGGCCGGTTCGGTCGTCTGCGTACCGCTGGACATCGACGTTTCTCCCTTTGACAATTCCGGCACCCGAAAAGAAGGCGTCTGCCGCACCTACAAAGGTTTCGACGGCTACGCGCCCATATTTGCTTACCTGGGCCAGGAGGGTTACGGCGTCAACGTCGAACTGCGGGAAGGCAGCACGCATGTCCAGAACGG
>LZRV01000126.1 GCA_002159065.1 Paenibacillaceae bacterium ZCTH02-B3 | reverse complement strand
CCTTCGGACGGAAACCGCCGCTCCGCCACCCTGCCGAAGGTTTCTGTCTTCAGGCGGACAAGGCCTGTCGCCGGTCGGGCGGCGAGCTCCGTCCGGAACCGGGCCAAACCGAACAGGGCGCGGCCGACCAGCGCCAGCCGGACAAATCCGCCGCCGGCGGCCAGACGGATGCGCAGGCGGACGTGCGAAAAAAGCGCGCACCCGGCAATCAGCAGGACGGCGGCGGACAGCAATGAAGCCCACAGCAAAAAAGCCATACGATTCCCGCCTTTCCAGGGAATAGTATGGCTTTTCCTTCCTTTTTTCAGTTGGCTTATTCGCGTTCCAGTTCCAGCGCCCGCTCCAGGTCTTCCAGCGAAAGCTGCCGCTCTTCCGACCGCTCGAACAGCAGCCGGGTGCGTTCGGCCAGTTCCCCGGATTCATACAGCCCCGGGTCGGGCAGCTGATCCAGCCCGGACAGGCCGAACCAGTCGAGGAACGCCCGCGTCGTTCCGTACAGGATCGGTCGCCCCACCGTGTCGGCCCGCCCCTTCTCTTCAATAAGATCCTTTGCCAGCAGCGACTGGATGGCCCGGTCCGAATTCACGCCGCGGATCTCTTCGATCTCCACGCGGGTGATCGGCTGCCGGTAGGCGACGATGGCCAGCGTTTCCAGGGCCGCCTGGGACAGCGCCGAACGCGCGGGAGAGATGGCCAGCTTCTCGAAATAGGGGGCGTGTTCCGGAGCGGTGGTCAGGCGATAGGCTCCCGCCACTTCCGCCACCCGGATTCCGCGTTCGTCCCGGACATATTCCCGCGCCAAATCGTCCAGCACGTCCCGCACCACGCCGGGATCGGCGCCCACGATTTCCGCGGCCGTTTTCAGCGGGATGCCTTCATCGCCCGAGGCGAACAACAGGCCTTCAAGCACCGATTTCATCGTCCGGTAATCCATCTTCGCCTTCTCCACTCCCCGTCCACGTCACCACGATCTCCCCGAACATCCGCGTCTGGTGGCAGACGATCCAGTTCCGTTTCATCAGTTCCAGGAGCGCAAGAAGCGTCACGACGATTTCATGCCGGTTCGCCCTGTCCCCCAGTAACTCCGCGAAAAGGCGCAGCCGCCCGTCGGGGCTTCCCTTCAGCGCCTGCACCACGTGGCGCATCCGGTCTTTGACCGATATTTCGTATCTTCGGATGGCCACGGCCCGGGTCCGGTCGGCCATGCGGCGCATCGCCTTGCGGAAGGCCAGCGCCAGATCGTCCGCGCCAAGCCCTTCCACCGGATTGGCGGGCTTCGCCGGCAGAAACGCCGTCAGATCCACCGGCTCGCGGGTAAACACGAGGTTTCTTTCCCGCTGCCGTTCGTTCAGCCAGGCGGCGGCCGCCTTGTACTTGCGGTACTCGATCAGCTTGCGGATCAGTTCCTCGCGGGGATCGGCCGCTTCTTCCCCTTCCTCCGATTCCGACGGCTCCGGAGGCGGAGGCTTGGGCAAAAGCTCCCGGCTCTTGATCAAGAGCAGCGTGGCGGCCATGACGAGGAATTCGCTCGTCACCTCGAGTTCCATTTCCTGCATCGCCGCCAGGTACTCGAAATACTGGTCGGCAATCTCGCTGATCCGGATGTCGCGGATGTCGATTTCCGCCCGGTCGATGAGGTGCAGGAGCAGGTCGAGGGGGCCTTCGAAAACCGGAAGCCTGTACAGGACGGTCATACCGGCAACGCCTTGAGCAGATTCGCGGTTTCGATGGCCGACATGGCGGCGTCCCAGCCCTTGTTGCCGGCCTTCGTGCCCGCCCTCTCCAGCGCCTGTTCGATCGTGTCGGTGGTGAGCACGCCGAAAATGACCGGCACGCCGGTCTGCATCGCCGCGGCCGCCACGCCCTTGGACACTTCGTTGCTGACGTAGTCGAAATGCGGCGTGGCGCCGCGGATCACCGCGCCAAGGGCGATCACGGCGTTGTACTTGCCGCTTTCCGCCATTTTGCGGGCGACGAGCGGAATTTCAAAGGAGCCCGGCACCCACGCCACGTCGATGTCCCCGTCCTTCGCTCCGTGCCGGCGCAGGGCGTCCAGCGCCCCACCCAGCAGTTTCGAGGAAATGAGTTCGTTGAACCGGGCGACCACGATGGCGAATTTCAGCCCCTGCGCCGAAAAATGTCCTTCGTAAACGTTCGGCATGATGCATTCCTCATCCTTTCTCCACGTCCGCCGCGTTTTCCGCATCCGCCGCTTCGCCGGGCAGCGTGAGCAAATGCCCCAGCCTGGTCTTCTTGGCATGCAGATAGCGGGCGTTGTCCTTGTTTTCCCGGATCTGGATCGGCACCCGCTCGACCACCTGCAGGCCGTAGCCTTCCAGACCCTTTATCTTGCGCGGATTGTTGGTGAGCAGTCGCATTTTGCGCACGCCGATGTCCTTCAGGATTTGCGCGCCGATACCGTAATCCCTCAGATCCGGCGGAAAACCGAGGCGCAGGTTGGCGTCCACGGTGTCGAGCCCCTGCTCCTGCAGCTCGTAGGCCATCAGCTTGTTGAGCAGGCCGATGCCCCTCCCTTCCTGCCGCATGTAAAGCAGCACGCCGCACCCTTCCTCCTCGATCCGCCGCAGGGCCGCTTCCAGCTGCGGCCCGCAATCGCAGCGGTGCGAGTGGAACACGTCGCCGGTCAGGCATTCGGAGTGCACCCGCACCAGCACCGGCCGGTCGCCGTCAATGGTGCCCTTGACCAGCGCGATGTGCTCCTTGCCGTCCACCTCGTTGGCGTACCCGATGGCTCGAAACACCCCGAAATCGGTGGGAAGACGCACTTCCGCCACGCGCCGGACCAGTTTTTCCTTTTCATTGCGGTAATGGATGAGATCGCGGATGGAAATCAGCTTCAGCCGGTGCTTGCGGCAAAACTCCACGAGATCCGGCAGCCGCGCCATGGTGCCGTCTTCCTTGATGATCTCGCAGATCACCGCGGCCGGCGCCGAACCGCACATGCGCGCCAGGTCCACCGCCGCTTCCGTGTGCCCGGCCCGGCGAAGCACGCCGCCTTTCTTGGCGATCAGCGGAAACACGTGTCCCGGCCGGCGGAAATCGGAGGGCTTCGCCCCCGGATCGATCAGCGCCCGGATCGTCCGCGCCCGCTCCGCCGCGGAAATCCCCGTCCCGGTGGAGACATGGTCGACGGAAACGGTGAAATTTGTCCCGTGATAATCCGTATTTTGCATGACCATCGGCGGCAGGTCAAGCTCCGCCGCGCGTTCCTCCGTGATCGGCACGCAGACGAGTCCCTTGCCTTCCGTGATCATGAAATTGACGATCTCCGGCGTCGCCTTTTCGGCGAGGGCAATCAGATCTCCTTCGTTTTCGCGGTCCTCGTCGTCCACGACCACCACCATGTTCCCCCGCATGAGTTCGTAGATCGCTTCCTCGATGGGATCGAACCGGATCTCCGCCATCTGCACTTCCCCCTTTTTCGAATCTCCGGAAATCTTGCCTCCGGAGGCATGTCCCCGGGTTCGCCGCCCCGGATCGGGATGGACGCAAATCAGTAACCGAGTTCCCGCAGCCGGGCCATCGTCAATCCGCCCGTCCCCGAACCGCCCGGCGTTCCTTCGCCGGGCCCGCCGCCATGCGTCGCCGGACCGTAACCGGAGCCGCCCGCGTCCCCCAGGCGCAAGGCGAAGAGATGGTCGACATATTTGCCGAGCAGATCGCATTCCAGGTTCACCACGTCGCCGGGTTTCCGTTCCCCCAGCGTCGTCCCGCGCAGCGTGTGCGGAATGATGGACACCGTGAACATCCCCGTGCCGCGGTCGGCGCTGACAACGGTCAGGCTGATGCCGTCCACCGCCACCGAGCCCTGCGGGACCAGGTACCGGAAAAGGGAGGGGTTGTTCGGTCGGATGCCGAACACCACCGCGTTGGCTTCCGGAGTCCGCGACACCACTACGCCGGTGCCGTCCACGTGGCCCTGGACGAAATGGCCGCCGAATCTTCCCCCGGCCCGCATCGCCCGTTCCAGATTGACCGGGGCGCCCGGGGAAAGGGCATGGAGGTTGGTGCGGCGAAACGTCTCCGGCATCACGTCCACGGTGAAGCTGCCGGAATCGAACGACACGACGGTGAGGCAGACGCCGTTGACGGCGATGCTGTCGCCGACCCGCGCGTCTTCCAGCACCTTGCCGGCGGATATCGTCAACACCATCGCCTCTCCCTGACGCCGGACGCTGCGAAGCCGGCCGACTTCTTCAATGAGCCCGGTAAACATCACGTCCCACCTTCCCGTACGGGCACGCCGGAGACGCACCAGTCGCCGCCGACATGCTCGATTTCGATCTGTTCAAGCCTGAGCGCATCCGCCATGCGCTCCGGACCGGCGAAGGCGAAAGCGGGAATCCCGTCTTCGCCTGCCAGTTTCGGAGCGTAGAACAGCTTCACCCGATCCACCAATCCGGCTTTCAGCATCGCGCCGGCCAGTTGCCCGCCGCCTTCCAGCAGCACCGAGGCGATTTCCCGTTCGCCGAGTCTCCGCATCGCCAGACGCAGGTCGACCCGGGGACCCGGCCCGCAGACGAGGACTTCCGCGCCCAGCTCCCGCAGCCGATCCGCCTTGGCGGGGTCGGCTTGTTCCGTCGTGAGGACGACGGCCGGCGTTTTCCCGTCGAAGATGCGGGCTGTTTCCGGCACCCGCAGGCGGGAATCGGCCACAACGCGAACCGGCTGCATCGCCGGCACCGGCAGCCGGGCGGTGAGCTCCGGATCGTCCGCCAGCACGGTGGAGACGCCGACCATGATCGCCTGATGGCGGTGACGGAGGACATGCACCGCCTCCCGCGCCTCCGGACCGGTCACCCAGCGGCTGTCCCCGGTCCGGGTGGCGATCCGGCCGTCCAGGGTAAGGGCGATCTTCAGCGTCACGTAAGGCATGCGCGTGGTGATGTACTTGCGGTAGGCCGCGTTGATCCGTCGTTCTTCTTCTTCCAGCAGGCCGGAGACCACCTCGATCCCCGCTTCGCGGAGCCTGGCGATGCCCTTGCCGGAAACCAGCGGGTTCGGGTCGACCGAGGCGACCACCACCCGCGCCACCTTGGCCTCCAGAAGCCGGTCGCAGCAGGGCGGCGTCTTGCCGTGATGGGCGCACGGCTCCAGCGTTACATACACCGTGGCTCCTTCCGACCGTTCTCCCGCCATGTTCAGCGCATGCACTTCCGCATGGGGTTCGCCCCGTTTCAGATGGGCCCCGAGGCCGACGATCCGGCCGTCCTTCACCACCACGCAGCCGACGGCGGGATTGACGCCGGTCTGTCCCGCGGTCTCCGCCGCCATCCGCAGGGCCAGCCGCATGTACGTCTCGTCGTTCAGCCTGTCGTTCAACCGCTCCATGATTCCTGACCGCCCCCATCCCGCGCCTACGTCCGTCCCCAAAAACAAAACCCGGAGGACGGATGATCCTCCGGGGCATGTCTGCACTCGGCTCCCATGCGGCGAACAACGCCTCGCGTCCGCATCCGGCCGGTGGTGCCCTTCGACATTTTCCCGCATGCGCGCCGAAAACCGGCACCGACATGTGAAAAAAAGTACAAAGAGACCGCCCGCCGCCGAAATCCGCCCAGATCCGGCGGAAACGACGACAGCCCGCCCGCCGCGCGGACAGGCGGTTCCCCGCGGATGGCGGGATGATTCGGTTGCGGACGCGGCAAAGCCGCACTTGCGCCCCCTTCTCCCATCCAGACTGTCACTGTCGGTTCCGGATTCGCAC
>LZRV01000125.1 GCA_002159065.1 Paenibacillaceae bacterium ZCTH02-B3 | reverse complement strand
ACGTGTACTGGACGTCGCTTCGCTGCGGACCGTGGCGGGTCATCGAGTTATACCGGGATCACGCCACCAGCGAACAGTTTCACAGCGAAATCAAGACGGATCTCGATCTGGAGCGGTTGCCGGCCGGAAAATTTGCAACGAATAATCTCGTACTGCATGCAGGCGTGTTTGCCTACAATCTGCTGCGCATCATCGGTCAGGAAAGCCTGCGCAAAGACGACGCGCCGATTCGCGGCAACGTGCAGCGCCGCCGAATCCGAACCGTTATTCAAAACATCATCTACATGGCTGTCCGGCTTGTTCGACATGCGCGCTGTCTATACTTTAACTTCGGAAAGCACAGTCCCTGGTCATCGGTGTTGGAGAGGGTTTACCGGGCGTTTGCATGACACGGGCATGATGCAGGAGACGCTTTGGAACGACCTGTCGTCCGCCAGGTCTGTTTGGCATTCATGGATTTGAATTGACAAGCTATGATGCGTCCTTCTGCCATCGTAAAAAGCCAGTTCTTACGACCATCACAGAAAAAATGACTAAAATTACCGGTTTCAGGAATCAGGTTCCAAAACTATCCGCGGACGATCACGGATTCAGGGTAAAGGTAATCGACGGCGACAACGAAGATCAACCACGGAAGCACATAAGTTGTAGCCCATTCAAACGATCGTATGACGGCGGAATCCGGACCGTTTGCCACAAATAACGCGATGATGAAGATCGGCTCTCCAACAACTGACTTGCGGCCCGAGCTTAAAGTCATTCTCATGCATCAAGAAACAGGATTACCAGCCGCTTCCTTTCCGATCATTTTAGCTTAAACGCTTCATTTATGTAAATACAGGCGGTTTATTAACAAAAAAAGAACCCGCCGTCCGTACCAGCGGGTCTCCAAAAGAAAATCCATGTGAAAAAAGGGGGTTGATGATCATTGTAGACGGGTTCGGTTAAAATTCCATAAATGAACCGTTACAATTGCGTTACAAAACGTAAAGCGCTTCCCGCGTCCGGCCGGCGGTTCGGCCCCGCGGCACCGTCTCAACCGGCCGCAAGCGGGCGCGAAGCGTACCATTTCTCCAGCGCTTCCATTTTCAGCTCAATGTATTTCCGGTACGTGTCGATGTAGGCGCGCGGTTCCTTCGGATTGGCCAGCCGCGTGATTTCGCCGGTCGCCGGATCGATCCACTTGCTCGTGGCGCCGCAGCCGAGGCCGACGATGGTTTGCAACTCCTCGATGATGAGGATGTTGTACAGGCTCTCCTTGCCGGGCAGCGCGTAGCCGACGTTTTCGAGGTTGCCGAGAATGTTTTTCTGCCGGTACAGATAATACGGAACGTAGCCGTGCGAAGCCGTCCACGAGACCGCCGCGTCCATCATGGCGTTGATCTCGTCGCGGGAGGCGACGCGGTACTTCTCCTCGCCGCGATGCCGGGTCATTTCCGACGCGCGTTTGAACGACAGCGTGTGGATGGTCAGCGACTCGGGCATCAGCTTCTCCGTCTCGGCGAGGGAATGCGCGAACTCCGCCGGCCCTTCCCCCGGCAGGCCGATGATCAGGTCCATGTTGATGTTGGTCATGCCCATCCGGCGGGCCAGCCTGAACTTTTCCACCGTCTCCTCCACCGTATGATGCCGGCCGATCCGGTCGAGCGTTTCCTGGATGTAGGACTGCGGGTTGATGCTGATGCGGTCCACGTTCCACTTGCGCAGCACGTCCAGCTTCTCCGGCGTGATCGTGTCCGGACGACCCGCCTCCACCGTCACTTCGCGGATGGCGTCCGGATTCGGGAACGAACGGTACATCTCCGCATAGAGCGCGTCCATCTCTTCCGCGGTGATGCTGGTCGGCGTTCCGCCGCCGAAATAGACGGTGGTGATGCGCACGCCGCGTTCCTTCAGCCATTGTCCGATCACGCGGATTTCTTCGTGGAGGCCGGCGAGGAATCCGCTCACCGAACCCTGGCGCCCGTTGATGTCATAGGCAGGAAACGTGCAATAGGCGCATTTGGTCGGACAAAACGGAATGCCGATGTAGACGCTCACCTCGTCCCGCAGTTCGTACAAATCCGGCAGCGCAGCCAGCTGCCGGTCGACGATCCGTTCCATCAGGGCGATCTTGCCGTCCGAGACGAGGTATTCTTCCCGCAGCATCCGCCGGATTTCTACGCGCGGCCGGCCGCGGCGGAGCCCGTCGTGCATCAACTTTGTCGGGCGCACGCCGGTCAGGATGCCCCAGGGCTGCTCCAGGCTGGTTTCCTGCCGCAGCACGTCGAGCAGCGACCGGTTCATCGTCCGGCGGACGATATTGCGGCGTTCCTCGGCGGACGCGCCCTCCGGAATCGCCCCCTCATGGATCGCGAGGCGGCGTTGGCCGTCCGCCCGCCGGGTCAGCTCGGCGCGGCCCCGCACCGCCCCGCCCGTTTCCGACGCTTCCAGACGAACGATGTAGTCGGCGTCCGGAACGGGCTCGGGACCCGCCGTCACCGACGGCCCGTCGCCGAACAGTTCCGCGAGGCGGACCAGGGATCGCGCCGCGGCCTCGTCCGCCACCATCAGATGGATGCGCATGAATGGTTCCTCCCACCGTCACTCCCGGCCGCCCGCCGGATACCGCCGCCCTCTCGGTCCGCCCGGTTCCCGCGCCGTCCCGTCTCCGGAGATGTCGTCCATGCGGGCGAATTCCACCGCCTCGCGCCGCTCCGCAAGCGGGCCTTCGCGGGTTTTTCGCGCGACCGCCGTTTCCTTTGGCCCCTGGCGCATGCCGATCCACCCTTTCGCTGCAAACGGATCGGCATTTAGTCTGGCCAAAGCCGGCGGCGTTCAACCCGGCGGCCGGGACTTACGCTCTGCTGTCCACGATCAGCGTAACGGGACCGTCGTTGACCAGTTCCACTTCCATCATCGCCCCGAACACGCCGGTTTCCACTTTGAGCCCTTTGGCTCGCAAAAGATCGTTGAAGGTTTCGTACAACTCGCGCGCCGCATCCGGCGGCGCCGCATCGACGAAGCTCGGCCTGCGCCCCTTGCGGCAATCCCCGTAGAGGGTAAATTGGGACACGGACAGAATGCCGCCGCCCACCTCCACGACCGACAGATTCATCTTCCCCGGTTCGTTCTCGAAAATCCGCAACCCCGACACCTTTTCGGCCATCCACGCCGCGTCCCGCTCATCGTCCCCGCGTCCGACGCCGACCAGCAAAAGCAGCCCGGAGCCGATTTCCCCGACCGTTTCGCCGCCGACGCGCACCCGGGCCCGGGACACGCGCTGGACCACCACCCTCACATCGTTTCCCTCCCGGTATGTCCGCTGCCTTGTCTCATTGCATGACCCTTTGCACGGAATAGATGTCTCGTACGCGCTTGATTTTGTCCACCACCGACTGCAGGTGCTCCTTGTCGCGGATGTTGATGGTCATGTGCATGATGGCCATCTTGTGCTTGTCGGTGCGGCCGGAAACGGCGGTGATGTTCGTCTTGCTTTCGGCCACCGCCTGAAGCACCTCGTTGAGCAGGCCCCGCCGGTCGTGGCCGAGCACCTCGATGTCGACGGTGTAACTGGCGTCCGCCGCCTCGTCCCACGTGACTTCAATGAGGCGGGACGCTTCCTCGTCCTCCATGGCGGCCTTGATGTTGGGACAGTCGGTGCGGTGGACCGACACGCCCCGGCCGCGGGTAATGTAACCGATAATGTCGTCGCCCGGGAGCGGATTGCAACAACGGGCGAAGCGCGTCAGCAGATTGTCGGCTCCCTTCACGGACACGCCGTTGCCATGGCGGGGTTTCCGCCGTTCCGTCACCGACGCCGCCGGCGGCTTGACCTCCACGCCTTCCCGGGTGAGCTGGATCTTGCCCGCTTCCTCCGCCTCCTTGCGGAGTTTCTCGGTCAGCCGCGTGCACACCTGCGCCGCCGTGACGCCGCCAAGGCTGATGGCGGAGAGCATGTCTTCGGGGTCCTGGAAGGAAAACTTTTTGGCAACTTCCAGCAGCTTCTCTTCGGTCATCCACTCGTCCGGTTCAAGGGAGAGACGCTTGAGCTCCCGTTCCAACAGTTCACGGCCCCGGGCGATGTTTTCCTCGCGTTTTTCCCGTTTGAACCACTGCCGGATCTTGTTGCGGGCGTGGGACGTTTTGACGAGTTTCAGCCAGTCCGGGCTGGGGCCGTAGGAATGCTTGGAAGTGAGAATTTCCACGATGTCGCCCGTTTTCAGCTTGTAGTCCAGAGGGACGATCCGGCCGTTCACCTTGGCGCCTATGGTCCGGTTGCCCACTTCCGTATGCACGCGGTAGGCGAAATCGAGCGGCACCGATCCCGCCGGCAGTTCGAACACTTCCCCCTTCGGCGAAAAAACGAACACCAGATCCGTGAAAAAGTCCATCTTCAGCGATTCCATGAATTCGGAAGCATCCCGCGTTTCCTGCTGCAACTCGAGGATCTCGCGGATGAAGTTCATTTTCTCGCCGAACGACCCGGGCGCGACCGCTTCCTTGCCTTCCTTGTAGGCCCAGTGGGCGGCGATGCCGTACTCGCTCGTCTTGTGCATCTCGAAGGTGCGGATCTGCACTTCCGTCGGTTCCCCGGATGGGCCGACGATGGTGGTGTGCAGCGACTGGTACATGTTCGCCTTGGGCATGGCGATGTAGTCTTTGAATCGTCCCGGCATCGGCTTCCAGAGCGTATGGATGATGCCGAGGGTGGCGTAGCAGTCTTTGACGTTCTCGACCAGGATCCGGATGGCCAGCAGGTCGTAAATTTCGTTGAATTGTTTGTTCTTCGTCGTCATTTTTTTGTAGATGCTGTAGATGTGCTTCGGCCGTCCGGAAATGTCCGCCCGGATGCCCATTTCGTCCAGTTTTTCCTTGATCTGCGCGATCAGTTCGGCGATGTACTGCTCCCGCTCGGCGCGCTTCTTTTTCATCAGGGTGGCGATGCGGTAGTACGCCTGCGGATTCAGGTAGCGGAGGGCGATGTCCTCCATTTCCCACTTGATGGCGCTCATGCCGAGGCGATGGGCGATGGGGCAGTAAATCTCCAGCGTCTCGTGGGCGATCCGCCGCTGGTTCTCCTCCGGCTGGTACTTGAGGGTCCGCATGTTGTGCAGCCGGTCGGCCAGCTTGATGATGATGACGCGGATGTCGTTGGCCATGGCCACGAACATTTTGCGGTAGTTTTCGTTTTGTTGCTCTTCCTGGGAGCGGAATTTGATCCGCTTCAGCTTGGTCAGGCCGTCCACCAGATCGGCCAGGGTGTCCCCGAATTTCGCCCGCACGTCGTCCAGCGTCACGTTCGTGTCCTCCACGACATCGTGCAAAAGGGCCGCCATCACCGTGACCACGTCCAGCTGCATTTTGGCCACGATTTCGGCAACGGCAAGGGGATGCTGGATGTATGGCTCGCCGGACATGCGCGTCTGGCCGTGGTGAGCCTTCTCCGCAAATTCGTACGCTTCCCGGATGCGGTCCAGATCCGCGGGTTTCATGTAGGTGGATGCGATTTCCAACAGTTGCTCAAGGCCCATGTCTGTTCCTCTCCGCAGGCGAACCAACCGCCGGATTTCCATAAATAATGGTTGATATTCTTTTTATTATGACGTGTTGCGGCAGGTATCGTCAACTGTCCGCAGTCACTCAGCTAAAATGTTACCGAACAGGTTTCGGATCACTCAAATCGAAATGTTACCGAAGGGATGTGTCTTGAAATTGAGCCTGAAAACACGCCGTGAAGTGTTCCGAAACCTGGCGGAAG
>LZRV01000124.1 GCA_002159065.1 Paenibacillaceae bacterium ZCTH02-B3 | reverse complement strand
CTCCTGAACGGCGGAACCCGCCAAAGCAGAAGAAACACCGCGATGCCGCCCGCCGTGAGCACGGAACAGACAAACACCCAAAGGGCCGGCCAGACGCCCGCCCAGGCGCCGAATGCGGCAAACCATTTGACGTCGCCGGCGCCGGCCCCTTTCAGGGCATGCAACAGGATCAAAGGCGCCGCTCCGGCCAGCGCTCCCGCGCATCCCGCGGCCAGGCCCGCCGCGCCTTCCGCCGCCGCATGCGCCAGCACCCCGCCCAGCGCGAAAGAAACGGTCAACCGGTTCGGGATGATCATGCGCCTGAGATCCGTCCAGGCTGCCCATCCCGTCAGCACGGCAATGGCCGCCGGCACCAGGACCTTCATTTGCCTCCCTCCTTGCCCGCCGCCGGGCTTTTTTCCGCCTTTCGCAAATTCCCGCCAGGATCATTTCCCGTCAGCTTTGCCCGCCACCGTAAAATTTCGCCGCAGGACGCTGCCGTCCGAAGCCACGGCTTCCCAATGCCATTCGCCCGGCGTCGTGCGCCCGGAAACATGCCAGACCCACACCACCCTGCCGTTCTCGTCCGCGACGGCCGTGCCCAGATTTTTCGCCTGGCTGGGGCCGCTTTTGTAGATCACGGTAAGATGGACCGCTTCCCCCGGCCTGGCCTGAAGGGTCAGCGTCGCTTTCTTGCCCGGGCGCACCGGATCCGGCTCCAGCGACACAAACGCCAGCTGCCCGGGGTCGTTCTGACGGTCGTCACGGTTCGGCAATAACGGTTTGCCGCCGACCCACGCCCGTTCCGCCGCCGACTCCCGGATTTCCAGCGGACGGTTCAGCAGAGGCACGCGAAACGGAAGCCGGTAGGACGCCTGGACGGCCAGAAATCCTTCTTCCGGATCCTGGGCGGAAGGCAGACGAACCTCGACAATTTCCAGCCGGGACGGGTCCAACGTCTCTGGGCCGGCAAAGCGGAGCGCCAGAGACTTGAACGCCATCCGCGCCGCCAGCTGGTCCGGCCGCCAGCCGCCGTCCGCCGCCCGGCGCGCCCATTCGCCAAAAGGTTCCGGCAGCACATCGCCCAGTTCCCGCAGCGTTTCGCCAACGTCCGACCATTCCGTCCGGGACGGCCCGGCCGACGGCATCCCGTTGTCCCGCGCCGCCCCGACGGGTTGCCAAACCGCCGCGGCCAGCCGGACCGATTGGGAAAGCGCGCCGTGCAAAGCCATGGAAATCACGGCCGTGCGGATCAGCAGGATGAAAAACAGGATCACCAGCAAAAACAGCGGCAAGGCCAGGGCGGCTTCCAGCGTGAAACTCCCCGGCGGTCCCCTCCGCCGCAATGCCGCCTTTCCCTTCCGGGCACGTTCTCCCGCTTTCCACCGCCGGGCACATTCTTCCGCCTTCATGCGCCGGGCCATGCGCCAGGCGGCCCACCTACTGGTAACCCATATCGGCCGAATAGGTCGCCACATAGCGATTCCCCGTCACCTGTCCTCCCCAGCCGCCCGCCGTACCCAGCATTTTCACGATGCCGGGGAAAAACCAGAGCCCGAGCGAAGCCGAGCCCTCCCCGCCGGCATAGGTGAAGGCCCGTTCCGCCGCGATGCCCGTGTTCAGTTCAATCAGCGCGATGACACGGGCCAGCGCCGCCGCGGAGTCGCCGTGCAGAAGCAGGAACAGGCGCAGATAATCCGCGTAGCGGGTCTCAACCTCCACGTATTTGGACAGCGGCACGCTGTCCGCCGCGATCAGCCTGTCCAGATCCGCCGCGGCCCGCGTCACGCCGTAAACCGTCGCCCCGGCCAGAATCACCAGCGGGTGGCCGAGGGAACGGCTTTCCGCCAGCCCCTCCAGGGTGCGAACCGCCAGCCGGAAAGCAAACACTTCGCCATAGGCGGCCGCCAGATTGGCCGCGGGTTCGCGGAAGCCGTAGAGAATGTATTCCGTCTCCTGGTTCGACAGATCGAGAAGCGCCGCATCCCCGTCCATCAGCCGGCGAAGGAGAGACGGATCGAACCGGGTAAACCGCCCGGCCACATATTCCGAAAAGAACAGGTCGTCCCGCAGCCCCGCCGCCGCCTGATCCAAGGCTCCCAGCCATCCGCCCGCGGATTCCAGGGCGCGGTCCCGCTCCTCCGCCGGGTCGTCGGACGGACCGGCACGCCGCGCCCATTCTTTCTGCCGTTGGTTCCACGCCAGATTCGCCTCCGCCGCCTCCTCCGCCCGGCGGAACCGTTCGGCCTGCTCCCCGTCCGCTTTCCGGTTTCCGATGGATCTCAGCAAACCGGCCGCCGACTGCATCTTCTCCCGCGCTTCCCGCTCCAGCGCCTTCCGCTCCCCGTCCCGGCTCCTGTGCGCTTCCAGCGCCTCCCGCCGTCTCCGGATGACCTCGCCGCCCGGGGCATCGTAACGGGAACGGCAGAGCGCGTAGGATCGCTGCAACGCCAAAGCCTGTTCACGCATCGCCGCGCCGAGACCGGCGGTTCCCGGCGCCGCCGCGGCGATGCCGGCAAACCGTTCCGCATCCGCCGCCATCCGCCGCACGTCGCCGAGCTGGGCTTCAAGTTCCTTTTCATACTCCGTAAAGAAGGAATCTTCCAAAATGAGTTCCGACACGGTCCGGCGCAAATCCCGCACTTCTTCGACGGGCAAGCCTTCCGCTCCGGACATTGCGGAAGAATCTCCGGCGGATCCGGCGTCCCATCCGGAAGAACTGACCGCAGCCCCGTTCTGTGCCGCAATCCTTCGTATTTCCTCATTGACGGCTTTGGCTTCTTCCAGCGCCGACAAGGCTTCCAGGATCGCCTTTTCCGCGTCCGCCCGCAGATCCGCCGCTTCCCGGCGCAACCGCTCCGCCAGTTCGGTCACGCCCCGTTCGTACGCGGAAGTCGCCTCTTCGTAAAGCGGGGGTTCCGGCCTAGGTTCGTCTGTTTCGCCGTTCTTTTGGCGCTCCTCCCATTGCGCCAGTCTCGCCCGCCGCGCATCATCTTCCGCCCGCTTGGCCGCATAGTCCGCGTACATCCGCACCGCCTCCCCCACCGTCCGGGGACGGCCCGCGGACATCGCTCCCCCGTCGGCGGACGGTTCCGGCACCAGGTCCCTCCACGCCGAAACCGGGGCCTTCCCCGCCGCCTCCTGGTTCCGCAGGGCATCGTCGAGCGCCCGCTCCCGCCGCTCGTAGGCCTTGCGCGCCTGTTCCAGCGTCCCCGCCGTGGCGGCGGCTTCCCGCACGGCGCCGTGCAGACCGCGAAACCGCGCCGCCATTTCCAGGGCCAAATCGATCGGCGCCCGATACTTCATTTCCTCCGCCACCTGCCGCCGGAAAACGGCATGATCCGCCAGCGGCCGGCTTTCCGTCACGTCCCCGTTTTCCCACCTGCCGTCCAGAAAGCGGAACCCTCCCGTTTCGCCCTGGCGCAGGTTGCCTTCCACCGCCCGCCGGAACAAGTCTATGGCGGAATCGCCGCCCCGGACGAACAGGCCGTACCGTTCCCTGACCACCGGATCGTAAGCGGAGAGCACGGAACGGGTCCCGGACTTCACGGCAAGCTCCAGTTGCTTGCGGAATGCGGCCACGCGGGCGAAATCGATGAGCAGACCGGTGAGCAGGATGAAAGACGCCAGCGCCGCGGCCAAATACATCGAAACCGTTCCTCTTTCTCCGTTACGCTTCGCCACAGCGTTTCACCCCGCCGATGCAGCATCTCCACACACCCTCCGCCGGAGCGGCGCCCCTTCACCCGCCCCGCCTGCGCAGCACCTCGCCCGCCTCGCGGCGGTACGATTCCGCCCTTTCGCCCTGCCGCTTGAACTTGGCCGTGTAATACCGGGCAAGCTCGAAGGAACGGACAAATTCGGCCGGTTCCACCGCCAGGGCGGACACGGAAGCCCGCGCTTCCGGCACCCCGTTCCAAAACCGCCTGAGCGGAAGGGCGGCCGCCGGGTCGGAAGCTTCCGCGACCACGGACCGGATCAGGAGCCGGTTCTTCCAGCCGACGGTCCCCTTCAGCCATTCGGGCGCCGTTTCCGCGGCGCGGCGCAGTTTCCGGGTCACCAGCCCCTGTGCCCCGTCCGCCGGCGGACCGTCCGGGGGAAACGGTTCTTCCGCGTCCCGCGATTCGCCGCCCGCCGGGAAAAGCGCCTGCAGCAACGCGTCTTCCGCCAGCCGCCAGTACAGGCCGTCATGCCGGCCGGCCGGGTAGGCGCCCGTGCGCCATTCCGCAGCCGAATTCGGCCAGTTGTAGGCCGCCCGCTCCGCCAGCACCGCAGTTCCGTAATGGACAAGGACAAGCTTTGCCGTGTAAAGCGCATAGAGCACCAGTACCATCGTAAGAAGCAGCACGACGGGGAACACCATCGACGCTTCCACCGACAGGGAGCCGGACGCGTCGGACCAAAATCCGCGCCCAAATGCGCCTTTCGTCCGGATGCCGCGCATGTTCCCACCCCCGGCCGCCGGATCAGAACAATCGGTCGGCCTCGTTCTCCACCCTGCCGAAAAGATCGGTCAAAAAGCCGGTGATCCAGTCCTTGAACAACACGACCAAAATGATGACCACCGCGGCGATCAGCACGACCTCCAGCGTGCCGATCCCTTCTTCCCCGTCCAGCCATGCCGGAACGCGGCGGCCCGGACGCCCCGCGCCCTTTTTTCTTCCAAGCGTCAAAACCTTTCCCAGCCGTCCCATGTTTCGCGCCTCTCCTTTCCGGAATTTTTGCGTTTCCGTCGCCCGGTTCAGGCGCCGGGTCCGGTTCGGCCCGTCACGCCCGAATCACCGTTCGGTTTTTCCCTTGGGCTCATCCCATCATCAGCAGGGTCGGCGTCCCCACCATCGCCATGACGATCAAAAAGATCACCGCCAGCGGAAACGACAGGCGGGAGGAAGCCAGCTCCCCGAGGGTGCGGGCTTCGGCCTTGCGCTGTTCCCACATGGCGCGCGCCAGATCCTGAAGCGCCGCGGCGAACGAATCCCCGCCCCGCCGCATGTTGATCAATACCGCCGACGCAAAACGCTTCGCTTCCGGAATGCCGCAGCGCCGTCCGAACTCCTCCAGCGCGGCGGCCATGGATTCGCCCCGGTTCATCGCTTCCAGCGCCGAAGCGAGTTCCAAAGCCAGCGGGTGATCCTTGGACATCGCGCAGCGCTCCAAGGCCCGCATCACGTTCTCCCCGGCGTTCACGACGATCGCAAGCCGCACGAGCAATTCCGGCATCGCCCGCCGGATCTGCCGCCTGCGTTCTTCCGCTTTCCGGTTCAAGTCCTTCCACCGGAGAAAAGGAGCCGCGGCGGCCAGCACCGCAAACAACGCCACCATTCCGGGTTCGCCGGCCAAAAACGATATGAAACCACCGGAACCCAGCAGAATCCCCGCAAGACCCGCGCCTTCGGCCGCCCATCGCGCAAGCCGTTCCTTGCCGCAGGCGCCTTCCAGAAACGCCAAAACCAACCGGGGCCGCTCCAGCAAAGGCTGGACGCCAGCCCAGACCGGCGGCGCCTCCAGCCACCGCCGGATCGGCTCCGTCCAGTCCATCGGCCATGTCCCCGACACGCGAAACCGGCGCCATGCCGCCCACCCGTAGACCGACAACAGCGCCGCCGGCAGCAGCAGCGGCCATCCCCGCTCGAGCGCGCCCGCCATCACGGAAGAATCCTCATGATCCGCCGGATCCAGAGTCCGCATGCGGCCAAGAGCAACAGGCAACCGGTCAGCACGACGAGACCCGGCCCCTGCCGCAAATAGGCCATGTAATCCGGCGCGATCCATTGCAGAAGCCCGACAAACGCAAACGGCACGGCCATCATCATCCGGGCTT
>LZRV01000123.1 GCA_002159065.1 Paenibacillaceae bacterium ZCTH02-B3 | reverse complement strand
GGAACACGCCATGACCGCGGTCGCCTGAACCGCCTCTGCGGCGACATTCAGGCGCGGGCGGCCGTTCCGCCCGCGCCGCTTAGATTCCCCGTTCTCAGTTCGCCGACACGCGCTTTGCGCCTTCCACCCGCCGCAGCCGCTCCGTGAGCGGCATCAGCCGGTCAACGGAGGACAGCCGCACGCGCAGCCGGACGAGCACTTCCCGGATCCCCCGCTCGTCCGTGCCTCGGTCCTCGACGACCAGCCCCGTCAGCCGGACGCCTTCTTCCTTCAGGACCGCGCGCAGCCGGTCTCCGGAACCCTCCTCGCCTTCCATGATCACCGTGATCTCATATTCCACCGGATGGCGGATGAACCGTTTCTGGAACAGGCTAAGTCCCCAAAGAACCAGAAACGACATCGCGGTGGTGGCGGCGGCGGCCAGATAGAACCCGGCCCCCGTGGCGAGCCCGATCGCCATGACGACCCACAGCGATGCCGCCGTCGTCAGCCCGACGATGGACCTGCCGGTGAAAAGGATCGTCCCCGCGCCGAGGAAACCGATGCCGGTGATCACCTGCGCCGCGAGGCGCGCCGGATCGAGGCGGACGTTGAATTCGCGCGCAAACGCCGCAAATCCGTACATCGACAGCAGCATGAGCAGACAGGACCCCAGGCACACGAGGACGTGCGTCCGAAGGCCTGCCGCGCGGTTTTTCCGCTCCCGCTCGAAACCGACGATTCCGCCCAGCACGACGGAAATCACGAGGCGGAGCAAGAGTTCCGCTTCCGAGATGTACCAGGGATTGCTCATGGCGTTCCCACGCTCCGATTGTATCATTGGGGCTTGGCCTGCGGCATCGGTTCGATGTCGGAAACGCATCCCGGACTCGGGACCGGTTCCGCCTCCGCCCGGGGTCGGCGCGGGCCGGCCGCGCGCGAACCGCGTCGGGCTGCGCGGCGGCTGCATGCCCGACGCGGCTCCAATCGGAAAAGCGCGGGCGCGTATGCGGGTGCGGAACGGATTTACGCCCGCAAACGGCGACCTCAGGACTTGAGTCGTTCCACGAGCAGCTTGTTCACCAGGGCGGGATTGGCCTTGCCCTTAGTTTCCTTCATGACCTGGCCCACCAGAAAACCGAGCGCCTTTTCCTTTCCGCCGCGATAGTCGTCGACGACTTGGGGATGGGCGGCGATCACCGCGTCCACCACCGCCAGGATGGCGCTTTCGTCGCTGATTTGAACCAGCCCTTGCTCCTCCACGATCTGCGCGGGGGCATTGCCGGTTTCCAGCATCGCCTTGAACACCGTCTTCGCAATCTTCGTGCTGATCTTGCCCGATTCGATCAGGCCGATCATTTCGCCAAGTCCTTTGCCGGTGAGCTTCGTGTCCTGGATTTCCAGGTTGCCCGCGTTGAGATACCCGAGCAGCTCCACCATCAGCCAGTTCGCCGCCGCCTTGGCGTCGCTCGTGTAGCGCAGGCTTTCTTCAAACAGATCCGCCAGCCGGACGGACGACGTAAGCACGCCGGCGTCGTAGGCGGACAGCCCGTACTGCGACATGTACCGCTCCCGGCGCGCGTCCGGCAGCTCCGGAATGGAAGCGCGGACGCGGGCCTGCCACTCGGGATCGAGATGGATCGGCACCAGGTCGGGGTCGGGAAAATAGCGGTAGTCGTGGGCCTCTTCCTTGCCGCGCATGCCGACGGTGCGGCCCTGGGCTTCGTCCCAGCGCCGCGTTTCCTGCACGACCCGCCCCCCGGCATCCAGGATTTCCGCCTGGCGCAGTTGTTCGTATTCCAGTCCGCGCTGGACGGCGCGGAACGAGTTCATGTTTTTGAGTTCCGTCTTGACGCCGAATTCCTTCTGGCCCACCGGCCGCAGGCTGATGTTGGCGTCGCAGCGCAGCGAACCTTCCTCCATCTTTACGTCGGAAACGCCGCAATATTCCATGATCGCCCGCAGCTTCTCGAGATACGCCCGCGCTTCTTCCGGCGAGCGCAGGTCGGGCTCGGACACGATTTCGATGAGCGGCGTGCCGCCCCGGTTGAAGTCTACCAGCGACCCGGAACCGCCTTCGATATGGATCAGCTTGCCGGCGTCTTCTTCCAGATGCAGCCGGGTGATGCCGATCCGTTTCTTGACGCCGTTCACCTCGATGTCGATCCAGCCGTTCCGTCCGATGGGCTGGTCATACTGCGAAATCTGGTACGCCTTCGGCAGATCGGGGTAAAAATAGTTCTTGCGGACGAACTTGCACCACTCGGCGATTTCGCAGTTGAGGGCCATCGCCGCCTTCATCGCGTATTCGACGGCCTGCCGGTTCAGCACGGGCAGCGCGCCGGGATGGCCGAGGCACACCGGACAGGTGTTGGTGTTGGGGGGCGCGCCGAACTCGACGGGACATCCGCAAAAAATCTTTGTTTTCGTCTTGAGCTCCACGTGCACTTCGAGCCCGATGACCGTTTCGTATTTCGACAGGATGGACATGCCTCGCGTTCCTCCTTGGGCAAACTCCGGATGGCCGCCGATCCGGCTCAGAGCGCCGGCTGCAGGCGGTGGTGCTCCGTCGCCTGTTCGTAGGCGTGGGCCGCCCGCAGCACGGTCGCTTCGTCGAAAGGCTTGCCGATGATCTGCAGTCCGACCGGCAGGCCGTCCGCCAGCCCGCAGGGAACGCTGATCGCGGGCGCGCCCGCCAGGCTGACCGGAATGGTGCAGATGTCGTTCAGGTACATGGTCAGCGGATCGCCGATCTTCTCGCCGATGCGGAAGGCGGGGGTCGGCGCGGTCGGTCCGGCGATGACGTCGAACGTCTCGAACACCCGGTCGAAATCCCGTTTGATCAGCGTCCGGACTTTTTGCGCCTTTTTGTAATAGGCATCATAATAACCGGAACTGAGCGCGTAGGTGCCCAGCATGATGCGACGCTTCACTTCGGGACCGAAGCCTTCGCTCCGCGAACGCAGGTACAGTTCGGCGAGGTTCTCTACGCCTTCGGCCCGGACGCCGTATCGGACCCCGTCAAACCGCGCCAGGTTGGACGAGGCTTCGGACGACGCGAGGATGTAGTAGGTGGCCACGGCGTAGTCGGTGTGCGGCATGGACACTTCCTCGACCGTCGCGCCGAGGGACTCGAACTTTTTCAAGGCTTCCAGCACGCGCGCCTTCACCCGCGGATCGATGCCTTCGCCCATGTATTCCCGCGGCACGGCGATGCGCAGCCCCTTCACGTCACCGGTCAGCGCCGACGGGTAATCGGGCACGTCCACCGCCGCCGAGGTGGAATCCAGCGGGTCATGCCCCGCGATGGCTTGCAGCACATAGGCGGCGTCTTCCACGTTGCGGGTGATGGGGCCGATCTGGTCCAGCGACGAAGCGAAGGCCACCAGGCCGTAGCGGGAGACGCGTCCGTAGGTGGGCTTCAGGCCGACGACGCCGCAGTAGGCCGCCGGCTGGCGGATCGATCCGCCGGTGTCGGAGCCGAGGGCGAACAGGACCTGGCCCGCCGCCACGGCGGCCGCGGAGCCGCCGCTGGAACCGCCGGGCACGCGCTCGGTGTCCCACGGATTGCGGGTAAGCTTGAACGCGGAGTTTTCGGTGGAGCTGCCCATGGCGAACTCGTCCATGTTCAGCTTGCCGACGGTCACCGCCTGCGCGTCCTTCAGCTTCCGCACGGCGGTGGCGTCGTAAATCGGCCGGTAATTGGCCAGAAAACGGCTGGCGCAGGTGGTGACGAGGCCTTCCGTCACCATGTTGTCCTTGATGCCCGCCGGCAGGCCGAACAACGGGCCGCGGGGCGCGTCGGCGGGCAGGCTGTCCAGCCTTTCCGCTTCCCTGCGCGCGCCTTCCTCGTCCACAAGCAAAAATGCCCCGATCTTCTCCTCCGTCTCGCGGATGCGTCGCAGCGACGCGTCCACCAGATCGGCGACGCGCAACTCGCCGCGGGCGAGCCGGTCCCGAAGCTCGGGCAGTCTCATCCGGAGCAATGACAATGCGCGTTCCTCCTTTGCATGGTTCCGCCGCCTGGCCGGCGCCGCATTCCGGCCGGGCGTCTCCGCACCGGCCGATTATTCCAGCACCGCCGGCACCTTGAATTGTCCGTCCTCTTTGTCCGGGGCGTTTTCCAGCACTTTGTCGAGGGGCCAGGAAGGACGGGGCTCGTCGTCACGCATGACGTTGGAGATCGGCAGGACGTGGCTGGTCGGCTCGACGCCGTCCGTGTCCAACTCGTTCAGCTTTTCGATGTACCGCAATATTGCGCCGAGTTGCCCGGCGAACAGTTCCTTTTCCCGGTCGGACAGTTCCAGACGGGCCAGCAAGGCGACGTGCTCGACGTCCCGAACCGTGATGTCCATCGAAACGACGACTCCTTTTGCGAATATTGGAATCCATTTTATTCATTATATAAAACAAGCCCCCCGATCTCAATGATGTCGCGCATATGCAAACCACGCCGTTGTCCTGTATGATAAGTATTGGCACTTTATGTCCGTGGCCTCCCGCAGAGGGCCGTCTCCCATTCCTCCGACGAAAGGAGCGTGCGTCCATGCCCGCCTATCATCCGTTTGGAAGCCAGGCGCCACTCAAGAATGCCGGAATTGTCGAATTCGCTTCCGACGACCCCGGGTCCCTCCGGGCGCTGGACGCATGCCTGGGAACGGCGGCCGAAGGAAGCGCCCGCGTCCGTCGGGTCCGCTACGGCAGCCTCGACCAACTGTTGCGCCTGCTCAGCGACCTTGGGCACCTGCTGACGGAAGACCATCGCTGCCGGCTCCGCTGCCGGATCGTTTACGACTCCCCGGAATTCACCGGCAAGAGCAAGGAAGATGCGGAATTCGCCGACGCCGCCGCGCTCTCCGCCCTGCCGGAAAGGGGCGCCCCGCCGGATTCCGGCGCGTCTGAGGAAGGGGAAGGCTGGCAGCCCGCGTCCGCGCTGCTGGCCGGCGTGGGCCTCTATTTCCTTCCCGAATGGCTGCTGAACCGCCGGTTTACGTTTTATTTTCAGCCTGTCGTCCGCCCGCAGGACGACGGCTTCACCGTCATCGGGTACGAGCTGTTGCTTCGTCCGCTGCCCGAACAGCCCCCGTTTCGTCCCGCGGAAATGGTGGCCGCGGCGCGAAGCAGCGGACTGCACGTCCTGCTGGAGCGCGAACTGCTGAAAAAATCCATCCTGCTCAGCAACGCCCATCTCGGGCAAAACGTCAAACGCTTCATCAATTTCCTGCCGTCCGCGGTGAGCGATCCGGCTTCCGATCTGGAATGGATTTCGGAACTGATCCGAGACAGCGGCGGGGATCCCGCCGACTTCGTGTTTGACATCGTGGACACCGATTGGCTGGAGGATTCCCGGCGGCTGGCGGACATCGCGGCGCTGGCCCGCGAGCGCAAATTCCAGCTTGCCTTGGACGTCCACGAACCCGCCGCCGTTTCCGGCGGCAAAGACGGCGAGCGCCTGCTGCGCATGTTGCGTCCCGCCTACCTGAAGCTGGGCCGCCGCCTGATCGCGGGCTGCCACCGGGATCCCGACAAGCAACAATTCGTCCGGGACGCCCTGCGGCTGGCCGACCGGCACGGATGCCTCCTCCTGGCCGAAGGCGTGGAAGACGCCGCCGATTTGGCCTGGCTCCGCGAAGCCGGCGTGCCTCTCGTTCAGGGATACCGGATCGGGCCGCCCACTCCCGTGCCTTCCCGGCCGCTTTCCGCCAACGCCTGAGCCCTGCTGGCAATAAAAAACCGCCCCTTCGGGCGGTTCAGACTGAAGACAAACTCCCACGTGCAACCCATCGCAGCGGGCGCCGTGGGAGTTTTTTGTGCTTTCTTTTGTACCTTCGCAGGAATATGAAACAATACCAACCGTGGCTATCCCCGGGCTGACCTGACCTCCATAGCCAGGTCGCCAGCTTTTTCAAATTCATCGCGGCAA
>LZRV01000122.1 GCA_002159065.1 Paenibacillaceae bacterium ZCTH02-B3 | reverse complement strand
TCCCATCCCGAAACATCCGCCAATGTCACACCGAAACCCGTGATGGCTACCTGACGGCCTCATTGGGTAACAAAATTACGTGAGTGATCCTTTTTCCTTCGGTAACATTTTTAAATGAGTTGACACGGGGCCGCGCCGCTTCCGCAGGCATTCAGTTCCCGCCAATCACCCGCGCGCGGCGCGCACAAACGGATTTTCCCGCTTTTCCTCGCCGATGGTCGTGGCCGGCCCGTGCCCCGGAAACACCACGACATCGTCCGGCAACACGTACAGTTTGTCGCGGATCGAACGCTCCAGCGTCGCCGCGTCCCCGAACGGCAGATCCGTCCGCCCCACGGAACAGCGGAACAGCACATCTCCTCCGAACAGGACATTTCCGCACAGAAAACCGACGCTGCCGGGGGAATGGCCGGGAATGTGCAGCACGCGGAACGTTTCACCGATCAGTTCGAGGGTGTCCCCGTCGTTCAGTTCCCGCTCCGGCGGATCGACGGAAATCGGCGGCGTCACGTCCGGCCACCTGGCGGAACCGTTGAGGCGCGGATCGGTCAGCCAGTCCTTCTCCGACGGATGCAGCCAGACGGGGCACCCGAAGGTCTTGCGCATGAGATCCACGCCACCGATGTGGTCGAAATGCGCGTGGGTGAGCAACACCGCCTCCACCGTCAGCCCGTCCAGCGCAGACGTCAGGACGCCTTCCGGCGCGCCGGGATCGATGACGACCGCCCTTTTTCCTTCCTCGTCCGTCAGCACGTAACAGTTCGCGGCAATGGGCCCAAGTTCATACCGGCTTATTTTCAGCATGGCTCACAAACCCTTTCCTAGCGGGGTTGTTTCGATTTGCGGCGCACGGCTTGAAAAAGGAAATACAAAATCAAAGCCGCGAGGGCGATCAGCACAATCGGTTGGACATACGGGGCGGCTTTCTCGTCGACTTTCTCCCACTGGTCGCCGAGAGTCCAGCCCAGCCATACAAAAAGCAGGCACCAGGGGATCGAAGCCAGCAGCGTGAGCAGGCTGAACACCCCCAGATTCATGCGCGCCATGCCCGCGGGAACGGACACCACCTGGCGCATGACCGGCAGGAATCTTCCCGTGAACACCACAACGGGACCGTACCGTTCCACCCAGCGTTCCGCCAGCTCGATGTGGCTCTGTTTCAGGTGCAGGTATTTTCCGTATTTGAGCAAAAACGGCCTGCCGCCGTACCGCCCGATGGCGTACAAAATCCACTGCTGCAGCATGGCGCCGATGGTGCCGCACACCACCGCTCCCGCAAAGGTGATGCGCCCCTGCGAGACGAGGTATCCCCCGAAGGACAGCACGATCTCGCTGGGGATCACTTCCACCGCCAAACCGACGATGATGCCCCAATAGCCAAGGCTCTCCACCCAGTCGAGCAGCCGTCCCAGCCAAAGGTGAACGGCGTCCGCAAAGCCCGATAACATCGCTTTCCCCGCTTCCGAAAACCTGGCTACCATTCTATCATACGCGGACAACCGTTTCCAATCACACAGGGCTTGCCGAGGCCGTTTCGAACGGCATCCGCAAGACGGAGCCGCTCCGCGCAACCCCCGGCTTGTCATGCCGGGACAGGCGGGCGCATAGACTGGCTTTGAGAATACAAGCCCCACGGGAGGAAATCGCCATGCGCAAAGTGATCTTCGTCAGGAAGTCGAAGCTGCTGTGGACGGTCGCCACCGTTTTCCTTGTGGCAGCCGCCGGAGCATACGTGGGCTGGCGCCTGTCGGACGGCTCTGCGAAACCGGCCTCCGCCGGCGCTCCGCGCGTTATCCATCTGGTCACGGGCGAATTCGTCGCCACGCTGGACAACGGCAAAAAAATCGAAGTCTACCGCTGGGACCCCGGCACCGTGATCGTGCCCAGGGGCGAACCGGTGGAACTGCGCATCACCGGCGTCAGCGGCGGATCGCATCCGTTCATCATCGAAGGACTGGGCATCACCGGCGAGGTGCGCAAAGGAAAAACGGCCGTCGTCCGCTTTGTCGCGGAGAAGGCCGGTACCTACCCGATCATCTGCCAGACGCACACCGACGCGCTGTCCGGCGGGCCGATGGTGGGCTATATCGTCGTGCAATAAATCGAGCGCCGTGCAACACGAATGCCTTCATGCCATGGAGCCGGACGGCCGGACGCCCGGTCACAGCTCGCTGAGCTCCCGTTCCCTGACGAGCCGCTCGCGCCTCTTGATGTACTTGTCCACTTGCTGGCGCAGCACAAACGCTCTCAGATGGCGCAACATTTCCTGATCCTCCAGCACGAGGCGGGCGCCGCACAGCCAGTTGTCGTTCTGCCAGTCCCGCCGCACGATGACCAGTTCGCAGGAAAACTCGAACTCGATCCGGACCGTCGCGTTCAGCCGCGCGCCCTCGATGAAAATCGGCAGATTCGGCGCGAAAAATCCCAGTCCGGCCACGCTGATGTCCTTGATCCGGACTTCCACCGGATCGCCGGAAACGGCCAGCTGCCGGGCGGGGGTGACGAGCGCGGTCCCTTCCGCATCCACCCGGACGTGTTCCCGCTTGTCCCCGAATTTCATCGCCAGGGCGGGCGGCTGGATGATGGCGATGGCGCCGTGGTATTTGGCAAAAACGACAGATTGGAACGTATGGATGCCTGAAGGGGAATAAATGGTCACCTTGACCGCGTCCCCCAGCTGAAACCGGTCGAAATCGCTCAGTTCGACTTCGAACAGTTCCCCTTCCACGCCGGTGATAATCCCGGTCGAAACGTAATTCTGTTTCATTTTTTCCACGACTGTCCTGCACTGAAGAAGAACGCCGAGCGCCAGCGGGGCTCGCATCATTCCACTCCTTTCTGGCCGTCCCAAACCGTCGGTTCGCTTGGCCGGATCTGTATTCTGTATGGTCATGGATGGAAACCGGGTGACCGCCGATGATTCGTCCGGGCGCCTATCTCATGCCGTTCGCAACCACCACCCGGTTGCGGCCGCCGTTTTTGGCCTTGTACAGGGCTGCGTCCGCGCGGGCGAACAAGCCCCGCAGAAAATCGCGCACTTCTTCCACCGGTTTTTCGTAGTTTTCCGAAGAGACGATGCCGATGCTGACCGTTACGCGGATGGTGGCCACTTCGTTTCCGACATCGGCGGCAATCTCCGAAACGGCGCGCATGATGCCGCGGGCCAGTTCCTCCGCCTCCCGGCTTCGCGTGCCGGGAAGGTAAATGGTAAACTCCTCTCCGCCGTACCGGGCGAGGACATCCGCCGGACGCAAAACCCCGCGCACCGCATCCACCGTGGCGATGAGCACCTGATCGCCGACCAGGTGGCCGTATTGATCGTTGATCCGCTTGAAATGGTCGATATCGAACAGGACGATGCTGAACGGCACCTTGTTCCGGATGTGGTCCATCACTTCCTTTTCCAGTTTCTGCATCAGATAACGCCGGTTGTAGCACCCCGTCAGGCTGTCCGTGATGGCCATCTGCTCCAGTTTCCGGTTGGCGTTGAACAGCTCTTCCTGGGTCCGGATCAGTTCGAGGTTGCGCTCGTGCAGCGTTTCGTTCTTGCGGTTCAGATCGTCGACCAGCTTGCGCAAATCCGTGACGTCGTGGAACGTGATGACGCGGCCGATCACTTCCCTGCGGTCATCCAGGATCGGCGCGATCTGGATGTTGACGTGTCGAAGGCCGCCGTTTCGGATCGAGATCTCGATCTGCATCCGCTCGCTCGGGTAGTGGCGAAACCGGTACAGAAACTCCGACACTTCCCCTTGCGTCTCGAACGGCGCCAGAAACGCCTCAAGGTCAAACAACTCGCCTTTCTTCACCCGCACGAAGGCCTGCGAGCCGCGGTTGGATTCAAGGATGCGTCCGTTCGCGTCAAGCACGAGAATGCCGGTGTCGATGAACTCGAAGATGTCCCTCCGCGCCAGGCTCAGCAGATCGGAACCCTCCAGCCGGCGGATGGTCTGCGTGAAGCAGGGCACGGCTGCAAGCAGCCCCAGCGAGGTGAGCCCTTCGACTTCCGGCATTCTCCCCTGCAGGAACACGTTGAACATCAGGTCCAGCCCGCCCGCGCCGGCGAGCAGAATCATGCCGAGCAGCGGAAGAAACCATTGCCTTCTTCTGTGGACGTTCGCGTCGCGCACAAGGGCCTGAAACAACCGGTACATCGAATAAGCGAAATAGGAAAACAGGACGGCAACCAATCCCCAGAACAAGTATCCGTAATTCCACGCCCCTGCGGTCTCGCCCGGGGTTACCAGGGCTCCCCCGGGATTCCACAGCACGAACGCCGCGCACAGGAGCGCCGGAACGAACATGGCGGCGTTCCTCCATGTCGGACGCCAACCCGGCCGGATCAGGCATTGGATCAGGAGGAGCCATCCCGGCCCGACAAAGCAAAACGCAATGACGGCAAGCTGCATCCCGTATGTGCGGAAGGCCGGATCATCCGCCGAAAGGGAAACAAAATGCCCCAGCGGCCAAAACAACGTCGCAAAATGCAACGCCACATAAATTTTGTGAATATTCATTAACCGGCTGCGAACATACACCAGGACGAGAAGAACCGAGAGCGCGAAAAACGAAAGAAGGTCGGGCCACAGGAGTCCCAAAGCGGTTCACCTTTTCATGGTACCTTCAAAATGGAAATGCTCACTCCAGCTTTCAAAATACTATCATAAAAATGTTTTCATAAACAAGAATAAGATGGAGCGAGCTTTCTCCCGCCTTTGTCTGCTCCTTTCAGCACCGTTTGACAAAATCGAGGATGGCGTCCGCAAAGGCCCGGGGCGACTCCAGCATCCCCATGTGTCCCGCGTCCGGCAATTCCACCTTGACAATATGGGGACCGTCCGCCGGAAAGCGGCGCTCGGCGGGGATGGCCTCGTCGTGCGCGCCCGCGAGGAGGAGCACCGGCACCCCTGCCCGTTCCAGCACGGCGCGCCGGTCCGGCCGCTCCCGCATGCCCAGGGCCGCTCCGATGATGCCGTTGGAAGGCGTGCCATATCCGATGCGCTTGACGAAATCGAGCCGATCCGCCATCTTCTCCCGGTTGGCCGGGGAGAACAGCTTCGGCGCCAGGGCGTCGATCACGGGCGCCGACCCGCGCCGGCGGGCGATCTCCGCCGTTCGCAGGCGGTTTTCCCGGCCTTCTTCGGTATCCGGAAACGCGGTGGAATGCAGAAGCCCGAAGCCCGCAAGCCGCTCCGGATACCGCTCGGCGAACGCCAGGGTGACGTAACCGCCCAGCGAATGCCCGAGCAGAACCACCCTCTCCAGCCCGAGATGGTCGAGCAGCTTCCGCACGTCGTCGGCCAGCGTTTCCATCGAATAGACGCCTTCGGGCGCGGCGGAATCGCCGTGTCCGCGCAAATCGGGGGCGATGACCCGGAGATGCTTTGTCAGCAGGGGAAAAATTTCGTCGAAATAACGATGGCTGCCGCCGTAGCCGTGAAGCAACACAAGCGGGGGGACAGATGTTCCGGCGGCGGCTCCGCCGGCGGTTTGGCCGGTCTCGGGCTCCTCATCGCGATAGGCGATGCTGCGGTCCGGCGTCCTTTTGGCGTTGCCGGTCATTTTCCGACTCCTTCAAGGTTCGACCAGATTAATAATAGGTTATCATTGGAACCGCACCGTTTCAATCCATTTTCCGACAAAGTGTTGTTGTTCTGTGATATTGTCAGGGTGTAACTGTTCCGAGAAAATGTCAGTATGAGTAAGGAGCAGATAACCTTGACGAAGAGCGAACTGAAACGTGCTATGGTTGTCGAGAAGTGGATGGAGGGCCGTCTCACGGAACAGGATGTTGCGCGCACGCTCGGCATCAGCATCCGGCAAGCGTATCGGCTCAAGGCCAAATATCGTCACGGAGGTGCACAGGCCATCGCTCATGGGAATCGGGGCCGAAAGCCCGTTCACACCTTGGCCGACTCGCTCAAACAACGCGTGATGTCCCTGTACCGGGATCGCTACTTCGGAAGCAATTCCACCCACTTTGCCGAGCTTTTGGCCGAACACGAGGACATCCATTTAAGCGTCTCTTCGGTCCGCCGCATTCTGCTGGAAGGCCGCCTTCGTCCCGCACGCTTGCGCCGTCGTCCAAAGGCTCACCGATCGCGGCCCCGTAAACCTCAAGCGGGCATGCTGTGGCAGATTGATG
>LZRV01000121.1 GCA_002159065.1 Paenibacillaceae bacterium ZCTH02-B3 | reverse complement strand
ATCGACATTACGTATATCCGCATGCGACACGGGTGGATGTATCTGGTCGCGATCCTGGACTGGTACTCACGTTACGTGATCGATTGGCAGCTCGATCAGAGTCTGGAAATCGGCTTCGTCATCGAAACCGTAAAACGCGCGCTGCTTGTGAACAAGCCGGAAATCATCAACAGTGACCAAGGCAGCCATTTTACGAGTCCACAGTACATTGAACTGCTTAAAGAGCAAAACATCCGCATCAGCATGGATGGTAAGGGACGGGCTGTGGACAATATCTTCACCGAGCGTTTTTGGCGCAGCTTGAAGTACGAAGAAGTCTATTTGCATGACTATGTGAGCCCAAAAGAAACACGCAAAGGAGTGAACCGCTACATTGAGTTTTATAACCATTATCGACCGCATCAGTCCTTGCAATATCGAACGCCGGCTTCGGTGTACATAAGCTAGAAGAAAAAACGGACTCGCGGGTTGAATTAACCCTGTGCCTTCGCTTGGGCTGTGTCCACCACCAGTGGACAAAAATGAGTCGCCATGTAATTCCATATTTGGTTTTCAGAAAATCCATCGAACGACAGAGAGAAATTATTATGTGAAAGATTTCACCCCTTAAAATTCTCAGAAAAATTGTCTTGACATCGTGTGCCACTATACACAAATCACTCTTGCCTTGGCAGAGAAGCCCGATGTAACTTTTCATCACGTCGGCATGAGAATGATAGGGGTTCTCCATCTCCGAAAGGCGTGTATGGTTTAAACGCTGGGCTAATCTGGTATGTGCAAGCAATGCCCCTACGGTTGCAAGACCGGCATGAGTGGAAAGGATAAGCTTCTTGGAGCGGACGAACTTGATTTTCATATGACACCCCGCAGGTGAATGTTATCTTGTTTATGTCATTCGCCTTCGGGGGTGTATTTGCCTGCTTTTTCTCGCATTTTCATCAGTTGATGATCACGGATTCGGGTACCATCATTACGGACCTTATTCATCAGGACTGCAGGCGGAACTGGATGATTTGGCGCAACGGGGTTTTTTGTCCGAGTCGATGCATGACGATACCTATGTTTATGAAATGACGGACGAAGGTCGCAAATTTAAGGAGAAGCTCGACCGATTCGGCATGACGGTTGAGGTTGACAGGGAACTGGTGCGGTCCATGGCCCGGCATAGTTCACAGTTTCTAGAGATGGTCAGCACGTATGCTTTTCTGGTGGATACCGGATATGAGCGCCAGGCGGCGAAGGATAAGGCCCTTGAATTGAAGTCCCATTTGCCAATTTCCATAGATCAGGCAATTGCCTACTACGATGAATGGATAGCTCCACGTTTCAAATGAATCCTTTCATTTCATGCATCCAGATGGGCATATTGTTGGCTCCCACGGTTGGTGGGAGCCATTTTTTGAATCGAATCACTCCGGATGATTTCCCGTGGCCGACCCGACCATGAAGGGGGTCGTCACGTTGTGATAGATGAGGTGCATCGACATTCCCCAGGCCGCGTGTTCCAGCACATGGCAGTGGTCCATCCAGATGCCCGGGTTGTCGGCGCGGAAAGCCACTTCATACGTTTCGCCCGGCTCCACGAGCACGGTGTCGAGCCAAAGCGGACTGCCCTTGTACGGCTGGTCGTTGCGGCTGAGCACAAACACATGATGCCCGTGCAGATGCATGGGGTGATAGACCAGCGACCGGTTGACGATGCGCGTCTTGACGAGTTCGCCTTCTTGCACCACATAGGTCGGCGTGTGCGGGAACACTTCGCCGTTGATGGTCCACAGGGTGTTCGCGCGCCCGTTATAGTATCCATAATAAAATTGATCCAGCACCATCAGGAATTCCCGGTCGAACGCGGTGGTTTCATCAAAGGGCGCAGGAGCGGGCGAGCCGTATTCCAGCGGGTCCAAGATCTCGCTTCCCATCCGCGTGTCGGGGGTTCCCCGCCCGTCTTCGCTGAAGACGAGGTAATCTGCGGCTTCGGTTCCCTCTCCGTGCACCGCCAGCGTAACCGCATGGCCGGGCATCGTGAAGGTCACGTCGTAACGGCCGCCGCCCCCGATTTTCAGCCGTTTACCGGCCACTTCTTCCGGCTCGTGGATGTCCCAGCCGTCGATCGCCGCGACCCGGAACGGGGTTCCGTTCAGGGTGAAGGTTTTGGTCAGGCTGGCGCTGTTCACCAGCCGGAGCCTCACGTTCGTGCCCGGCGGGATGGTCCGGCCTGGCACGGGTTCCGAAAGATGCAGGATGGTGGTTGGCCCCTCTGATGTCTCCCAGTCGTGGGAAAACACCGTGATGTCCGCCGTGTCGCCGCCTGTATCGAGATCCGCGTCTTTTCCTTCGGCGGGCAGGATGATGAAGGCGCCGAACAACCCCTTGGCCACCTGCACCGAGGACGTCTGGTGGGAATGGTACCAGTGGCTTCCCGTTTCATGGACGACAAAGCGATAGGTGTGGGACTCCCCGGGCATGACGGCATCCTGGGTGACGCCCGGCACCCCGTCTTCCGCGTTCGGCACGTCGACGCCGTGCCAATGGACGGTCACGCCCGCCTCAATATCCCGGTTGATCAGCGTGACTTCGACCAGATCCCCCTCCCGGACAACCAGTTCGGGACCGGGCACCTGGCCGTTGAACGTCCACGCTTCCACGGTGTGCCCCGAGGGGAGATCGATCGTTTTTTTCTGCGCGACGAGCGTAAACCGTTTATCCGGTTCTCCGGAGCGGGGACCGGTCAAATCCGTGACGCTTATGGCCGGGCTTCCGTCCGCCGCAAAAACGTGGTGATGGCCGTGGTGCCCGTGATGGCCCATGGATGCGGCGAGCGGCAAAACGGTTCCCCCGCCAAACTCGAAGGTTTCCGGATGGACCATGGACATGGACGGAGGGAACCGGCTGGCCTCCCGCGCCCACAGATTCCAGGCCGTGAGCGCAATGACGGCCGCGAGGGCGAAAACCGCGCTTCTTCCCGCCATGGTCCGGATTCCTTGACGGCGGGCCCGGATGGCCGTCGCACGCCGCCAATGATAGGCGTACAGAACAACGGAGCAAACCGTAAGGACGGCAAACGGCGCCGCGAACTCCCGAAGGTCCGGGACGGAGGGAATGTCGAACAGCACGAGATACGCGACCAGCAAGGTTCCAAGCCACATTGTGTGAACGGAGGCGGCCATGAGCACCATCGATTTGTCGGAGGCGGACGCATGCGCGCTCAAAGCGGGCCAGGCGCAGCCGCCGACAAACAGCGCGGGCAGGATGAGAAGCGGCGACATGACGGCCACGCGGTCCATGACAAAATCCCATCCCAGCGTGAGCAGGACCGCCATCTGGAGGGCACACCACACAACCAGCAGGATCAACCCCGTCCATACGCCGATGCGCGTGGCGCACCTCCACCGGGAGACGTCCGTTTGCCCCAGCGCCGCGTATTTCCATCCGTTCGCCGCCCAGGCGGTTGCCCCCCAAGTCAACGCAAGGGCCATCGTCAGAAGCAGTTCCAGACCGGAAAAAAGCAGAAACGTCATTTTGCCGAAAACCCCCGTTTTACTCGTCCCATGATGCGTGTCATGCGCGCCGCATGTAGGCGCGAACCGCGAGCGGCGCGAAAACGGCCGCGATGGCGGCGGCGCCGATGAGGGACACGGCCAGATGCCAGCCGAAGGTTCCCTCGTTCACCAGTTCGCGGACGGCCGAAACGAGATGCGAGACCGGGTTCACGTTCACGAATTTCTGAAGCCAGCCCGGCATGGTTTGCACCGGCACGAAGGCGTTGGACAGGATGGTGAGCGGCAGCAGAATGATGACGGACACGCCTTGCACGGTGGATGCGGTGCGCGCCACCACGCCGAAAAAGGCGAATATCCAGCTGATGCACCAGGCGCACGCCATGACGACGACACCCGCCAGGGCGACATAACCCAGGCCGGCGTCGGGACGATATCCCATGACGTATCCGATGGCGAAGGTCAGCACCGTCGCGATCGCGTACCGGATCATGTCCGCCAGAAGGGCGCCGGCCAAAGGAGCCATGCGCGCGATGGGCAGGGATCTGAACCGGTCGAACACGCCTTTGTCCATGTCTTCCCGGAGCTGCACGCCGGTGACGATGGAAGCGGTAATGACCGTCTGCACGAGGATGCCGGGAATGATGACCGGCAGATAGCTTCGCACGTCGCCCGAGATGGCGCCGCCGAACACATAGGCGAACATCAGCGTGAACAGGATGGGCTGCAGGGTGACGTCAAACAGCTGCTCGGGCGTGTGCCGGACTTTCAGCAGTCCGCGGTAGGCCATCGTCAAGGATTGGCGGACGGCCTGTCCGAAGCCTGGAGTCTTCGTCATGAAACCACCTTCTCTCGTTCTTCTTCAGTGGGGCGGCCGGTGATGGCCATGAACACTTCATCGAGGGTCGGCTTCCGCACGCTGATTTCGGCCAGCGCGATCCCCTGGTTCCGAAGGGCGACCAGCAAATCGGCCAGCTGATCGGCGCCGGCCATCGGCGCGGTGATCCTGCCCGCTTCCGGCGTCACATGGGATCGGACGCCCAGCACCTGCTCCACGGTTTGCCGGGCCTGGGCCATGTCGATTTCGTCCCGGACTTTGAGCTGCAGCGATGAAGTACCGACTGACGTTTTCAATTCGTCCGCCGTTCCCTCCGCCACCACCCGGCCCCGGTCGATCACCGCAATGCGGTCGGCCAGCTGGTCGGCTTCGTCAAGATACTGCGTCGTGAGCAGCACGGTGGTTCCCTTCCGCACCGAATTCCGGATGAACTCCCACATCATCGCGCGGGTGCGCGGATCGAGGCCGGTGGTCGGTTCATCCAGAAAGAGCAGCGGCGTCTCCACGATGAGACTGGCCGCCAGATCCAGCCTGCGCCGCATGCCGCCGGAGAACTGCTTCAACGGACGGCGGGCGGCCTCCGTGAGTCCGAACCGTTCCAGGAGCTCCGCCGCTCTCCGCCGCGCCTCGGCGCGACTGAGCCCGAGCAGACGGGCAAAAATGATCAAGTTTTCCCAGGCGGTCAGCGATTCGTCGACGGTGGCGTACTGCCCGGTCACGCTGATCAATTGCCGGACGAGATGCGGCTGCCTGACCGTATCGAATCCGAAGATCTTCGCCGTCCCCGCGTCCGGCTTGAGCAGGGTGGCCAGCATCCGGATGGTTGTGGTTTTTCCCGCCCCGTTGGGACCAAGCACGCTGTAGATCGTGCCGGAGCGCACCTTCAGGTCGACGCCGTTTACCGCCGGATGGCCGCCGAAAAATTTCTGGAGACCGCGGGCTTCAATGGCCCATTGGGCGTCGGGCACAGGCAGCGGGTGTCGGTGTGCCATCGCAACTCCCTCCTGACTGGCAAATCCGATTTCGGAGTCAGGATAGGGCTTTTTTGTAAACGGAATTTAAACGGGGATTGACAAACCGCCATTGATGGAAAAAGATAGGGAAACAAAGAAGGGTACGATCGGGGACTGGTGCGTATGACCAACGTGCTCGTCGTGGACGACGATCCGCACATCCGGGAGCTCGTCCGGCATTTTTTGCAGCAGGAAGGCTTGACGGTCCATGAGGCGGCCGACGGCGCGGAAGCGTTGGCGAAGGTGGAGTCGGTGAAGGCGTCCCTCGTCATCCTGGACATCATGATGCCGAACATGGACGGTTGGGAGCTGTGCCGCAGGCTCAGGGAACACTACGACTTCCCGCTGCTCATGCTGACGGCCAGGGGCGAGACGTCCCAGAAAGTCAAGGGATTCCAGCTCGGCACGGACGATTACCTCGTCAAGCCCTTTGAGCCGTCCGAGCTGGTCGCGCGGGTGAAAGCCCTGCTGAGGCGGTACCGCATCGCCGTGTCCCGGCAGGTGCGGATCGGGGAAGTGACGCTGGACCGGGGGACGTATGAAGTCACGGTCGCGGGCGAGCGCATCGCCCTGCCGCCCAAGGAATTCGAACTCTTGTTCAAGCTGGCCAGCTATCCGGGGCAGACGCTCACGCGGGAACGGTTGATCGAGGAAATCTGGGGCTACGACTTCGAGGGGAACGAGCGGACGCTGGACGTGCATATCAACCGGCTGCGCGACCGCTTCCCGGAAGACCGTCATTCGTTCCGGATCGCCACGGTGCGCGGGCTCGGCTACCGGTTGGAGGTGCGTCCGTGAAAAACATCCGGAAACGCCTCCGTTTTCTGGCTGCCCTGCTGATCTTCATCTTTGCGCTTGGCGCCTGCTGGA
>LZRV01000120.1 GCA_002159065.1 Paenibacillaceae bacterium ZCTH02-B3 | reverse complement strand
CGGCCGGTCCGCGCCCCGCCGCAGCCGGCAATCACCGTCGCGTACAAAATCATGACCGCCATGAAGCCAAACCGGTATCGTCCTTTTCCGGCCACAAACACTCCCCCGCTCCCGCGGCGCCGTCCGTCTCCCGGCCGTCCGCCGCCGTCTAGTCCCCTTCATTATAGCAAAAGCCGGGCCAAGGGATCGTCCGGCTGTCGGACAATCCCTCGACCCGGCCTTTTTTCCTTCCGCCGGCCTTGGCAAATCCGCCTTCCGGTCACGCCCCGGCTTGTCCCGCCGCCACCGGCGACCGCTCGCGGATGAGGTAATCGAACGCCGCCAGGGCGGCCGTGGCGCCCGATCCCATGGAGATGACGATCTGCTTGTACGGGCTGTCGGTGCAGTCTCCCGCGGCGAACACGCCGGGCAGGCTCGTGGCGCCGCGGCGATCGGTGACGATCTCGCCGATCCGGTTGCGCTCCACCGCGCCTTCCAGCCAGTCCGTGTTCGGGACCAGGCCGATCTGCACGAACACGCCATGCAGGTCGATGCGGCGCTCCCTGCCGGTATCGCGTTCCGCGTAAACGATGCCGTCCACCCGTTCCGTACCGGTGATCTCCTTCACCTGGACGTTGGTCAGCACCGTGACATTGGGCAGGCTCCGCAGGCGTTCCTGCAGCACGGCGTCGGCCTTCAGCTCCGGCAGGAACTCCAGCACCGTCACATGCCGCGCGATGCCCGCCAGATCGATGGCCGCCTCCACGCCGGAATTGCCGCCGCCGACCACCGCCACGTCCTTGCCGGCGAACAGGGGGCCGTCGCAGTGCGGGCAGTAGGCGACGCCCTTGTTGCGGAACTTCGCCTCGCCGGGCACGCCGAGTTCGCGCCAGCGCGCGCCGGTGGCCACGATCACCGTTCTGCCCTTCAGCACGGCGCCGTTTTCCAGCTCCACCTCGATGAGGTCTTTTTTCTCCAGGCGTTTGGCCCGGTACGGCTTCATCAGGTCGATGCCGTACTCCCGCGCGTGCTGCTCGAGGGCGGCCGCCAGCTGCGGGCCTTCGATGTATTTGGTGCCGATCAGGTTCTCGATGCCCAGGGTGTCGTTGACCTGCCCGCCGATGCGGTCGGCCACGAGACCCGTGCGGATGCCCTTGCGGGCGGCGTAGACCGCGGCGCTGACGCCGGCCGGACCGCCGCCCACGACGAGCACGTCGTAGGGCTCCCTGTCCGACAGCGCCGACGCGTCCGCCGCGCTGCCCAGCCTGGCCAGGATGTCTTCGACGGTCATGCGGCCGCTGGCGAAAAATTCGCCGTTGAGAAACACCGTCGGCACGGCCATGACGTCCCGGCTTTCCGCCTCCGCCTTGAATGCCGCGCCGTCGATCATCGTATGGGACACGCCCGGGTTCAGCACGCTCATCATGTTGAGCGCCTGCACCACGTCCGGGCAGTTGTGGCAGCTCAGGCTGACAAACGTCTCAAACCGGTACTCCCCGCGCAGCGCCCGGATCCGGTCGATGACGTCCGGCTCCGCCTTCGGCGGCCTGCCGCTCACCTGGAGCAAAGCCAGGACGAAGGACGAAAACTCGTGCCCCGTCGGCACTCCGGCGAACACCACGCCCGTATCCTCTCCGGGCCGGTTCACGCTGAAGGACGGGGTTCGCTGGAGCCGCGCCTCTTCCACCCGGATGCGGGGCGACATGCCGGCCACTTCGCGGATGAGTTCCGTCATTTCCCGCGAGACCGGGTCGTCGCCCGCGCTCACCTTCAGCACGACGTCGCCTTCCAGCAGCCGGAGATACTGCTCCAGCTGCGCTCTGATATCCGCGTCCAGCGCCATGGCGAACCCCTTAGATCTTGCCCACCAGGTCGAGGCTCGGCTTCAGCGTCGCTTCGCCTTCCTTCCACTTGGCGGGGCACACTTCGCCCGGATGGCTGCGCACGTATTGCGCGGCCTTGATCTTGTCGATCAGGGTGCTCGCATCGCGGCCGATGCCTTCGGCGGTCATTTCCACGGCCTGGATCACGCCGTCCGGGTCGATGAGGAAGGTGGCGCGGTTCGCCATCCCGGTGTTTTCGTCCAGCACTTCGAAGTTGCGGGAAATCACGTGCGACGGGTCGCCGATCATCGGGAAGGTGACCTTGCCGACCGCCGGCGACGTGTCGTGCCACGCCTTGTGCACGAAATGGGAGTCGGTGGAGACGGAGTACACTTCCACGCCGAGCTTCTTCAGCTCATCGTAGTGGTTTTGCAGGTCCTCCAGCTCGGTGGGGCAGACGAAGGTGAAGTCCGCCGGGTAGAAACAGACGACGCTCCATTTGCCTTTCAGGTCTTCATCCGTCACTTCGATGAACTTGCCGTTGTGGTAGGCTTGCGCCTTGAACGGTTTCACGGTGCTTCCGATCAGCGGCATGGTTTCCCTCCTGCTCTCTCTTTCCGTTTTTTTTTTGGGGAGATGTTCGGTCTGCGCCCTCCCCAATCAATAGTGATTTTTACATGAAGGTGATTTTAATTGTCAAGCCGCCCGGGCCATCCTTCAAAAATCTTTCGGTTTTCGGGCGCAAATTTCACTCCCGGCCGAACTTCCCCGCGACCGTTCCATAAATTACAGCATTCCCAAAACCGAAGTTTTCCATCTCACCATGCGCCACCTGCCTTCGGGAAGCCTGGAAACCGGGACTCCGGCATGTCACCGTGAACCCTTTTCCTCCCCGAACCGCATCAAGGCCATGATCCGCTCCGTGTACGACGGATGCGTGGAGAACCACCAGTAGTACAGGTTTGGCGGGTTCGGATCCCGGATCGAGACATAGACGACAAACAGCGCCAGCGCAACCGGTTTGTTCCGGCCGTTCGCCTTTCCCGTCTCCCGGACCGGTTCCGCTCCGTCTGCCTCCCGAAGCCCGTCGAAAACCCCGGCGTCGAAGCCCGGGGTTTCCAACGCTCTCGTCATCCATCAGCTCCTTTTCCCGGATCATCGCGGAACGCATCGCGCCATTCCGGCGCGCATCTTTTCCGGACGGCGCGGCCGCGACACGCAAGCCGGCCGTCGTTCGATCGAAGGTGTTATCCGACATTTTTCGACTGTTTTCTTATGCTCCATCTGTTATATTATTTTACGAATCCGATGGTTGCGGCATCGAAGGCTTTGGGCGTTGTGCCGGCCTCATGCCGCCTTCCCTCGGCTGCTTTACTCGTAATCTCAGGATGTGTTTTTGATGGATGTTCGCGAGAAACTGAAAGAATATGAACTTCCTTTCATGTTGTCCATTGCGGGATACGTTCTTGTTTTCTTTTCGTTTTACCACAGCTTTGAATTATGGGTCACTTTGGTCTTTTACGCCGGATTCGCGATCGTGTTTGGATATTTTGAATTGGAAGCTTTCATATTGCCGTTACGGGGAGCGTCGGCCATGGAGAAAAAACCCGGTCAGGTGACCTTGAAAATGATTTTGCTGGTGTCCATCGGAAACGCCATGATGATCATGGCATTGATGTACAAGCTGGATTGGAAGTCATTCTTTTTATACTTCATCGGACTGAACCTGATCTTGGCCTCCATCCAATTGGCTTTAAAAAAAGCAAAATCAAAGGACAACAATTGATGGCGGAAGGTCTTCCGACTCCGTCGCGGCTGTTGAAATACGGAGGTTGTTCCTTCGCACGCGAAAACGGCGGCCGTCGTTTCGGGGATTGCGCCCGGCGACGCCCGCTCTTTTTTTCTTTTCCGTCCCGGCAATTTCGGTCTATTTTTCCCGTCCCGATTGTCTTAAAATCAATGGTGAATAACCCGCATCCCCATGGACTCATCGGGATGAAGCGACAAGGAGCGATGAGATTGAAAGCCATCATGAAAAAATGTACGGCCATCCTGCTCGCGTCCATCCTGGGTCTGACCGGGCTCGCCGCAGCGGCCGCCGCCGAGACGCCGGTCCGGGTGGTGCTGAACGGTGAAGTCCTTTCGTTTGAAGTCGACCCGATCTTGATCGACGGCCGGACCTATGTGGAATTCCGCACGCTGTTCACCAGGCTCGGCTACAAGGTGGACTATGACCACGCCACCCGCACGGTCAAGGCCACGTCGCCGCAGCGCCAGATCGAAATGACCCCGGGCAAGGACACGGTGCTGATCAATGGAAACCCCGTCGACGGCAAGGACCTGATCCGGCTTGTGAACGGCCGCACGATGGTGGGCCTGCGCTTCGTGATCACGCTGTCCGGCAAAGAAGTGGATTGGGACGGCCCGACGCGCACCGCGACGGTCCGGGACCGATGGAGCCCGGAAGAAGAAAAGGCGGTTCTCGAACTTCTCGACAAGAGGCTTTTGCTGGAAGCGGAAAATGACGGAGAGGGTTTGACCGCGCTGTACACTTCCGACAGCCCCCTCCTCGTGGATTGGGACCCCTCGTATTGGGAGCGGGCCCATACCGTGACCACGTTTGAGGAGGTCGTCATCGAATCCATAACCGACACGGAAGCCGTCGTGAGAGTCAAGGACAAGACCGTCAAGGTCGGCGGCGCATTTTTCATCGAGAACCGGGCGGAAGTCCTTTATACGCTGAGAAAAGAAAACGGCCAATGGAAAATCCACAACGAAGAAGTCCTCAACTTGATCCCCTTGGGTGATCCCCACAAGCTGTTCGATCAGGCCGTCGACGTTCCGGAGGACGTCCGGGCCGGCCTGCTCGAAATGACGGAAACCCTGATCCGGGCGATCGGCGACAAGAATCTGGATGCCGTATTGGCCGCCATGGCCTTCGGAAGCGAAGAACAAAAACAGCGGACCGCCGCGTCGTTCCGGTCGATGCTCGATCAGACGAACGATTCGGAGTTGGAAAAATGGGCCGTCGTGGATTACGACGGGTCCGAACGGGCGACGATCCTGGCCGCGCTGGTCTTCGAGACGGACGCGGGGATCGCCCGGTTCAAGACGAGGACGATCATCGTCGCCGATGCCAAATTCATCGACGGAAAATGGTTCATGCAACCCGATTATGGCATTGTGCATACCGAACCGATCCCTTAGGCAATGGAATCATTCGGTCATGAGCTGCGGCCGTCGCCAGGTTCATGCCCTGGACGATGGCCGCCTTGTTTTGACCGATGAATTTCGCCCGCCGCGTTCGTCTGTCTTTGTGAAACCAAACCAATCAGGGAGTGTGGATGGAAAATGGCGCTCAGGTCCAGCCGCATTTATGTGAACCTGCATGTGAAGGATCTCGAACGGTCCATGGACTTTTTCACGAAGCTCGGGTTCGAGTTCGACATGCGGTTCACCGACCCGCAAAAAGCCGCCTGCCTCGTCATCGGCGAAAACATGTTCGCGATGCTGCTCAAGGAAGACTACTTCAGGACGTTCACGAAAAGGGAAATCGTCGACACCGAAAGGTACTCCCAGCTCACCGTCGCTCTCGCGGCCGAAAGCCGGGAGCAGGTCGACGAGATCGTGAAGAAGGCGGTGTCCCTTGGCGGCAAAACGTTCACCGATCCGATGGATCACGGCTTCATGTACCAGTGGAGCTTCCAGGACCCGGACGGCCACATCTGGGAACTCGGGTATCTGGACATGAAGGCCGTGGAGGAAATGGCGAAACAGCAGGGATAACCAGTACTTTAAAGCCCGGTCCGAGCTTGGACCGGGCGTTATCTTGTACGCCCAGCATGGGCGTCATCTCTACGGTGAAAGTCCGGAATGGGGGCTGGCGAGCGCCTACCATTAGCCAAAGGCAAGGGTGCCTGCCGCGAGGCGGGATCTGAAGGAAGCCGGAGGCAAACGCACGGGCCAAGGTACACGAACTGGATTTGAGGCAGAACCGGTCGGATGAGTCACCAAGACATGACGAAATCCAAAGCCGCCAAGGGCTAATTCTGTAAACTCCGGTGGTCGCGGGCGGAAAGATGACGCTCTTATCTGGGGAGGCCTGCGGAATATGCGAAGTGACTTCGTAACCGCAGCCGGGAGGCTGCGCTGAATCCGCAGGAGTCAGCAGAGGCCATAGTACGGGAGTACGGGACGGAAGGAAACCGGAAGGGCCGAACCGAAGGGAGAGAAGAAACCGATGCGTTCGCGCGACAGGCGAAGACAGCCGAAAACCCCGCAAGGGGGCTGCCGGCGGGAGGCAGCGGTGAAGCCGCGAGGTACCGTCGGAGCGCCGAGTCTGTCGCCGGCACAAGTCGACCTTTCTTCTCGCGGAAGCCAAGACGACTTGCTGGAACGGATGCTGGAGGGAGGAAACCTTCGACTCGCCT
>LZRV01000119.1 GCA_002159065.1 Paenibacillaceae bacterium ZCTH02-B3 | reverse complement strand
TTCCGCCAGGTTTCGGAACACTTCACGGCGTGTTTTCAGGCTCAATTTCAAGACACATCCCTTCGGTAACATTTCGATTTGAGTGATCCGAAACCTGTTCGGTAACATTTTAGCTGAGTGACTGCGCCCGCCCGCGCCTGCGGTTTCCGGCCGGTCCTCACGGTCAACTGGCGCGGTCCGAATCCGCGGGCAATTTCCACCGCCGGTTCCCGCCAACCACCGCCCCGGTCCATTCTCCGCGGCAGCTTCCGCGGTCGTTTCCATGGCAAGCTCCCGCCGTCAGCCGCCGCGCAACGTCCGCCGGACCGTGCCGTTGGCCGACGGCTCCCCGGTGCCGATGCTTGCCAGAAACTCCGCGTTGCTCTTGGTGACGGCAAGCCGTTTCAGGAATTGCTCCACAAACTCGGGGGTGTCCACCATCGATTTGCGGATCGCCCACACTTTGTCCAGTTCCTCTTTCGTCAACAGCAACTCTTCCCGGCGCGTGCCCGAACGGCGGATGTCGATGGCCGGGAAAATCCGGCGCTCCGCCAGCTTCCGGTCCAGATGCAGCTCCATGTTGCCGGTCCCTTTGAACTCTTCGTAAATGATGTCGTCCATCCGGGACCCGGTGTCGATGAGCGCGGTGGCCAGAATGGTGAGGCTCCCGCCTTCCTCCACGTTGCGCGCGGCGCCGAAAAACCGTTTCGGGCGGTGAAATGATGCGGGATCGATGCCCCCGGAAAGGGTGCGTCCCGAAGGGGGAACCACCAGGTTGTAGGCCCGCGCCAGACGGGTGATGCTGTCCAGGAGAATGACCACGTGGCGCTTGTGCTCCACCAGACGCTGCGCCCGCTCCAGCACCATTTCCGCGACTTTGATGTGGTGCTCGGGCAGCTCGTCGAAGGTCGACGCCACCACTTCCGCCTTGACCGAGCGCTGCATGTCGGTCACTTCTTCCGGCCGCTCGTCGATGAGCAGGATGAACAGGTCGATGTCCGGACGGTTGGTGGAGATGCTGTTGGCGATTTCCTTGAGCAGCAGCGTCTTCCCGGCTTTGGGCGGCGACACGATCAGGCCGCGCTGGCCGAGTCCGACGGGAGCGAGCAGGTCGATGATCCGGGTGGACAGGCGTTCGGGGGACGTCTCGAGCACGAGCTTTTCCTGGGGGTGAAGCGGCGTCAGCGCCGCGAAGTGCAGGCGTTCCGCGGCGGCTTCCGGTTTTTCGCCGTTGACCGCGTTCACCTGAAGCAGGCCGAAATACTTCTCGTTCTCCTTCGGCGCGCGGCATTTGCCGGAGACCAGATCCCCCGTCCGCAGGTCGAATTTCCGGATTTGCGACTGCGAAATGTAGATGTCCTCCGGACTGGGCAGATAGTTGATGGGCCGGAGAAACCCGTACCCTTCCGGCATGATCTCCAGTACGCCTTCCATGAACATGTAGCCGCTTCTCTCCGCCTGGGCGCGGAGAATGGCCAAAATCAGTTCTTTTTTCTTCATGTGGCCGTATGAAGGAATCTCATACTCCCGCGCCAATTTGTACAGCTCGGTGAGTTTCATCTCTTCCAGATCGGCCATCATCAGATCGGTCAAGGAGCATCCCTTCCCATTCCGTCATTCGCGCCAGACTTCGGCGCCCAGACCGCGCAGATTTTCGTCCAGACATTCGTAGCCCCGGTCCACATACCGCATGCCCGAAATTTCCGTCACACCGTCCACCGTCAGGGCGGCGATGACCAGCGCGGCGCCGGCGCGCAGATCCGTGGCCTTGACCCTGGCCGCATTGAGGGGACCGCCCTCGATGATGGCCGAACGGCCTTCCACGCGGATCTTGGCGCCCATGCGAAGCAGCTCGGGGACGTGTTTGAAGCGGTTGCTGTAGACGTAATCGGTGAGCACGCTGACGCCCCGGGCCTGCGTGAGGAGACTTGTCATCGGCGCCTGCAGGTCCGTGGCGAAACCGGGATAGACCAGGGCCTTCACGTCGACGGCCTCGTAACCGGACTGGCCGACGACGCGGATCGCTTCGTCCATTTCATAGACGTGCACGCCCATTTCCTGCAGCTTGGCCGTTACGGCTTCCACGTGCTTCGGAATGATATTGTCGATGATGACGTCCCCCCGCGTGGCCGCGGCGGCGATCATGTATGTACCGGCCTGGATGCGGTCGGGGATGATGGAATGGCGGCAGCCGCCCAGGCTGTCGACCCCTTCGATCCGGATGGTTTCCGTCCCCGCTCCCTTGATCTTGGCGCCCATGGAGTTGAGCAGGGTGGCCACGTCGACGATTTCCGGTTCCTTGGCGGCGTTCTCGATGATGGTGGTGCCTTTGGCGCGCGCGGCGGCCAGCATGATGTTGATGGTGGCGCCGACGCTGACCACGTCCAGGTAGATCCGGGCGCCTTTCAGTTTCGAAGCTTTCAGGTGAATGGCGCCGCGCTCGTTGCGCACTTCCGCGCCCAGCGCCTCAAAGCCCTTGATGTGCTGGTCGATCGGCCGGGGCTCGAAATTGCAGCCGCCGGGCAATCCGATCACCGCTTCGCCAAAGCGGCCGAGCAGGGCTCCCATCAAATAATAGGAAGCCCTCAGCATTTTCACTTTCCCGTTGTACATGGGAACGGATTTCATGCGGGTGGGATCGATGGTCATGCTGTCGCCTTGCCAGTCGACGTCGGCGCCCAGCTCTTCCAGCAGCTCGCGATAGACGTACACATCGCTCAGGTGGGGCAGATTGTCGAGCCGTACCGTGGATTCCGCCAAAATGGCGGCAGGAATCAGGGCTATGGCGCTGTTTTTGGCTCCGCTGATGCTTACGGTGCCGCGAAGCGGCCGGCCTCCGCGAATGATCAGTTTGTCCATGAAAACGTGAATCCTCCGGATGATTGATGTGCGAGAACCGGACGCGGGACCTCCGCCGGCTGCGGGCCGGACGGACGGCGCCCGGGTCGCTTCCGGAACCTATGCCTGATTGTTGCTGCCAAAAAGGCGGATTTTCTCCCTGACCACCTGTTTCATGGCTTCGCGGGCGGGTCCAAGGTATTTGCGGGGATCATAAAGTTTGGGATCATTGCCGAGGAGTTCGCGAATCTTGTTGGTGCAGGCGATCTGATTTTCCGTGTTCACGTTGATCTTGCCGACCCCGAGGCGGATCGACTCGCGGATCATGTCGTCGGGAACGCCGGAGCCTCCGTGCAGGACGATGGGCACCGGGATCTTGGACGCGACGGCTTCGATGATGTCGAAACGGATCCTGACCTCGCCCTTGTACATGCCGTGCGCCGTGCCCACGGCGATGGCCAGGGCGTCGACGCCGGTTTCCTCCCAGAAGCGGATGGCTTCGTCCGGCTTGGCGAGGGCCGCTTCCGCATCGTCCACGCTGATGTCGTCTTCGACGCCGCCGATGGTGCCCAGTTCGCCTTCCACGGATACCCCCATGGCGTGCGCCGCTTTCACGATTTCCTTGGTCAAACGGACATTTTCCTCGAACGGATAATGGGAACCGTCGAACATGACCGAAGAAAAGCCGGCCCGTATGCATTTCATCGCGATTTCGAAGCTGCTCCCGTGGTCCAGGTGGAGCGCCACGGGAACGCCGCACGTCTTCGCCGCCGCCTCTGCGATGGCCACGGTGTATTCAAGGCCCATGTATTTCAACGCGCCTTCGCTCACCCCGAAGATGACCGGCGAGCGTTCCTCGGCGGCGGCCTCGGCGATGGCTTGCGCGAATTCCAGATTGTTCACGTTGAACTGTCCGACCGCAAATTTACCGGCTTTGGCTTTCGGCAAAAATTCGGTCATCGGCACAAGCGGCATACGTTACCTCTCCTCGTGTGCGATTTGGGAAGTATTATAACATACAAACAATTCCCGCGAAAATCCGGCCGGATGCGGCGGGACGGGTCGAAACGCGCCCGGGAAGCGGCAAACCCGCCTCCCGGCGCGCAGGCCCAAAAGGCGCGGTCACCCCTCCGGGCCGGCTCGGTTGCCGGCGGTGTACACGGAAGAAGAAGGCCCCCCGTTCAGCTGGGCGTTGACCGCAAGGCGCAGTTCGTCGATGTCGAAAGGCTTCGTGAAATTCATGAGAGCGCCGAGTTCGGTCGCCTGCCGGATGATGTCCAGTTCGCCGTAGGCGGTCATCATGATCACCTTGATATCCCGGTCGATTTCCTTGATCTGCTTCAGAATCTCCAGACCGTCCATTCCGGGAATCTTCATGTCCAGGAGCACCAGGTCGGGCGAATGCTCGCGAACGATGGCCAAGGCATCCTTTCCGTTGGCCGCCTGGAACGTCTCGTAACCTTCCGCTCCAAACACTTCCGTCAGCAAAATCCGGATCCCCGCCTGGTCGTCCACGATAAGAAGTTTTTTCCTTTCCAAACCCATCCCTCCAGAAGGGTGTACTCGCAGGCATTTTCTCCGATTCCTGGCTCCCAATTTTTGTTTTCGAGACTGGAGGGCGGATTCCTTCCGGAGTTTGAAAAAAGTCGCGGACGAACCGGCAAGGCCGGACCTGGACCGCCTGCGGGCGATCCGGCGCAGCCTTTATTGCGGCGAACCTTCGCGGCGACGCAGCGCGGCTTTGACAAATTCGCGGAACAACGGTTGCGGCCGGTTGGGACGCGAAGTGAATTCCGGGTGGAACTGGACGGCGAGGAACCACGGATGATCCGCCAGTTCGATCATCTCCACCAGCCTTCCGTCCGGAGAGGTGCCGGCAACGCGCAGTCCGGCTTTTTCCAGACGCTCGCGGTATTCATTGTTAAATTCGTAGCGGTGGCGGTGCCGTTCCGTCACCAGCTCGGAGCCGTAGCATTTCGCGCCCAGGCTGCCCGGGGCCAGCTTGCAGGGATAGGAGCCCAAACGCATGGTGCCGCCCAGGTCTTCGATGTTCTTTTGCTCCGGCATGAGATCGATGACCGGGTGCGGCGTATCGGGGTTGAATTCCGAGCTGTGGGCGCCTTCCAGACCCGCCATGTTGCGGGCGAATTCGACGACGGCCAGCTGCATGCCGAGGCAAATGCCGAAGAACGGCAGCCGGTTTTCGCGGGCATAACGGATGGCGGTGATCTTCCCTTCAATCCCGCGGTCGCCGAAACCTCCGGGCACGAGCAGCCCGTCAGCGCCTTCCAGCAGCTTCGCCACGTTGTCCGGCGTCACGTCCTCGGCGCTGATCCAGCGGATTTTCACTTCCGCCCCGGCGTCGATGCCGGCGTGACCCAGCGCCTCCACGATGCTGAGATAGGCGTCGTGCAGGGAAACGTATTTGCCCACGATGGCGATTTCCGTCGTCCGGCTCAGGGATTTGACGCGCCGCACGAGGGATTCCCATTCCGCCATGTCCGGCGGGCCCGCTTCCAGCCCGAGCTGGGCGACGACGTAATCGTCCAGGCCCTGCTCGCGGAACATGAGCGGAACCTCGTACAACGTCGAAGCGTCCCGCGCTTCGATCACCGCGTGGGGCTCGATGTCACAGAAAAGGGCGATTTTGCGCTTGATGTCGTCCGCCAGGGGATGTTCCGTGCGGCACACGATGACGTTGGGCTGGATGCCGATGCTGCGCAGTTCTTTCACACTGTGCTGGGTCGGCTTCGTCTTGACCTCGCCGGCGGCCTTGATGTAAGGAACGAGGGTCACGTGCACGTAAAGGACATTGTCGCGGCCGACGTCCGTGCGGATTTGCCGGATCGCCTCGAGAAAGGGCAGGCTCTCGATGTCGCCCACCGTGCCGCCGATTTCGGTGATCACCACGTCGGCGTCCCGGCCGGCCCGCAGCACCCGCTCCTTGATCTCGTTGGTGATGTGGGGGATGACCTGGACGGTGCCGCCCAAATATTCGCCGCGCCGTTCCTTGCTGATGACCGCGGAATAGATCTGGCCCGTCGTGACGTTGCTGTTCTGGGTCAGATTGATGTCGATGAACCGTTCGTAGTGCCCGAGGTCCAGGTCCGTCTCGGCCCCGTCTTCGGTCACGAACACCTCCCCGTGCTGGTACGGACTCATCGTTCCCGGATCGATATTGATGTACGGGTCGAATTTCTGGATGTTGACTTTGAGTCCGCGGTTTTTGAGGAGCCTCCCGAGCGAAGCCGCGGTAATCCCTTTGCCAAGGGAAGAAACGACCCCGCCGGTTACGAAAATGTATTTGGTCACGCTGTCGAACCTCCCACCGTCAGTCTTGGACGCGCTTACGGTCCGTCCCTTCCGCGGGAGCCTCCAAACCGGACGGCCGGGCCAACAAAAAAAGCGCCGCCCTGCCGGAAAGCTCCGTCGCCGGAACTCCCCGCCGGGGGCACTCTTTCCTCGTTCCATTGAACCGCGCTCCAGTGCGGCTGTAGCCCAAGCATTAGTTTATCCTTTTGAAGGAGGCGGTGTCAAGGGACCGCAGTCACTCAGCTAAAATGTTACCGAACAGGTTTCGGATCACTCAAATCGAAATGTTACCGAAGGGATGTGTCTTGAAATTGAGCCTGAAAACACGCCGTGAAGTGTTCCGAAACCTGGCGGAAG
>LZRV01000118.1 GCA_002159065.1 Paenibacillaceae bacterium ZCTH02-B3 | reverse complement strand
GCGTTTGCCTCCGGCTTCCTTCAGATCCCGCCTCGCGGCAGGCACCCTTGCCTTTGGCTAATGGTAGGCGCTCGCCAGCCCCCATTCCGGACTTTCACCGTAGAGATGACGCCCATGCTGGGCGTACCAATAAAAACTCCCGTCGCAAAGGCGGGAGTTTTTTCGTGCGCTTATCGTCAGAACCAGCGTTCCTCGCCCGCGCGCGGGGCGTCGGAACGCTCCGTTTCGGTCACCTCGATGGTCTCCGTGCCGGTTACGGCCTCCTGGATCAGGCGTTCCATCTCCTCGCCCAGGCGGCGCTCCGCCCGTTCCACGATGTGCAGATTCGGATTGGTCGCCGGCGAGTTCGGCACGAACAGCGTGCAACAGTCCTCGTAGGGCAGGATGGACGTTTCGTAGGTGCCGATTCGCTCCGCCACACGGATGATGTCCAGTTTGTCCATGGCCACCAGAGGACGCAATATCGGCAATGTGGCGGCCCGACCGATGACGTTGATGCTGGCGAGCGTCTGGCTGGCCACCTGCCCGAGGCTTTCGCCGGTCACCAAGGCAAGAGCCCCGCTTTTCTCCGCCAGGCGTTCGGCGATGCGCAGCATGGCGCGGCGCATCAGAGTCACCATGAGGTGTTCGTAGCCCGTCCGGGCCAGTCGCGTTTGCAGTTCGGTGAACGGCACCACGTGCAGTTTCATGCGGCCGCCGTAATAGGCGAGCCGCTGCGCCAGGGTGATCACCTTTTCCTTCGACTGTTCGCTGGTGTACGGATAGCTGTGGAAATGGACGGCTTCCAGTTCCAGCCCCTTGCGCATCATCATCCAGCCGGCCACGGGGCTGTCGATGCCTCCCGAAAGGAGCAGCATGGCCTTGCCGTTCATGCCGAGGGGGAATCCCCCTGCGGCGGGCACCGTCCGGCAATGGACGAAGGTGCCTTCCTCGCGGATTTCCACCTTCAATTCCACTTCGGGCTGGTGCACGTCCACCTTCAGATTCGGCGTGTTCCGCAACACGTGGGCGCCGACCAGATGGTTCATTTCCCGGGAGTCGTGGGGAAACCCTTTGTACGCCCGCTTGACCGACACCTTGAACGTCCGCGGCGGCGGGTCGACGGCGCGCATGACGGAAAGCGCGGCTTCGCGGATGGCGGCGAGCTCGTTGGCCGTGCGCATGGCCGGGCTGAAGGAGACGATGCCGAATACATCCTTCAGCCGGTCCGCCACCTTGTCGAAGGACTCCCCGTTCAGGCGGATGTACAGCCTCCCGTAGGATTTGTCGTAAGTAAGGCGCCGAAAAGCCGCGAGGGCTTCCTTGACCCTCGCCAGCATCAGTTCCTCAAAACGGGTGCGGTTCCGCCCCTTGACCGTGATTTCCCCGAAACGAACGATGATCCAATCTTCCGTCATGTCCGGCTCCTTCAGCGCGTTTTCGCCAGCGGCTTGAGTTCCGCCACTGCTTTTTTCAGCCGTTCCAAAAGCAGCCCGACGGCCGCCTCGTCATGTTCGTCTCCCATGCTGATGCGGATGCTGCCGGCCGCACGGGCGTCGTCAAACCCCATCGCCTTCAGCACGCGGCTCGGCTGGAGGCTCCGCGACGAGCAGGCGGATTGCGTCGACACGAGGATGCCGTTTTTCTCCAGCGTGTGCACCAGCACTTCCGGACGCATGCCCGGGTACGACAGATTGACAATGTGCGGCGCCTGCAGCTCCTCGCGCTCGGACCCGTTATAGACCAGCCCGGGAATTTCCTTCACGCCTTCCAGGATGCGCCGGCGCAGCGCCCGCCAGCGGGCCCGCCGTTCCTCCGCTCCTTCCATGGCGATCCGGAGCGCCTGCGCGGCGGCCACGATGCCGGGCACATTGGGCGTGCCGCTACGCATGCCGTGCTCCTGCCCGCCGCCAGCGGCGAGAGGCGCCAGCCGGACGCCTTCGCGGACCAGGAGGAACCCGACGCCCTTCGGCCCGCGGAATTTGTGGGCCGATCCGGTGTACAGGTCGACGCCCCAATCCTTCCAGGCGACGGGAATCTTGGCGATGGCCTGCACGCCGTCGACGTGGAAGCGGACATGGGGGCAGTCGGCGAGCGCCTCGCCGATTTCGCGGATCGGCTGGATGGCTCCCGTCTCGTTGTTCACGTGCATGATGCTGACCAGCACCGTGTCGTCCCGCACCGCCGCGCGGACCCGCTCGGGGGACACGCGGCCGTCCCGGTCCACCGGCACGACCGTTACCGCCACCCCCGCCTCTTCCAACTGCCGCACGCATTGGTACACGGAAGCGTGTTCCACCGCCGAGGTGACGATGTGCTTGCGCTTTCTGCCGACACTGCCCACGATGCCCTTGATGGCCAGATTGTTGCTTTCCGTGCCGCCGGAGGTGAACACCACTTCCTGCGGTTTGGCGCCCAGCCACTCGGCGACGGACGCCCGCGCCCGTTCCACGAGCCTCAGGGCCTCGCCGCCCGCCCGGTGCAGTGAACCGGGATTGGCGTAGTGCGCAACCATCACTTCGGCCATCGTCCGGATGACCTGCTCGTGGGGCGGGGTGGAAGCGCTGTGATCGAAATAAAGCGTCTGCATCCCATCGCCACCTTTCTCTCCATTGCCTGTCGCGAACGCCAAAAGAAAGAGACCAACGCGGGCGGCGCGCAGACCGCCCGTTTGATCCCTTGCATCCGTCCGCCTCTGTCAGAACGGCCTCATGTAACGGAGCACCTTGCCGATATACGCCTGCGTTTCCTCCGGCAGCTCGGACCACCGCGCGGACACTTCGCCGTCGGTCGTCAGCCCGAGCCTGTCCACCAGGCCGGGTCCGGCGTTATAGGCGGCCAGCGCGGGCAGCAGATGGCCGTCGTACTTTCGGAGCAACCAGGACAGGAAACGGGTCCCCCCGTCGATGTTTTGCCGCGGATCGAAGGGATCGGTCACGCCCAGCCATTTCGCCGTGTCGTCCATGAGCTGCATCAGCCCTTTGGCGCCCGCGGGCGACACGGTGTCGGCGCGGAAGGAAGACTCGGCCCGGATGACCGCGCGGATCAGCGCGGGATCGACGCCGTACCGGGCGGATGCTTCCAAGATCAGGGATTCATAGGACGATCCGTCCGATGCGGACCCCGAAGACGTAAATTCCGTTGAAAGATCCGGCTTCAGCCAGGCTTCGAAGACATGCGGCAGCGGCAGCGAACCCGCCGCCGGCCGCGGGCTTCCGGACAGCAGGCGGACCAGTTCCGCAGCGAAAGCGCCCGTGCTTACGCCGGCCGGAAGCGAAAGCATGCCGGCAAACGGATCGGCTTCTTTGCGCTCCCCGGGTCGAACAGCCGTCCAGCCGGCCAGGAGCAGTTCCTTCACCAGCCGGGGGTCCATCGAAGCGTTCATGCCCGCACGTCCTCCATTCCCGCGTTCTGTCCGTCTTTTCCCATTCTATCACAACATCCTATCACAAACGGCGCGGAAACGGAAACGGTACCGCGGGAAAAAGAAACCCTGCATATTTTGGGCGGTTCTCCAGCACGCTATAAGCGACAATCAGCGTCTTTCCGGAGGAGGAACGTTCCCATGCGCCGCTGGCAGCGCCGCAGGGCGGCCGTGTTCGTCGCCGTTTTCGCCGCCGCCGCTTTTCTCGTCGTGCCTTTTCTGGTTCCCGCTCCGTTGCAGTTCGGCCTGAGACCTGACACGCCCGGCGGAACGGGTCGGGAAAACCCGGGTCCGGGCTCCGGAGGCGAAGCCGCGTACAAAATGCGGACGGTCAGCCGCGACATGGAACTGACCGAACGCCTGTGCCGTCTGCAGTGCGAAGCCGCCGCCCGCCGCTGGCTGCGGGAAACCGCCGGCCTGCCGGAGGAGGCGCGCCTGGAACGGCTGCGCCGCGTCCGGCGGCAACACCCCGAGTGGTTGTCGGTCGCATGGATCCCCGCCGGGCGCCCCGGCCGCACGGTGACAGACGGGCGCGATCCCGGCTCGTTGCCCGCTCCGGGCCGCGGATACTGGAACACCGTTCTCAAGGCCGTGCGCCGCGGCAAAACCGCGCAATCCCCGTCTTTCCTCCTTGGGGGAGTTCCGCATTTTATCGCGGGCATTCCCGATCCGCAAGGCCGCTCGGGCGCCGTGATGCTCCTGGTGGCCGCGGACGTCGTCCGCGACGTGGAACGCAGCCAGCGCCGCAACATGCGCCTGGTGCCGTATCCGGAGGAAGGCCGTTACCGGGTCGAATCCGTCCGGCCGGATGACCTGAAGGACACCACCGTGCGCGAAGGAGAGGACAACGGAGGCGTCAGCCATTACACGGTGGACGAAGTGGTGGTCAAGTTCCGTAGGCCCCTGCGGGACGAAGAAATCCTCGAGCTGCGCCGGCAACTGGACCTGAGCGTGGTTCGCAAGGCCGGCCGCCTCGGAGCGGTATACGTGTTCCGGTCCCGAGACAAAACCGCGAAGGAACTGATGGCTTATTTCAGAGAAAATTGGAATCCGGTTTACGTCGAACCGCACTACCTGTACCTGACCAACGGGAGACGCGCCCAGGCGCGGGCACAGGCGGACGACGGCATTACCCCCAATGACACGTATTACGCCGCCTACCAATGGAATTTGCCGGCCATCGCCACGGAGCGGGGTTGGAACCTGACGCGGGGAAGCGACGACGTCGTCGTTGCCGTGATCGACACCGGCGTGCAGTCCGACCATCCCGACCTGAAAGACCGGCTGACGGAAGGCTTCAACGTCATCAGCCCCGGCCAGCCGCCGGAGGACGACGTCGGCCACGGCACCCACGTGGCCGGCATCATCGCCGCCACCGTCAACAATGCGGAAGGTGTCGCCGGCATGACGTGGTACACGAAAATCATGCCGATCAAGGCCCTGGACGGCACCGGCACGGGTTCCACCTATTCGGTGGCCGAGGCGGTCATCTGGGCGACCGATCACGGCGCCGACGTCATCAACCTGAGCCTCGGCAATTACGCGGAGGCGGCGTTTCTGCACGACGCCATCCGGTACGCCGTCGGGCGCGGCGTCCTGGTCGTCGCGGCCAGCGGCAACGACAACACGGACCGGCCGGGGTACCCGGCCGCCTATCCGGAAGTGCTGGCGGTGGCCGCCACCGATCCCGACACGGGGCGGGCCTACTTTTCCAATTACGGCGACTATATCGACCTGGCCGCGCCGGGCACGAACATTCCCAGCACCTACCCGGGCGGGCGCTACGCCGCCCTGTCGGGTACCTCGATGGCATCCCCGCACGTGGCCGCGCTGATCGCCCTGGTGCGCGCGGTGAACCCCGCCCTGACGCCGGAGGAAATCGCGAATCTGCTGCGCGAAACGACCTCCGACATGGGAACGCCCGGTCCGGACCCGGAATTCGGCTACGGCGTCATTGACGTCCGGCGGGCCCTGGAGAAGGCCGCCGGACTGACGGCCGCCAGCGAAGACGGCGAACCGCCCGGGCGCGGCGAATGGCAGGACGGGTTGCAGGAAGGGCTTTGGCGACTCGTGCGGTCCGTCCTGTCCCTGCTCGTCCCGACGGGGAACGGATAGCGGCCGTTTCGACCGGCTCCCGGGGAACCGGACACTGCGGCATGCCGGGAACCGGCACCTGCGCTTGCCGGGAACCGGCACTTGCGCTTGTCAACCCGGCCCCGCGTCTTCCCCGGGCCCGAAAGCCGGAAGCTGCGCTTTCAAACGAAAAACCCGCGAAGGCCTTCGCCTTGCGGGTTTGTCTGTCTTGTTCATAAGTCAGCCGGAAAGTTTGCCATAAGCCGGGTTCTGTTCTTCCGGTGGTATCGCGGACGGCGGGTGCCGCCCTCCCACGTATGGAAGCGACAATCATCTTTCTGGGCCGGCCATTACTGGACGGCTCTAGCGACCAACCCGAACGCACCCCGGGCCAGGGTCGCGGCCGCACGGGCCGCTGCGTTCCTTTTTGGTCTTGCTCCGGGTGGGGTTTACCAGGAACAAAGTCGCCAGTGTTCCTCGTGGTCTCTTACACCACGGTTCCACCCTTGCCTGTGCCGCCGGAAGGCGGCCATCGGCGGTCCGTTTCTGTGGCACTTTCCTTCGGCTCGCGCCGACTGGACGTTATCCAGCACCCTGCCCTGCGGAGCCCGGACTTTCCTCCCGCGGTCCGAAGCCGCGAGCGATTGTCTGTCAAACTTTCCGGCGTCGTAATCTTCATTATATCCCGGCCGTGTCCGAAACGCAACGGAAACGGCTGGATGGTCTGAGTCAAGCTAGTGTGGGCACCTTTTTTGGATTCTGGATGCGAACTTGAAAAGAACCTTTCCCTTGTAAGCGCTTTTGGTGTTCTTCCTTATGGGATTGGCGTTTCATTTTTCTGGTATTAGTATCCTCTAAGCCCTTTCAATGCCATGCCCGTTGTGCTACTCTGCCACGGCCCCCTAAGCAACCGGATCATCCCGTTAACGTATCCTTTGGTCGGTCGTATAACGTCCCTTAGCAACTTCCGAATGCTGACGGAGCGCTGCGGCGTTGGAGTCTTGCCTCCATACGTAACCAGGACCACTCCGGCTTCCCGGCCTCTCATGATTGTCCGCAGCATCGCGCTGACGCCTCGCTCGCTCCAGCTGTATCCGCCTCGCTTCGTCCGTCTGGCAAAGATCCGCATCTGCGCTTCCGCGCTCCCCATCGGCCTCATGCCGCTCGTGTCGATGCCCGCCGCCTGGAGCGTCTTCCGGTAGTCCTCCAGATGCTTCCGGTGTTGCTTCAGAAACTGCTTGTATTCCTCCCAGTCCTTCCGCTGCTTTGGCGCGATGTCCTCTGCCGACACGCTCTCCACAGCTGTCAGCAAAGCGGCT
>LZRV01000117.1 GCA_002159065.1 Paenibacillaceae bacterium ZCTH02-B3 | reverse complement strand
AGGCTACGTAGCCGTCATGATGGAGGGACTTAGGCGCAAAGGCGTACCGCTTGCGCTCTACAGCGACCAACACTCCATCTTTCACCCGCCCAAGGGCAAGCCAACCCTCGAGCAGGAACTGGCCGGTCAGCCGCAGGCGCTTTCCACCTTCGGACAGGCCATCGCCGATCTGGGGATCACCCATATCGAGGCGCTGTCCCCCCAGGCCAAAGGACGGATCGAACGGCTCTGGCAAACCATGCAGGACCGTCTGGTGGTCGAACTTCGGCTGCGCAACGTCTGCACGATGGAGGAAGCCAACCGGGTCCTGCCGGAGTTGATCGAAAAGCACAACCGCCTGTTTGCCGTCGAGCCGCAAGTAGCGGAACCGGCCTACCGACCGCTGCCCGAAACCCCTTTGGAGCACATTTTTACCCGACGGGAACACCGGAGAATCAGCGGCGGGCAGACCTTCTCCTGGAAAGGGAAATGCTACATGCCAAAGCCCGGCCCCGGTGTACCGCGTTGGGAAGCGAAGAGCGTCGTCGAAGTGCGTGTCGGCATGGATGGACAAGTGTGGCTGTGGGATCAAGGGCGGGCCTGGCCTTGTGTGGAGACACAGGCCACACAGACCCCGGCGCCAACAACGGCCAAAAAAGAAGCGGCGCCTGCGTCCCCGCGCAAGCCCGCTGCAAACCATCCCTGGAGAAAACCATTCTCCAGCAAGCAGTTACAGCGTAGCACAGCATCCGGCTAGTCTGCAAGAGGACAGCGGCCGTTTAATCAGCTATCATCCCTGACATTTTCATAGAACAGTTAACCTGACATTTTCACAGACGCTTGACAACAAATGTTTCGCCAAATCGGTTCCCGCTTAAGTCCCGCGGATCGCGAGTAACGTGCGCAGTCCCGGATCCGCTGCGCCCTGGATGCCCGCGCCGCCTTCGCGCCATCGGATGAGTTCCGATACGTGGCGCTCGGTGATCCTTTCCCCCGGCACCAGCAGCGGCACTCCGGGCGGGTAGGGAATGATCCACTCCCCGGCGATGCAACCGGCCGCTTCCTCGAGCGGAACCGCATCGCACGGAGGAAGCCGGCGGGAAAAGCGAATCGGCTCCGCCAATTCTTGGCCCGGAAAACCCGCCGCCGATGCGCAAACCGCCGACGCATCTGCCGGCTCGCCATCCGTATCTTCAGCGATCCCCTCAAGGGCCGCAATCAGCCGCCGTCCGTCCTCCTCCGTCGATCCGGGACCAAACGCCAGCACCGCGTAACGCGCGTCGGCCATCTCCGGGATGCAGCCGCGGGCGGCAAGGGCTTCCGCCAGCCGGAAACCGTCAAGCCGCCCCCTCCGGTCGAACAGCACCAGTTTGAGCGGATCCTGGCGAACCTGCAAGCCGGCCCGCCGGAAACCGGAGAGGTCGGGCGCGCCGAACGGAAGTCCGCGGAGCGCCTCCTCCACCCGACTTACCGCCTCCAGGGCGCCGCGGAACAGGTCGCCTTTTCGCACCGCCAGCTCCCGCCGGGCCAGATCCAGGGAGGCCATGACCGGATAGGACGGGCTGGAGCTTTGCACCATCCGCAAATAGCGTCTCACTTCCGCGCGGGAGACCCGATTGCCCTGCATGTGGAGAAAGGCGCCCATCGTCATCGCCGACAGCATCTTGTGGGCGGACTGGACCACCACGTCGGCGCCCGCTTCCAAGGCGGAAAGGGGGAACGCCGGATGGAAGCCGAAATGGGGGCCGTGGGCCTCGTCCACCAGCACGGGCATGCCGGCGCGATGCGCCAGCCCGACCAGGGAAGCAAGGTTCGCGCTCAAGCCGTAATAGTTGGGATTGCCCAGAATGAGCGCCCGCGCTTCCGGAAACTTGCGGACGGCTTCCGCCACCGCATCCGGATCCGGCACCGCGGCCAGGCCTGTCGCGCCGTCCGTCACCGGCGGCAGAAGCACCGCGCGGGCTTCCGCCAGCATGAGCCCGTGGAATATCGACTGGTGGACGTTCCGCTGCACCAGCACGAGTCCCCCGGGCTCGCAGACCGCCAGCACCATCGCCAGATTGCCCGCCGTGCTGCCGCCGACGAGAAAGCGGGTTTCCTCCGCTCCGAAACATGCCGCGGCCAGCCGCTCCGCTTCGGCGATCACGCCTTCCGGCCGGTGCAGATTGTCGGTGTCGGCCAGCTCAGTCAGATCGATTTCCATGACCCCGCCGAAAATGCGCCGGGCTTCCGCGTCTCCGAAATTGGCGGACGCGCGCTGCTTGTGGCCGGGAATGTGAAACGGCGCGTTCCGGGCGGCCGCGTGCCGGCGGAGCGCATCGAACAGGGGCGCCTGTCGCTGATCCGTCACGGATGCATCTCCTTTTGCGTCCTTTTTGGCCCATTTTACCAAAAAAAATGCCGGAACCTAAGTTCCGGCAAGGCTCCCGCGCCCTCCGTCAGGGGTCGATGTGGAGCCAGAGCGGTTTCAACCGCCGGACAAAAAAGGGATACTTCTCGTCTTCCACCGACGTGTTGACCATTTCGTTCTCGCACGAGGCACAGATGAAAAACCCGGCGGCCACCGTGATGCCTTCCTTTTTCGGTTGGTCGCACACCATGCACGTCTTCCAGGTTTCGCCGTCCGGCGCCGCGCCGCCGAACGATCCGCCTCCCGGCTTTTCGGCGCCCGCCGCTTTCACGGTTCCGGTCCCCGTCCCGGAGGCGCCGCCCGGCGTTCCGTTTTCCCGAGCTTCCGCGACCGTCCCTCTCTTTTCCGCCACGCGTTCGTTGGCCATGGGAGTCCCGCCTTTGTCCGTATCGTTTCTACCTTATATTATGGAACCAATCCTATGAAAATATACCCCGATGAAAACGCAACCTTGGTAGAAAGACGGGAATGCCGGCCTATCATCATTCCCGGGTTTGCGTCCGATGTAATGTTCAGACGCCACCCGGGACGCGCGGGCATCCCCGCCGGCAACGCCGCGTCCCGCCGAAGGAGGGGCTTCATGCGCCAGGATCTTCGGGAACGGCATCACGACGCCACCATTTACCGGTACCGGCTGCTGCGGAAAATCCCGTTCCGCCGGGAAATCGCCCACGGCCATGCCGCCGCCGGACTGCTCTGCCCGGCGGCGCTGACGGCTCTCCACGGCTGGATGGGCCTCGTGGCCGCCGTACTGGCCATGCCGCTCATGGCCGTTCTGCACCTCACGGTGCTGCGCCTGACGCTGCGACGCGTGAAATCCGACGCTTTCCGGCGCTGGGCGTTCCGGACCGACTGGCCGGGATTCGGCCCGTATCCCGCGACGGACGCCAGCCTCCGGCTGTTCCGCCGGGTTCACGCGCATCTGACGCTGGTCGGCCTCTGCTTCGCGGCCTTGCTGTATCCATGGTCCCCGCCGTTATTCATCGCGCTCTCGTACTGGCATCTCTGGATGCTGGCGCCCCGCCTTTGGCTGCTTGTTCTCCTGCGCCGTGAAAATCCGGACATCGTGCTTCGCTTCGAACCCGGAGAGCTGTGGCTCTATCTTCCCTGAAATTTCCGCAATGCAGGAAATCAGCTCGCTTCTTCAAAAGGGATTGCACGACGATGCGGAAAAAATGAAGACGACGATCCGGTCCGTCAACCAGGAACCGGACGATCCGGAGACTTTTTCACCCGACACGCCGATCAGGGAATCGGACAAGGACAATTGCTCATTCCGCTCCTGGAAGTCCATCAGCAGCCCGATGGCCGCATTCATATTCCCAAGGCGCTCCGAAAATATTTAAACGGCATTGAATGTATCGGATAAACGGAGAGGCCCCGCCGGAAGGTCCGGCGGGGCCGACAGCTTTGGACGCCCTTGCGCCCTGAAAACCGGATGGGAAGCTTCAGCAGAGTAAGGTTGGATAAGCCCTCGACCGATTAGTACCCGTCAGCTCCACGCGTTGCCGCGCTTCCACCCCGGGCCTATCCACCTGGTGTTCTCCCAGGGGTCTTACCTCTTAACGAGTGGGAAATCTCATCTCGGGGCGGGCTTCGCGCTTAGATGCTTTCAGCGCTTATCCCTTCCGCACTTGGCTACCCAGCGGTGCTCCTGGCGAAACAACTGGTACACCAGCGGTGCGTCCGTCCCGGTCCTCTCGTACTAGGGACAGCCCCCCTCAAATTTCCTCCGCCCGCGACAGATAGGGACCGAACTGTCTCACGACGTTCTGAACCCAGCTCGCGTACCGCTTTAATGGGCGAACAGCCCAACCCTTGGGACCTGCTACGGCCCCAGGATGCGATGAGCCGACATCGAGGTGCCAAACCTCCCCGTCGATGTGGACTCTTGGGGGAGATAAGCCTGTTATCCCCGGGGTAGCTTTTATCCGTTGAGCGATGGCCCTTCCATCCGGTACCACCGGATCACTAAGCCCGACTTTCGTCCCTGCTCGACACGTCCGTCTCGCAGTCAAGCTCCCTTCTGCCTTTGCACTCTACGCGCGATTTCCAACCGCGCTGAGGGAACCTTGGGGCGCCTCCGTTACCCTTTGGGAGGCGACCGCCCCAGTCAAACTGCCCGCCTGACACGGTCCCCCCGCCCGATTCAGGGCGGCGGGTTAGAACTCCGGCACAGCCAGGGTGGTATCCCAAGGACGCCTCCACCGATGCTGGCGCACCGGCTTCCAAGGCTCCCACCTATCCTGTACAGGCCCTGCCAAAGTCCAATATCAAGCTGCAGTAAAGCTCCACGGGGTCTTTCCGTCACGTCGCGGGTAACCTGCATCTTCACAGGTACTAAAATTTCACCGGATCTCTCGTCGAGACAGCGCCCAAGTCGTTACGCCATTCGTGCGGGTCGGAATTTACCCGACAAGGAATTTCGCTACCTTAGGACCGTTATAGTTACGGCCGCCGTTTACTGGGGCTTCGGTTCAAAGCTTCGCCTCAAAGGCTAACCCTTCCCCTTAACCTTCCAGCACCGGGCAGGCGTCAGCCCGTATACGTCGCCTTGCGGCTTCGCACAGACCTGTGTTTGTGCTAAACAGTCGCTTGGGCCTCTTCACTGCGGCCCCCTCGGGCTCCTCACCCTACCGGGGCACCCCTTCTCCCGAAGTTACGGGGCCATTTTGCCGAGTTCCTTGACGAGAGTTCTTCCGCGCGCCTTGGAATCTTCTTCCCGCCTGCCTGTGTCGGTTTCCGGTACGGGCACCCTGCGGCTGGCTAGAGGCTTTTCTCGGCAGTGGGAGCACAGGACCTTCGGGTACTTCAGTTTCCCCTCCCCGTCACAGCTTGAGGTTACCGGTGCACGGATTTGCCTGTGTCACCCCTCTTGCTGCTTGGACAGGCCCTTCCATCCGCCTGCGTCCCTGCCCTCCTGCGTCCCCCCATCGCTCATGACGCCGCACGGGTGGTACAGGAATTTCAACCTGTTGCCCTTTCGACTACGCCTTTCGGCCTCGCCTTAGGTCCCGACTTACCCTGAGCGGACGAACCTTCCTCAGGAAACCTTAGGCTTTCGGCGAACAGGATTCTCACCTGTCTTTTCGTTACTCATACCGGCATTCTCGCTTGCATGCCGTCCACCGCTCCTTCCGGTACGGCTTCAACCCGCATGCAACGCTCCCCTACCCCTGTGCCTTCCGGCACAAGCCATGGCTTCGGTGGTGTGTTTAGCCCCGTTGAATTTTCGGCGCAGCGCCACTCGACCAGTGAGCTATTACGCACTCTTTGAATGATGGCTGCTTCTAAGCCAACATCCTGGTTGTCTTCGCGGCGCCACATCCTTCCCCACTTAACACACACTTGGGGACCTTAGCCGATGGTCTGGGCTGTTCCCCTCTCGACGATGGACCTTAGCGCTCACCGTCTGACTCCCGGGCATCCCTTTACGGCATTCGGAGTTTGATAGAACTTGGTAACCCTTGCGGGCCCCGCATCCTTTCAGTGCTCTACCTCCGTAAAGCTTCACCCGAGGCTAGCCCTAAAGCTATTTCGGGGAGAACCAGCTATCTCCGTGTTCGATTGGCATTTCACCCCTACCCCCGCCTCATCCGAGGACTTTTCAACGCCCACCGGTTCGGGCCTCCAGCAGGTTTTACCCTGCCTTCACCCTGGACAGGGGTAGATCACACGGTTTCGGGTCTGCGCCTGCGTACTAAATCGCCCTCTTCAGACTCGCTTTCGCTACGGCTCCGGCCCTTCAAGCCTTAACCTCGCACGCAAACGCAACTCGCCGGTTCATTCTACAAAAGGCACGCCATCACCCATCAAAAGGGCTCTGACTTCTTGTAAGCGCACGGTTTCAGGTTCTCTTTCACTCCGCTCCCGCGGTTCTTTTCACCTTTCCCTCACGGTACTGGTTCACTATCGGTCGCCAGGGAGTATTTAGCCTTGGCAGATGGTCCTGCCTGCTTCCCGCGGGGTTCCACGTGCCCCGCGGTACTCGGGATCCGTCCCGGAGAGAGCACCCTTTCGGCTACAGGGCTGTTACCTCCTATGGCGGGCCTTTCCAGACCTCTTCGCCTAGAATGCTCTTTTGTAACTCCATACGGGACGTCCCACAACCCCGGAAGGCAAGCCTCCCGGTTTGGGCTCCTCCGCGTTCGCTCGCCGCTACTTGCGGAATCACGGTTGTTTTCTTCTCCTCAGGGTACTAAGATGTTTCAGTTCCCCTGGTGTGCCCTCCGACGGCTATGGATTCACCGCCGGATAGCCGCCCATTACGACGGCTGGGTTCCCCCATTCGGACATCCCCGGATCGCGGCCTGCTTACGGCTCCCCGAGGCAGTATCGGCGTTCGCCCCGTCCTTCATCGGCTCCTGGCGCCAAGGCATCCACCGTGCGCCCTTAGCAGCTTATCCTTCCGCTGCTCCAATTTGCGCGGTTTCTTACCCGGCTTTACGCTTCCCTATCCGGTTTTCAAGGTGCAAGAT
>LZRV01000116.1 GCA_002159065.1 Paenibacillaceae bacterium ZCTH02-B3 | reverse complement strand
TGATCAGGTCCTGGCTTCCCGTTCCGCCTTGACGCGAAAACGCTGGCGATCCCTTTGCGCCAAGGATGATCAGGTCCAACATCTCCAGCGCTGTCTTCATCGCGCTGGCGAACGCTTCCTGCATCTCCCGCAACATCCACTGCTCAAGCTCTTTCATTGAGGGAATGATTGTGGTAAAGTGCTGCACAGGAGCTTCCTCCTCTTGGTGCGTGTTTCAGCAAATTCACATTTTCACATTACCAGGGGAGAAGCTCTTTTTCTATGTTCGCTTTTTCCAGACTTTACCCCCACGCAAATTTTACTCTAACTCCGGCCGCGCGTTTCCGGTCCGGACTCCCGGAACGCCGGAGGGCCCCGGGAAGGATCGACCGGATGCCGTGGAGAATTGAAGGGGCGGAGAACGTGTTCGCATGGGGATGGCTGCCGCATGAAGGAGATCGTCCGCGTCTTTCTCGCCGCGACGAAACTGGGACTTGTGTCTTTCGGCGGTCCGGCGGCGCATATCGGATATTTCCATGATGAATACGTCCGCCGGCGAAAATGGCTGGACGCGCAGAGCTACGCGGATCTGACGGCGCTGTGCCAGTTTCTGCCCGGACCGGCCAGCAGCCAGGCCGGCATCGGCATCGGCATGATGCGGGCCGGCTTCGCGGGCGGCGTAGCCGCCTGGCTCGGCTTCACCTGGCCTTCGGCGTTCCTGATGATCGGCTTCGCCCTCGGCCTGAACCGGTGGGCGGAACGGTTCGGCGGAGCGGACGCCGGATGGCTCCATGGCCTGAAACTCGTCGCGGTGGCCGTCGTGGCGCAGGCCGTCTGGAGCATGGGCCGGCAGATGGCCGCGAACCGGCCGCGGGCGGCAATGGCGGTGGGGTCCGCCGTGCTGGTCACGCTCTGGCCGGCGGCGGCCGGCCAGTGGGCGGCGATCCTGGCCGGCGGGATCATCGGCGCTTTGGCCTTCCGCTCCGCCGCCACCGTCGGAGCGGAAGCGGGCGGCGCCCGTACGGACGGCGAAGGAACGACGCCGGAACGCGCTCCGCTCTCCCGGCCCCTCGCCCTGTGCTGTCTGGTCCTCTCGGCGCTCCTGTTGTTCGCGCTTCCTCTGGCGCACAGCCTGTGGCCGGGCACAACGCTGGCGATGTTCGACGCGTTCTACCGCTCCGGCGCCCTCGTGTTCGGGGGCGGCCACGTCGTGCTTCCGCTGTTGGAGAAGGAAACCGTCGCCGCGGGCTGGGTGGAACCCGGACGTTTCCTGGCCGGATACGGCGCCGCCCAGGCGCTGCCCGGACCGCTTTTTACCTTTGCGGCGTTTCTGGGAATGGAGGCGGGAGGCTGGACGGGGGCCCTGACGGCGATCCTCGGCATCTTCCTGCCCGGGTTTCTGCTGATCGCGGGAGCGCTGCCGTTCTGGGACGCGCTGCGCCGGCTGCCGCGGATGCGCGCGGCGCTGGCGGGCGTGCACGCGGCGGTGGTCGGCGTGCTCCTGGCCGCCCTGTACCACCCGATCTGGACGTCGACGATCCGCGCGCCGGAGGATTTTGCGCTTGCGGCGGCCCTGTTCGGCGCGTCGGCGTATTTGCGCTGCCCTCCGTGGCTACTGGTGTTGCTGGGCGCCATCGCGGGCGAGGGACTGGCCCTGGCCGCGCGATGAAAACACGCGCGCCGCCGGGTCCCGATGCCCGAGGTCCGCCCGCAAGGCAAAAAAAAGAACGTCATCCGCTGACGTTCCGCACTTCCAGATACCGTTCCAGTTTTCGCTTGACACGCTGCAGGGCGTTGTCGATGGACTTGACGTGCCGGTCCAGATCCACGGCGATCTCCTGGTACGACCGGCCGTCCAGATACAGCATCAGCACCTTGCGTTCCAGGTCACTGAGCAGTTCCGACATTTTGTCTTCCAGGCCGTAAAACTCCTCCTGGTTGATGATCATCTCTTCCGGATCGCACACCGAAGTGCCGCAGATGATGTCCTGCAGCGTCCGGTCGGAATCCTCGTCGTAGATGGGCTTGTCAAGGGAGATGTACGAGTTGAGGGGAATGTGTTTCTGCCGGGTGGCCGTTTTGATGGCCGTGATGATCTGGCGGGTGATGCAAAGCTCGGCAAAGGCCTTGAAAGAGGCGAGCTTGTCCCCCCGGAAGTCGCGGATCGATTTGTACAGCCCGATCATGCCTTCCTGGACGATGTCTTCCCGTTCAGCGCCGATGAGAAAATACGATCTCGCCTTGGCCCGGACAAAATTCCGGTATTTGTTGATCAGGTACTCCAGCGCCTCGGCGTCTCCCAGGCGGACCGCTTCGACAATGTCTTCGTCCGATTTGGCGTCGTAATCGTGCGTTTCCGGCTTTTTCACGTCGACGCTCACGCAATTCCCCTCCGGCCCGTGAAGATGCTGCAACCCCCGGAGAACGATATGTATATCAAACTATTACCAATATACTTGATAGAAGCCGGAAACGTCAATAAAATCGGGCTTTCCGCCGGCATCCGCCGGAGAAAAACCCTAATGGAAGCGTTTGCATGCAACAATATGTAACAAGCGGAACGGAAAACGATCAATCGCCGGAAAGGCCTTCGCCGCGCCGCCAGGATTCGAACCGGCGCCGCGCCTCCTCGCTGAGCGTCCCGCCCAGCGGATTGCGCTGGACCGGAGGCTGCCCGCGCACCGTCTGCTCGATCTGCCGCCGGCTTTCCAGCACCCGGAGGCGCAGCTCCCTGGCCGACAGGCGCAGCGCGCCGCGGCCGAAGGCGATCCGCTGCTGGGTGTAGTCGGAGGTGGCGACGATCACGTTGCGGCCTTCCGTTTTCAGTTCGCCGACGAGCCGCTCGATGCATTCGTCCGCCGTCTCCTTCTCCCGGGTAAATACGACCTCCACACCGGCCACCCGGTACGACGCCCCCGTCCCCGGCACGCGAAACGCGTCGAACACCACCGTGACGTTCACGCCGGCGAACGCCCCGTAATCGGCCAGCAGGTCCACCAGCCGGTCCCGCGCCTCGTCCAGCCGGTCGGCCATCAGCGGCTCCAGTTCGGGCCATGCTCCGATCATGTTGTAGCCGTCCACGACCAGCACGTCGTCACGCCGGAGCATGGCCGTCCTCCGGGGCTTCTTCCGGGGCTCCTTCCGTACCGCCTGTTGCGCCTTTGGCGCGGTCCCCGCCGCCGCTCCGTGCGCCGCCCGCATCGCCGCGCCGCGCGCCATCCGCTCCTCCAACCTTCGCGCCGCGCATCTCCCCGTCCTTCGCCCCGTCCTTTGCCATCCGCTGACGGACCGCTTCATACAGGATGACCGCCGCGGCGACAGAAGCGTTCAGCGAGCCGATGCGGCCGAACATCGGCACGGACACGAGAAAATCGCATTTTTCCCGGACCAGGCGGGAGAGTCCCTTTCCTTCGCTGCCGATGACGATGGCGAGGGGCCCGGTCAGGTCGGCGTCAAACACGTCCTGCGGCGCGGAAGCGTCCGCGCCCGCCACCCAGAAGCCGCGCGACTGCAGGAGCCCGATGGTCTGGGCCAGGTTGGTCACCCGGGCCACCGGAATGTATTCCACCGCGCCGGCCGACGCCTTCGCCACGGCCGCCGTGAGCCCCGCGCTGCGCCGCTTCGGCACGATGACGCCGCCGGCCCCCGCGCACTCCGCCGTGCGCAGCACCGAGCCGAGATTGTGCGGGTCTTCCACTTCGTCCAGCAGCACCAAAAGCGGCGGGCGGCCGCTCCGCGCGGCGCGCTCCAGCAGTTCTTCCAGTTCCGTATACGGCGCGGCCGCCGTCTGGGCGACGATGCCCTGATGCGGCACGCCGGGCGCCAGGCGGTCCAGCGCGCGCCGGTCCGTCACCTGCACCACGACGCCGCGTTCCCGGGCCGCTTCCAGGATGGGCTGCACCGTCTGCCGCTGCGCCTGGCTCGCCACCCAGATCTTGTTCAGCGGCCGGCCGGAGCGAAGCGCCTCCAGCACCGGATGTTTTCCGGCCAGCAGTTCCTCGCCGGCGAGCGCTTCCGTCCGTTCACCCGAAACCCGGGTCGCATCCGACGCCATCGAACCGCCCGCCGCCGGCCGGTCTGCCATCGCCGGGCCGCCCGTCGCCGGTCCGCCCATCGCCGGGCCGCTCCTCAACGGCCGGTCCGTCACAGACGATCCGCCCATCCCCGCTCCGCTCTTCAGCGGCCCCGCTTTCGGCTGCCCGCCCGTCGCCGTCCCGCCCGCTTTCGCCGGCCTGCCTTTCGCCGCCGCCCGGGCGGCTTTCCTGTCGCGCCGGCTCATGACAGCGAATCTCCTCCTTTACTTGCGGCGCCAGCGCACGCCCTGGGGCGTGTCTTCCAATATGATGCCGCGCGCGGCCAGCAATTCGCGGATTTCGTCGGCGCGGGCGTAATTTCTCGCCTTGCGTGCTTCCGTCCGCTCCGCGATGAGCGCCTCCACTTCGGCGTCGGCCAGCTCCGTCTGTTCTTCGGGCAGCAGCCCGAGGATGTCGTCCAGACGCGCAAACAGGTCCAGGAAATACCGGACGCCGGCTTCCGTCACCACATCGCGCCGCAAATAAACGTTTGCCTCCGAAACGATCCGGAACCAGGCGGTAATCGCGTCCGGGGTGTTGAAATCGTCCCGCATTTTCTCATGGAATTCTTCCTCAAAACGCTTCAGCCGCTCCAGCAGCTCCGGATCCTCGAAAGGATCTTCCGGCGACCCCGGCACGCCCACCGTGGTGAGGCGGTGTTTCAGATTGTCCCGGCAGTTGGTGAGCCGCTCCACGCTGTTTTCCGCCTGGCGAACCGTCTCTTCGGTGAAATTGAGCGGGCTGCGGTAATGGGAAGCCAGCATCAGGTACCGGACCGCGTACGGGTTCGTTCTTTGGAGCAAATCCCGCACGTTGACCACGTTGCCCAGCGATTTGGACATTTTTTCGTGGTTGATGTTGACGAACCCGTTGTGCATCCAGTAGCGGGCCAGCGGCTTGCCGGTAAACGCCTCGGACTGGGCGATCTCGCATTCGTGGTGGGGAAACTGGAGGTCCTGCCCGCCGCCGTGGATGTCCAGCGTCTCGCCCGCGTACTTGAGCGCCATGGCGGAGCATTCGATATGCCAGCCGGGCCGTCCGTTCCCCCACGGGCTGGGCCAGTTGATTTCGCCCGGCTTCGCGCCTTTCCACAGCACGAAATCCTGCGGGTTTTCCTTGCGCTCGTCCACTTCCACGCGGATTCCGTACATCAGTTCGTCCAGGTTTTTGTGCGAAAGCTTGCCGTATTCCGGAAACCGGTTCGTCCGGAAATACACGTCTCCGCCGCTTTCGTAGGCGTACCCTTTGGCCACCAGCCCTTCGATGAAGGCGATGATTTCCGGGATCGTCTCCGTCACCCGCGGGTTGACCGTCGCCGGCCGCACGCGCAGGGCTTCACGGTCCTCGTTGAACGCGCGGATGAACCGGTCGGCCACCTCCGGCACGGTGACGCCCAGCTCGTTCGCCTTGCGGATCAGCTTGTCGTCGACATCGGTGTAGTTGACCACGAAATTGACCCTGTACCCGATCGCTTCCAGATAGCGGCGAACCACGTCAAAAAAAATGAGCGGACGCGCGTTGCCGATGTGGATGTAGTCGTACACGGTCGGGCCGCAAACGTACATGTTCACTTTTCCCGGTTCGAGGGGAACGAACGGTTCTTTTCGCCGGGTCAAGCTGTTGTAGATTTGCAAACTCACGGTACCGTGCTCCTTTGCTCTTCCCGAAGTTCCGCGCTGTCCGTCCGGGCGGAATGCGACCCGCTTCCGGACGCCTCCCGCTGCGCCTTGAGGCGTTCGATCTCGGCGCGCAAATCGTGGATTTCTTCCTGCAATTGCCGGAACATGTCCACCACCGGGTCGGGCAGGTTGGTGTGGTCCAGGCGGTCGACCCGCTGCCCGTCCCGCTTCACGATGCGGCCGGGATTGCCGACCACCGTGCTGTTTGGCGGCACCTCGCGCAGGACGACGGAGTTGGAACCGATGCGCGTGTTGTCGCCCACCTTGAACGAGCCGAGCACCTTCGCTCCCGCGCCGATGACCACCCGGTTGCCGATGGTGGGATGGCGCTTGCCTTTTTCCTTCCCGGTGCCGCCCAGCGTGACGCCCTGGTAGATGATCACCTCGTCGCCGATCTCCGTCGTCTCGCCGATGACCACGCCCATGCCGTGGTCGATGAACAGCTTCCTGCCGATCTTGGCGCCGGGATGGATCTCGATGCCCGTGAAAAACCGGCTGGCCTGGGAAATGATTCGCGCCAGGGTGTACCATTTCCTCTTGTACAGGGCGTGGGCGACGCGATGCGCCCAGATGGCGTGCAGGCCGCTGTACGTGAGGATGACCTCAAGTTTGCTGCGCGCGGCCGGATCGTTTTCGAACACCGCTTCGATGTCCGAGCGGAGCGTGCTCCAGAACCCCACTTCCACTTCCCCCTTTCTTCGCCTCGTCCTCGAACCGGACCCAAAATAAAAATCTCCGCAGCGACGCGCTGCAGAGACGTGACGTTCACGCGGTTCCACTCTGCTTGGACCGTTCCGGCGCCCTGGTTATGGAGCAGTCGGAGGGTCCCCCTCATGCGGCCGTTAACGGGGCCACCCGGCGCCGTCTACCCGCGCGGCCGCTCAATGGCCGCCGATCGACGGCGCGGCTCCCAGGCGCATTTCCGCTTCGCCGGAAAGGGATCGCTTGCAGCCGCGGCGCTCCTCTCTGGACAATCCTGCGCGAAACGTACTCTCCTGTTCTTCGCCGTTACCGAAAGTATATCCCATCCGGGGCGCCATGGCAAGAACCGGGGGGGTGGCCGAACGCCCGGCCTTGCCGCCCGGGTCCGGGCCGCTTCCGGCCCATCTCGGTTTGACCCCCTAAGTTTGGACACTACCGCATGAAAGCATGTCTTTTCGCTATCATGCTGCGATTCTCTGGGGCTCAATGACCCCAGCCGTCACCAGCTCCAGATATTCCGTCGGGGGCAAATCC